>VAWY01000088.1:29834-36466 GCA_005888335.1 Actinomycetota bacterium
GCGATGTCGAAGGCGCCGTGGTGCGTCGGCCCGTCGTCGCCGACCAGCCCGGCGCGGTCCATCGCGAAGACGACGTTGAGGCGCTGCAGGCAGACGTCGTGGACGATCTGGTCGAACGCGCGCTGCAGGAACGTCGAGTAGATCGCGCACACCGGCTTGACGCCCTCGAGCGCCAGCCCGGAGGCGAAGAGCACCGCCTGCTGTTCGGCGATCCCCACGTCGAAGTAGCGCTCGGGCAGCGCCTTCTGGAGGTGGTCGAGCCCCGTCCCGGTGTTCATGGCGGCGGTGATGCCGACCACGCGGCGGTCGCGGCGCGCCTCGGCGACCATCGCCTCGCCGAAGACCGCCGTGTACTGCGGCGGCGCGGGCTTGGCGGCGCCGCGCTTGAACGTCGTCGGCGCGCGGTTGGCGATCGACTTGGGCTTGGCCGCGTGCCACTTCTCCATGCCCTCCAAGCCGCCGAGCTCGGCCGGCTCGAAGCCCTTGCCCTTCACGGTCGCGACGTGGACGACGACCGGGCGGTTGGCGTCCAGCGCCTCCCGCAGCGCGCCGCGCACGGCGCGCACGTCGTGGCCGTCGTAGACGCCCATGTAGGCCCAGCCGAGCTCCTCCCAGAACAGCCCGGGCGCCCAGAACGCCTTGATCGACTCCTTGAGGTGCGGCCCGAGGCGCTCGAACGCGGCGCCGATGCCCGCGGGCAGCCGGGTCAGGCCCTCCTCGACGTCCTCGCGCGCCCGGTAGAGCTTGGGGTTCATGCGCACGCGGTTGAAGTAGCGCGACAGCGCGCCGACGTTGGGCGCGATCGACATGCCGTTGTCGTTGAGGACGACGACGATCGGCGTCTCGAGGCCGCCCGCCTGGTGGACGGCCTCGAAGGCGACGCCGCCGGTCATGGCCCCGTCGCCGACGACCGCGACGACCTTGGCGGCGTCGGCCTCGCCGCGCAGACGCATCGCCTCCTTGAGGCCGACCGCGTACCCGATCGCGGTGCTGGCGTGGCCGGCGCCCATGATGTCGTGCTCGGACTCCTGGATGTTGCAGAACGGCGCCAGGCCGTCGTACTGGCGGATCGTCGGCAGCTGGTCGCGCCGGCCGGTGAGCACCTTGTGCGGGTAGGCCTGGTGCCCGACGTCCCAGACGATCTTGTCGCGCGGGGAGTCGAGCACGGAGTGCAGCGCGACGGCCAGCTCGCAGGTGCCGAGGTTGGCGCCGAAGTGGCCGCCGATCTCGCCCACGGTGTCGATGATGTGCTCGCGCACCTCCTGGGCGACGCGGACGAGCTGCTCCTCGGTCAGGCCGTGCAGGTCCTGCGGGCGGTCGATCCGGTCCAGGAGGCGGGGGGTCATGAGGTGCGGGTGGCGATGAAGTCGGTGATCTGCTCGAGCTCGGCGGCGCCGTCGGGGGCGGCGGCGGCCAGGGCGGCTCTGGCCTTCTCATGCGACGTCCGGGCCATGGTACGCGCTCCCTCGAGCCCGAACTCCGTGACGTAGGTCCGCTTGCCGAGGCGCTCGTCGGCGCCGTGGCGCTTGCCGAGGTCCGCATCGGTGCCGGTCACGTCGAGGATGTCGTCGACGATCTGGAAGAGCACGCCGAGCTCGGCGGCGTACGGCCGGAAGGGCGCGGGATCGCGGCCGCTGAGGAGCAGGACGCCCTCGACGGACGCGCCGATCAGCCGCCCCGTCTTGAGCTCGTGCAGGCGGCGCAGGTCCTCGATCTCCCCGGCGACGTCGACGTACTGGCCCCCGACCATGCCGTTGACCCCGGTGGCGGCGGCGAGCTCCGCCATGGCGGCCAGGACGTGCGCCGGCTCGCCCTCCTGGACGGTCAGCACGTGGCGAAACGCCTCGGCGTACAACCCGTCGCCGGCGAGGATCGCGACGTCCTCGCCGTAGACGCGGTGGCTGGTCGGCCGGCCGCGGCGCAGGTCGTCGTCGTCCATCGCGGGCAGGTCGTCGTGGATGAGCGAGTAGGTGTGGATGAGCTCCACGGCGGCCGCGAAGGGCAGCACCGAGGCCGGCGCGCGGCCGATCGCCTTCGCCGTGGCGAGGGCGAGGACGGGGCGGATCCGCTTGCCGCCCGCGAGCAGGCTGTAGCGCATCGCCTCTTCCAGGCCGGCGGTCGCGGGCTCCTCGGCGAAGCGCAGGCGCTCGAGGTAGTCCTCGACGAGGGCACGCAGGTCGTCGGGGTAGCCTCCGGTGCCCAAGGGCGGCGCAGGATAACCGCGAGCTTTACGATCGGACCCGGTGTTGTCGATGATGATGCCCGTGAAGCGGCTGCGCGCCGCCCCGCTCCATCTCGTCGCGCTCGTTGTCGCCGTGCTCGCCCTCGGCGCGCTCGGCGTGTCGGCGTGGTTCCTCGGCCTGACGCAGTCCGACCAGCGCCACGACCTGCGCGAGCGCTACGTCCAGCGCACGACGGTCGCCGCGTCGCTGGTCGATGCGCTGCTGCGGGTGGCCTTCAGCGCCGCCAGCCGCGACGCCTCCCAGGGCTTCTCGGGACCGCGGGTCACCTCCGCCCAGCTTGACCGGCAGGTCGCACAGGGCGGCGCGTCGTACGCGTTCGTGCTCGACGCCTCGGGCCGGGTGATCGGGCGCTCGAGCCAGACCCCCGCGGGCGCGCCCGCGGGCACCGCGCACGACCGGGCGTTCATGGACGCCGCGCTCCACACCGGATCCGCGATCTCGAACGTCCTGCGGCGCGCTCCCACCGACATCGTCGAGTCCGCGGTCGCCTTCCGAGCGCCGCGCGGCCCTCGCCTGCTCGTGACGGGCCAGTCGTCCAAGGTGTACGTCGACTTCCTCAGCGGCACGCTGCGTCCGCTGCCGACGCTGCGCGGCAGCACGGCGTTCGTCCTCGACGCCAACGGGATGTCGCTCGGCGCGGCCGACCCGCGCGGGCGTCGCCCGGCGCCCGGCCGCGCCGTGGTGCGCGCGGGCCTGGCGGGGCGCGGCAGCTACGACAGCGCGATCGGCAAGGTCTTCGTCGCCTCCACCCCCATCCCGCGCACGCCGCTCAAGATCGTCGTGGCCGCCCCCGAGCGCGAGCTCTACTCGAGCGTCTCGGGCCTGGAGCGCTGGGCGCCGTGGGTCATCCTCGCCCTGGCCGCCGGGGCGCTGGCGACGGTCGCGCTGCTCATCCGGCGCCTGATGGCGGCCAACGCCGAGCTCGACGCGAACCGCCGCGACCTCGAGATCCGCGCGCGGGAGCTCGAGCGCTCCAACGCCGACCTCGAGCAGTTCGCGTACGCCGCGTCGCACGACCTCTCCGAGCCGCTGCGCACGGTCGCCGGCTTCAGCCAGCTGCTTCGCTCGCGCTACGAGGGCCGCCTGGACGACGAGGCCGACGAGTTCATCGCCCACATGACCGCCGGCGTGGAGCGCATGCAGCAGCTCATCGACGACCTGCTCGTCTACTCGCGGGTCGGACGCGAGCCGCTGCGCGAGGAGGACGTCGACCTCGAGGACGTCCTCCGCCACGTGCTCAACTGGCTCGCCCCCGCGCTGCGCGACCGCGAGGCGCGTGTCACCCACGAGCCCTTGCCGACGGTCCGCGGCGAGCGCGGCCAGATCGCCCAGGTCCTGCAGAACCTGGTCTCCAACGCGGTCAAGTTCACCGCGCCCGACGTCGCGCCCGAGGTGCAGATCTCGGCCGCGCGCGATGGGCGCTCATGGCGCATCTCGGTGCGCGACAGCGGTCGACGCCTACCCGGGGACGGGGATCGGCCTCGCGCTCGCCAAGCGCATCGTCGAGGGTCACGGCGGCCAGATCTGGGTCGAGCCGGCGCCCGGCGGGGGGAGCGTGTTCTCGTTCACGCTGCCCGCCGCGGTCGGCGCCGCGCGTCCGCCCGTCGGGGTGCCGGCGTGAACGGCATCCTCCTCGTCGAGGACAACCAGGCCGACGCGCTGCTCATCCAGGAGGCGCTGCGCCAGGTCGCCGTGCACGACGTGATCGAGCGGGTCGGCGACGGCGAGGACGCGCTGGCGCGCTTGCGCGGCGAGGGGCCGCGGCCCGGGCTCGTGCTGCTCGACCTGAACCTGCCGCGCAAGGACGGCCGGGCGGTGCTCGCCGAGCTCAAGGCGGACCCCGACCTGCACACGATCCCGGTGATCGTGCTGACGACGTCGTCCGCGCCCTCGGACATCGCCTTCGCCTACGAGAACCACGCCAACTCCTACGTGCGCAAGCCGATCGGCCTCGACGCGCTCATCGAGGCGGCGCGGGCCATCCGGGACTTCTGGCTGCGCACCGCCACGCCGCCGGCCGCGGCGGAGCTGTAGCGCTTTAGAGCAGCGAGTCCTGGCCGGGCAGCGGCTCCTGCCCGGCGGCGCGCACGCGGCGGTCCAGCTCGGCGCCGGCCTCGGCGGCCAGCGCGGCGCAGTCCTCGACCAGCGTCGCCGCCGCGTCGGGCGAGAGCTCGCCAGAGCGCAGCTGCTCGGCCGCGCGCTCGAGGCGGCCGATGAGGTCGTCGAGCGTGTCGGGAGCGCTCACCGCGGCTGATTCTGCCGGGTTTCCCGCAGCACCGCGGCCAGGATGCCGTTCACGAACCCGGCCGCCTGGGCTGCGGCATAGGTCTTCGCGGTCTTGACCGCCTCCTCGATCGCGCCCTCCGGCGGGATCGGCGTGTCGGCGGGCACGGCGTCCGGATGGAGCATCTCGATGAGCGCGGTGCGCATGATCGCCTTCTCCAGCGGGGCGATGCGCTCGAGCGTCCAGCCCTGAGCGTGGCGAGCGATCTGCTCGTCGAGCTCTGGTTGGCGATCCTCGGCCGCGTACGCGAGGGAGCGGGTGAACAGCGAGGCGTCGCGCGGCAGCGTGTCCTCGAGCGGCCGGCCGGTGACCTCGCTCTGGTACAGGGCGAAGGCCGCCGCCCGTCGCTGTTCGGAGCGGCGCGCCATGGCGGCGCTATGCCCTCGAGATGTAGTCGCCCGTCTCCGTCTGCACCTTCACGCGGTCGCCGACGGTGACGAAGAGCGGGACCTGCACCGTCGCGCCGGTCTCGAGCGTCGCCGGCTTGTTGCCGCCGCCCGACACCGTGTCCCCGCGCAGGCCCGGGTCGGTCTGCGTGACCTCGAGCTCGACCGACGCCGGCAGCTGGACGCCGCTGGGCCGCTCGTCGATGAACAGCACGTCCACCTCGTCGTTGGGCTTCGTCCAGCGCAGCGCGTCCCCGACGGCCGCCTCCGGGATCGCCAGCTGCTCGTAGCTGGAGCTGTCCATGAAGTGCACATCGGTCCCGTCGGCGTAGAGGAACTGCATCTTGCGGACCTCGGTGCGCACGGCCCGGAACTTCTCGCCGGCGCGGAAGGTCCGGTCGATCACGGCGCCGTCCTGCGCGCGGCGCAGCTTCGTGCGCACGAAGGCGCCGCCCTTGCCGGGCTTGACGTGCTGGAACTCGAGGATCTTGAAGACGGTGCCTTCGACCTCGATGTGGTTGCCGTTCTTGAACTGGTTGGTGCTTATCAAGGTTTTGCCTGCAAATCAGCAGTTTTATACGGATCTACGCCGCGACTCGTCCGGCCTCCGTATGCGGCTCAGGAACCGGCTCGCCACGTTCCCGGAGGTGGTCGAGGTGGGCCGACAGCGCCTCGACCATGCGAGCCTCGACCTCTTCGCGCGTGCGCCCGAGCGCGTAGACGCCCTCGACATCAGGGGAGTGCGCGCCCCAACCGCCGTCTTCGGCCTGCTCGTAGATGACGAGGTAGTCCTTCATCGCAGCTCGTCCAGTCCGGTCGTGCGGCGCATCGCCGCGAGCGTTCCTACTGGGACGGTATCCGAGTCCTTGCCGGCAACAGTGACGACGCGCGAGCCGTCCGCGCTTGCCCAGATCTCGTGAGACCCCGACTGGCGGACCCGGGACCAACCTGCAGCGCGAAGCGCCCGGCGGACCTCCCGGAACTTCTTCGCCATTCCGGCTGAACGCTATGCGGCGGCTCGGACGCTGCTGGCCAAGCGCCATCCGGTTCGCCGTCGTTTCTGAACTGGTTGGTGCTGATCACGGGGCCTGAAGGCTACCCGCGCCGCCTCGCGGCGCGCAGGCGCTCGCAGCGCGGCCCGCGGCCTGCTGCGACACCGGCGCAGAGATCTCGCCGGCGGCCAGCGCCGCCGCGCCGCGGATCGCGCTGAAGACGAGAGACGCACTTGCACTCGGCTTGAGTGCCTCTCTCCCGGACGCCCAGCAAGACGGCCCCGAAGGGCCGCGTGTCAGGCCTGAACGGTGCCGACAGCGTGAGCCGGCGCCGGAAGCTCGCGCCCCAGCGAGCGCATCTCGTCGGCTTATGCCGATTCAGCGCCGGCTTCACGCCGTTGGCCTTCGCGAACGCCTTGCGGATCGGGTCGAGCAGTCCGGTGTACTTCACCGGGTTGCTCCGCCGCGAGACGCGGATCGCGCCCTGGTCGACCGACACTCCGTCCCGGCCCGGCACCGAGCCGTGGATCAGTGAGGCTCAGTCCTCAGCTCACCGCTTTCTTCACGAGAGCGGCGATCTTCTTCTCTTCGGCGGCGGTCAGCCCCTTCAGCGCGAAGGAGGTCGGCCACATGGCGCCTTCGTCGAGGTTCGCCTTGTCGCTGAAGCCGAACGTCGCGTACCTCGCTTTGAACTTCCGCGCGCTTTGGAAGAAGCAGACGACATTGC
>VAWY01000089.1 GCA_005888335.1 Actinomycetota bacterium
AAGCCGAGCCGCCGGCCGCCGAGGCCGAGCCGTCGGGACCGCGGCCGGGTCTGTTCGCCCGGCTGCTCGCCCGCCTGCGCGGGAAGCCCGCCGGCGGTGCGGCGCCCGAGGAGGAGCCCGGCCCTCCGACCGCCTCCACCCAAGAGCCGGCGGCGCAGGACGCCGCCCCGGCCGCGGAGACTCCCGTCCCCGGGCCGCCCGGGCCGCCGCCGGGGCCTGATCCGGCGCCGCCGGTGCCGGGCCCGGAGCCCCTGCCTACTCCGCCCGGCCCCGACCCGTCGCCTCCGGCGCCCGGGCCGGAACCCGGGCCGCCGTTGCCGCCGAGCCCGTCACCGCCGCAGATCCGGCTGGATCCCGGCGAGACGGTCGCGGCGCTGGAGGCGGTGCTGGACGACCTGGGGGCCGCCCATCACCGCCCCTTCTCACGCACTTAGTGCTTGCGGCCCTTCGCCTTCGCCTTCGCCGGCCGGTGCTTCGCCTTCGCGGGGCGGTGCTTGGCCGTCGTGTGCTTCCTGACCTGACGCAGGCGCATCGACACACCGAACCCGGCGTTCTGCACCGTCCCGGCCGCCGGCTTCTGGCGGAAGATCCGCAGCCTGGTCTTGACGCCGCGCGGGCGACCGACGAAGCCGACGCCGCAGTTGGCCTGCTTGAGCAGCGTGCGCGCCCGGCCCAGCGTGTGCCCGCTGAGCTTCGGCACGACGCAGCGGGCCGTTGAGGCCGCCGGCGCCGAGGTCTTCGGCGCGGGCGCCGTGGCCACCGGCTGGGCCCTGACCTCGAGGGAAGGCGCGCTGTCGCACGGCGGCCCGCTGAAGCCCGGGAACTGCGGGAGCGGCGCGCCGCCCGCGGCACCCGTCGCCGCGACGTTCTTGAAGCAGTCGACCGCGTGGCCGCTGCTGTCCGTGACGACCGACCCGTCCGCGCTGGTCTGCTCGCCCACCGGCACGAACAGCTGCGGGTGGTCGAACGGCGCGGACTGATCCTTCACGCGCGGGTCGGTGAGCGCCTCGAGGAACGCGACCAGCTGGTTCTTCTCGGTGTCCGTGAGCCCGAGCGGCGCGATCTCCTTGTTCGGGTTGGCGAAGTCGCCGCCCCGGCTGTAGAAGTCCACGACCTGGCGCAGGGTCATCTGGCCGCCGTTGTGGAAGAACGGGCCGGTCAGCTCGATGTTGCGCAGCGTGGGCGTCTTGAACGTCCCGGGGACGTTCGCGCCGGCGCCGCCGTTGAGCAGCGCGACCGAGAGCGGGTTGCCGAACGGATCGCTTCCCCCGATGCCCGGGTCGGTCGCCGTCGGGCGCACGCCGACGTTGTGGAAGCCCGTGTCACTGGCCCCGTCGGACAGGCCCTTGCGGGCGATCTCCGAGACGGACGCGTCGGTGAACGCCGGACCCTCGTGGCAGGTCTCGCAACCGCCCTTGCCGGTGAAGATGTTCATGCCCGCCTGTGCGTCCGCGCTGAGCGCGGTCGTGTCGCCGGCCAGGAACTTGTCGATCGGCGCCTGATCGGAGATCAGCGTCGCCTCGTACGCCTGGATGGCCAGGCCCCAGAACAGCGGGAAGTTGAACTGCATCAGCGAGTAGCTGCGGCCGTTCGGCGCGCTGACCGAGCTGCTCGAGTTCCACCAGTCGGACTGGAAGGCGTCGCGGATCATGTCCGCGTAGTTCGTCTTCAGGCCCATGCCCGAGGCGGCGGCGTCGCCGCCCAGGAGGCTGTCGCTCGTGCTGATCAGCTGCGAGGCGAGCGGGCGCACCGACAGCAGCTTCTTGCCGATGTCAGACAGCGTCCGCCCGTCGGAGGACATCTCCACCGGGTTGCCCGGAGGGCCGTCGGCCTGCGAGGCCAGCGACGAGTTCGCGATGCTGACCGCGACCTTGTCGACGCCGCCCGACGCGTTGACCTGCCCGACGCGCGCGTCGACGTCACGGTTGCCGAACGGGTCGACGCCGTTGAACTCGTTCTGCGCGCGGCCGTCCCAGAAGCTGCGGTTGTTGAAGACCGCGTTGATCACGGACGGCGCGTTGCGCCCGGTCGTGCGGCGAACGTTGACCGACCCGACGTGGAAGTCGGCGTCGACGCCGGCGAACGACTGCGCATCGAACGGGTCGCCCTCGTTGACGCCCGTGAAGGTCGAGGGCATGACGCCCTGCGAGCCGACGACGTTGTCCGTGTCGAAGGTGACCGCCGAGTTGGCGTCGTTCGGATCAGCCAGCTGGTGCAGCGGGAAGTCGCCCGCCGTCAGCTGCGCGTTGGCCGTCTTGCCGCGGAAGTTGAAGCTTCCGCCGCGCGGGTTGATCTGGTTGCGCGAGCGGTTGTCCGAGCCCGCGTCGTAGTGGCACGTGGCGCACGCGGTGCGGCCGTCGCTGCCGGCCTGCATGTCCCAGAACAGCGCCTTGCCGAGCTTCTTGGCGGCGGTGCTGTCCTTGATGAACCGCTGGATGTCCGGCTGAGCCGGGACAGCAAGCGTGTTCAGCGCGGCGAGGGCGGTGCCTCCGCCGCTCGTTCCGTGCTTGGCGCGCGCGGTCGGCATGCCTCCAATGGCCAGTGCCATAAGTGTGGCCCCGGCAAGGACGGCAATCAGGACCCTGATCCTCCTGCGCGCCTGCCGTGGCCCGAAATCGCTCTCAGCGTTCACGAGATGTCCTCTCATGGATGTCGGGTGGCGTACGCGATCCTGCTCTTGTCCTCCTTTGCGGCCAACAGCAAAAGCCGCCGCACTTGTGGCGAGATCTCGCAATGTCTGCACGAGAACGTTCACATCAAAAAAGCGCACGGTCTTCGCACCTTCTTCACAGGGCTCGCGGAGACTGCGGCCCATGCACAGGAGGCACGGATGACCCGAGTGCTCGTCGCCGACGACTTCCCGCTCGTGCGGGAGGCGCTCGCCGCCGCGCTGGCGCGGCATCCCGAGATCGAGGTGGTCGGCCTGGCCGGCGACGGCGTCGAGGCGCTCGAGCTCGCCCACGCGCACCAGCCCGACGTGGTGGTGCTCGACCTGCGCATGCCCCGCATGAGCGGCCTCGTCGCGCTCACGCGGCTGACCGCGGAGCTCCCGTGCACGCGGGTGCTGCTGCTGACCGCCTGCGAGGAGCCCGACACGGTCATCGATGCGGTCTCCGCGGGCGCCGCCGGCTTCGTCACCAAGCGCACGGGCGGCGCCGAGCTCGCCCTCGCGGTCCTTGCGGTCTCCCGCGGCGAACCGGTCGTCAGCCCGTCGCTCACCGCGCACCTCGTGCGCGGCCTGCGCCGCGACAACCGGGACCGGCGCGGCGGGACCACGGGCCAGCTGACCTCGAGCGAGCTCAACGTCCTGCGCCTCGTCGCCGACGGCCGCACGGACAAGCAGATCAGCGCGACGCTCTACATCTCGCCGCGCACCGTCCAGAGCCACCTCGCCCAGATCCGCGCGAAGACCGGCGTGCGCCGGCGCACCCAGCTCGCGCGCTGGGCCACCGAGCACCTCGTCACCTAGCCGGCGCCGAGGCCGCGCAGCTCGGCGGCCAGCCGCGCGGGATCCCGCAGGTGGCGCGACGTCACGCGGGTCACGAACCACCCCGCCAGGCGCAGCAGGCGGTCGTCGGCCCGGTCGTCGTCGAACGCCTTGCGCGTCCGGTGCGCGTCGTAGCCGTCGAGCTCGACGATGAGCTTCGCCTTTGGCCACACGGCGTCGCACTCGTGCCAGCGGCCGCCGGCGTGGATGTGCACGTTCGTGTGTGGCTTCTCCAGTCCCTGGGCGTCGACGAAGGCCAGGAACGCGCGCTCGAGCTCGCTTCGCGACATCGCGGCGCCCTCGGCGAGCAGCTTGCGGAGCGTCCTTGCCCCCCGGCGGCGCGGGTAGCGCGCGACGAGGTCACCGAGAGAGAGGAGGTCTGTGTGTCGTCGGTAGTCGGCCTGACTGATCGCCGACTCGACGTCGTGCTTCGGCAGCACGGCGGCGAGGTCGAAGATGGTGCGCGCGACCGTGGTGACCGGGATGCCGTCGACCTCGGTGATCTCGTCGACCGGGAGGACGGCGCGGTGGGCGAGGATGCCGGGGCGCTTGCAGTGTCGCGGAGCGGTGACCTCGAGGGCGTTTGACTGCCGGATGCGCCAGAGCCCCGCCGCGGCCCGGTGGCTGAGGACGGTGCCCGCCGGCGCGGCGAGAACGGCGGCCATCCATCGCCCGCGCATCGAGAGGACCCGATGACCCACCGCGTAGACACCGTGATGCCGTACGTGAAGCCGCCCGCTCGCGACACGGTGGTCGATCGCGTCGCGGCCGAGGCCCAAGCCGAGAAGTTGCGCGCGCCCGACGACGCCGTGCTGCCGCTCGGCGAGGGCGCCGATCAGCGCGTCCGCGGAACGAGAGAGCGATCGACCGCCTATATCGCGGTCGATCGCTCTCTCGATTGCCATGCCTCCACGATGGCGCCCAAAACCGCGCGTGTGGCGCGCGGAGAGCCAAGGCTCTGCAACGAAACAGCGGGACCCGGGCGCAGACCCGTCCGCGCTCCCTCAGTGCAGACGGGCCACGCTGCGGGCTCAGCCGGCGAGCGCGCGGGGCGCCACGTCAGCCACGCCAGCGCCCTCGAGCCCGAACAGCGCCCGCGCCGCCTCGAGCACCGAAGCGTCCGACACCGACGCCGACGCCTTCAACCGCCGCGTCGGCTCGTCGAGCAGCCGCGAGGCGACCGCGCGCGCGAGGAGCGCCACGCGCTCGCGGTCGGCCTCGGTCATCCCCTCCCAGCGCATGGCGTTGTCGGCCAGGAGGCCGTCGACGATCGCGTCGGCCCGCCGGCGCAGCGCGCTCACGGTCGCCACCGCCCCGAGCGACGCGCGCCAGCGCTCGAAGCGCGCGGCCTCGCTCGCGGCGAGCGTCTCGGCGTGGCCGGCAGCCGCGCGGCGCGAGCGCAAGCCCTCGTCGACGCGCCGCTGCACGTCGTCGAGATCCAGCAGCGTCAACCCCGGCAGGCCGCGCGCGCCCGACTCGACGTCGCGCGGGACGGCGAGGTCGATGACCAGCATCGGCCGGCCTTCCCGCCCGCGCAGAGCAGCCTCCAGATCGGCACGAGTGATCACCGGCTGCGGCGCCGACGTGGCGCTCAGCACGACGTCGGCCACAGCCAGCTCGCGCTCGAGCTCCTCGAGCCCGCCGCCCTGCCAGCGCCCGCCTGCGAGCTCGGCCGCCTTCTTCGGGCAGCGGCTCAGCACCACGACCTGGACCCCGTGCGAGGCGAGCGCCTGCGCGGTCAGCTCGCCGCTCTTGCCGGCGCCGACCACGAGCACGCGGCGCCCCGTGAGGTCGCCGAGCGACGCCCGGGCCAGCTCGACCGCGGCCGAGGAGACCGAGACGCTCGCGCGCCCCACCGCCGTGCGCTCGCGCACCCGGCGCCCGGCGCCCAGCGCCTCGCGCACCAGTCGCTCGACGACCGGCCCGGTCGTCCCCGCCTTCTCGGCGAGCGCGAACGAGCGCTTCAGCTGCCCGAGGATCTGCGCCTCGCCGAGGATCATCGAGTCGAGGCCCGAAGCGACCGAGAACAGATGCCGCGCCGCGGCGCCGTCGCGGCGCACATACAGCAGCGCGCGCAGGGCGGAGGTCCCAACGCCGGCATGCCGGGCCAAGGCCCCCACGGCGGCGCGCTCGGCGGCCCCGGCGTCCCCTGCCGCCAGGTACAGCTCGGTGCGGTTGCACGTCGACAGGGCGACCGCCTCGTCGATCGCACCGCCCGCGACGAGCTCGCGCAGCAGCGCGGTCGCGCCGTCGGAGTCCAGAGCGAAGCGCTCGCGCAGGTCCAGCCGGGCGGTCCGGTGAGAGACGCCGACGACGAGGACGTGCGTCGTCACTCGCCGTGCTCCTGCAGCCGCGCCTCGACCTCGGCGATCGCCCGCCGGCGCGAGCGCGCCCGCGGCACGAGGATCCCGACGTACGTCACGAGGATCCCGGCGAAGACGCCGTACGCGGAGACGACGTAGGCGGTCATGCGGCGGCCTCCGCGGCCTCGAGCGCCCGGCGCGCGCGGCGCAGCCGGATGGCGTCGCGCTTGGACGCGATCTCGGCCCGGAACAGCGTCACGTACAGGACGGTCATGGCGAGCAGCGCGATGTAGAAGGTCAGGCGCATGGCGCCGGTCATGTGGCCGCCGGCCGTCGTCAGCACGCGCGGGTGCACGTAGCCCTGCGCCAGCCGCACGGCGAGGAAGTTGACCGGCACGAACGCCGCGGCGGTGACGGCGAAGACGCTCGCGTAGCGCGCCTGGCGCTCGGGGTCCTCGATCGAGAAGCGCAGCGGCTGGTAGCACGCGAAGAGCAGGAACACGACGAGGAACGAGACGAGCGTCGGCTCGTCCCACACCCACCAGTGCCCCCACGCCGCCCGGGCCCAGATCGACCCGGTGACCAGCACCCCGACGCCGAGGATCAGCGACAGGTGGATCGCGATGTACGACCGTAGATCCCACACGCGCGAGCGCGTGCGCAGCTGCTGGACGGCGAACACCCCGCCGGCGATGAACCCGCACAGCGCGACGATCGCCATCGGCACGTGCAGGTAGAAGATCTTCTGCAGCAGTCCCTGGTCCGCGTCCAGGGGCGCGTACAGGAAGACCATCCCCGCGGCGAGGGCGAGGAGCAGGGCGGCGGCGGCCGGGAGGAAGCGCAAGCGCGTGGCGTGCACGGGGAGATCATCGACCGACGGCGGGGGACGGGACACGAGCAATCCCTGTGAGGTTGGTTGCAAGAACTTGCCACCGATCTGCGCAAAGAGACG
Organism: Actinomycetota bacterium; assembly: GCA_005888335.1. The sequence continues at coordinate 6,743 of VAWY01000089.1, forward strand.
GTTCCGCCCAGGCGGGCTCTCCGTACGGTCGTCGACATGACGCGCGCGGTCGATCCGGCGCGCCGCCGCCGCATAAGGCTCGTGGCCGCCCTGAGTGCCGCCCTGCTCCTCGCAGGCGCACTCGCCTACACCACCTTCACGGCAGCCAGCGACGCGGTCACACCGTCGCAGCTGGTCGCCTCGGCGTCCCCCGGACGCACGTACCAGCTCACCGGCAAGGTCGCTGCCCACTCGGTCCATCGCCAGGGCGACGCCCTGCGCTTCGTGGTCCACGACCGCAGCGGCCGCGGGCCGGGCGTCCTCGTCTTCTACCGCGGCACCGTGCCCGATCCGTTCCGCGAGGGTCGCGAGGTCATCCTCTCCGGGCACATGTCCAACGGGACCTTCGTCGGCACCAAGGACTCGCTGATCACGAAGTGCCCGTCGAAGTTCACGACGAACACGCCGTCGGGGCGCACGACCTAGATGGCCCCGCTCGGCTCCGCGGCGCTCATCTGCGCCCTGATCACCGCCGTCTACGCCACCGCCGCGGCGATCGTCGGCGCGCGCACCGGGCGCCCCGCGCTCGTCGTCTCGGCGCGCCGCGCCATCCTCTGCGTCGCCGGCCTGACCACGCTGTGCGTCGTCCTGCTCGAGGTGGCCTACGCGCGCTCGGACTTCAGCCTGGCGCTCGTCGCGAGGAACTCCTCGACCGACACGCCGACCTTCTACAAGCTCACAGCGATGTGGTCGAGCCAGCCGGGCTCGCTGCTGCTGTGGGCCTTCCTGCTGTCGCTGTACTCGAGCCTGGCGCTGCACGCGACGCGCCGCAAGCTGCGCGAGATCGTGCCGTGGGCGACCGCGACGCTCGGCGTGATCACCGCGTTCTTCCTGTCGCTGATGGTCTTCTTCGCCTCGCCGTTCGAGGCCGTCGCCCACCCGGCCGCCGAGGGCGCCGGGCTGAGCCCGCTGCTGCGCAACCCGGCGATGATGATCCACCCGCCGATGCTCTACACGGGCTACGTCGGCTTCGCGATCCCGTTCGCCTTCGCGGTCGGCGCGCTGATCAGCCGGCGCACGGGCGCCGAGTGGATCCACGCCACCCGGCGCTACACGCTGCTGGCCTGGATGTTCCTGGGCTGCGGGATCATGCTCGGCGCGCTGTGGTCGTACTCCGAGCTGGGCTGGGGCGGCTACTGGGCGTGGGACCCCGTCGAGAACGCCTCGCTGATGCCGTGGCTGGTCGGCACGGCGTTCCTGCACTCCGGCATGGTCCAGGAGCGGCGCGGGATGCTGCGCGTCTGGAACGCCTCGCTGGTCATGGGCGCGTTCATCCTGTCGCTGGTCGGGACGTTCCTCGTGCGCTCGGGGATCCTGCAGTCGATCCACGCGTTCGGCGCCTCGACGCTCGGCATCCCCTTCGTGCTCTTCATCGCCGCGATGACGCTCGGCTCGGTCGCGCTCGTCGTCGCGCGCCGCGACAGCCTGCGCTCGACGCACCGGCTGGACTCGCTGCTCAGCCGCGAGGCGGTCTTCCTGCTCAACAACCTCGTCCTCGTCGGGCTGTGCTTCGTGATCTTCTGGGGCACGTTCTTCCCGCTGATCTCCGAGCTGGCGACGGGGACGAAGGCGAGCGTCGGGCCGCCGTGGTTCAACCGCTACACGGTGCCGCTGGCGCTCGTGCTCGTGCTGCTGACCGCCGTCGGGCCGATGCTGGCGTGGCGGCGCACGACCGCGGCGCGCCTCGGGCGCGTGCTGCGCTGGCCGCTGATCGCCGCCGCGGGCGCCGTCACCATCCTCGTCGCGGCCACGCCGGCGGCCTCGAGCGCGACCTCGCTGATCATGTTCGCCGGCGTCGCGCTCGTCCTCGCCGCGGTCACCCGCGAGCTCGTCCACGGCGCCCGGGCCCGCCGCTCGGCGACCGGCGAGGCGCTCCCGCTCGCCGCCGTCCGGCTGGTCGGGCGCAACCGCCGCCGCTACGGCGGCTACCTGGTGCACGCCGGCATGGCGCTGCTCTTCCTGGGGATCGCGGCGTCGTCGGCCTTCGTCAACCAGCACGACGTGCGCCTCAAGCCCGGTCAGACCAAGCAGGTGGGCGGCTCGACGGTCACCTACCGCAAGTCCATCGTGCGCGTCTTCGACGACCCCTCCGGCACGGGCGCGGCGCTGAGCTTCGGCACGGTCCTCGACGTCCGCCGGGGCGGCAAGCACATGGTGTTCCGCCCGGCGCACAACCTCTATCCCTCGGCCGACCCCGCGGCCGGCAAGTTCTCGCGCTTCTTCGACGGCGAGAACACCAGCGAGGTCGCCCTGCGCTGGGGCCTGCGCCGCGACGTCTGGACGGCGGTGCAGCCCGACCTCACCATCCTGCAGCGTCCCGTCGCGATGGCCGACGCGAAGTTCGGCAAGTCCGACGCGCAGACGCAGGCGACGATCATCCGCGCGCTGGCCCAGATGTACGAGGCGCGCGGGCCCGCCGCAACGTTCCGCGTGATCGTCTTCCCGTTCGTCGCCTGGATCTGGCTCGGCGGCGCTCTGCTCCTGCTCGGCGCGCTGATCGCCCTGCGCCGGCCGCCGACGGCGAAGCGCGAGCGCGCCCGCACGCCCGCCCCTGTCCGCCGCGAACTGGCCCGCCAGCCGGCCTGAGGAAGACCATGGAGCTCCTTCTCGCCCTCACCGCCCTGCTCTGCCTCGTCACGCTCGCGGTCACCGCACCGCTGAGCCGTCCCGCCGCGGCGGCCGCCGAGGCCGACGACCGCCGCGCCGAGCTCGAGGCGGCCAAGGACGCCAAGTACCGCGAGATACGCGACGCCCGGCTGGACTTCCGGCTGGGCAAGGTCTCGGCCGCCGACCACGAGGCGACCGAGCGCGAGCTCCAGTCCCAGGCGCTGGCGATCCTCGACGAGCTCGACGACCTGCGCTGAAAACCGGTTGCACGAACGTGCAATCCGCGAGCGACGTTCTCTCCTACACCTGCGCGATGTCCCTGGCGAAGATCACTCTTGTGAGTGAGCGCGTTCTGGTCATCGACGACGAGCCTTCGGTCCACGATGTCGCTCGCGGGTATCTCGAGCGCGAGGGCTACCAGGTCCTCGCCGCCATCAGCGGACGCGACGGACTGGCGATGGCGCGCGACATGCGCCCCGCGCTGATCGTCCTGGACCGCATGCTGCCGGACCTGTCCGGCGAGGAGGTCTGCGCGGCCGTCCGCGCCGAGTCGGCGATCCCGATCCTGATGCTCAGTGCCCGCGCCGGCGAGGACGACCGCGTCCGCGGCCTGGACCTCGGCGCCGACGACTACATCACCAAGCCCTTCAGCCCGCGCGAGCTGGTCGCCCGGGTGCGCGCGCTGCTGCGCCGCGCCGAGCGCCAGGACGCGGGCACCGGCGGCGCCCGCAGCTTCGACGGCGGCCGCCTGCGCCTCGACCTCGAGCGCCACGAGGTCACCGTCGACGACGCGCGCGTGAACCTCACGCCGTCGGAGTGGCGCCTGCTCGTCGCCCTCGCCGAGTCGCCCGGGCGCGTGTACTCGCGCTTCGAGCTGATCAACCGCGTGCAGGGCTACGACTACGAGGGCTACGAGCGCACGATCGACGCCCACGTCAAGAACCTGCGCCGCAAGGTCGAGCCCGACCCCGGCGCGCCGCGCTACGTGGAGACCGTCCACGGCGTCGGCTACCGCCTCGGCGCCTCGGCCTCGTAAGACGATGTCGCGGCTGAGCGTCGGCGCTCGCCTGACCGTCGTGATGACGCTCATCGCCATCGCGGCCGTGCTCGTCTCGGTCGGCCTGGCGTCGCGCAGCGTCGACGGCAGCCTGAACCGCTTCGCGGAGGTGCAGAACCGCGTCGAGGTCGCCGGCCCCGCGCTGAAGGAGCGCGTGCCGCCGGAGGTGCTCAGCGCGGAGGACAGCTTCATCGACGCGCGGCTCGGCAACGTGCGAATGCTCGGCCTCGGCCTGGCCCTCGTCTTCGCGCTGGCCTCCGCCGGCCTGGTCACCGTGACGCTCGTGCGCCCGCTGCGCCGGCTCACCGCCGCGACCGACCGCATGGGCTCGGGCGACCTGGGCGTGCGCGCCGAGCTGGGCGGCGGCGTCGAGCTCGCCCGCCTGGGCGCGGCGTTCAACCGCCTCGGTGAGGCGCTGCACCGCGAGGACGAGCTGCGCCGCGCGACCGCCGCGGACATCGCCCACGAGCTGCGTACGCCGGTGACGGGCATCCTGGCCCGCATCGAGGCCGCGCAGGACGGCGTCATGCCCGACCCGCACGCCAACCTCGCCGCGATGCACGAGGAGACGCTGCGCCTCGCACGGCTCATCGAGGACGTCGGCCAGCTCGCCGACGCGCAGAAGCCCGCGCTGCTGATCGACAAGGCGCGCGTCGACCTCGCCGACGTGGCCCGCGCGCGCGCCGAGGCGCGCGCCGACTTCTTCCGCGCGAAGGGCATCGAGTTCGTCCACGACGTCGCGACCGCCCCCGTCCACGGCGACCCCAGTCGGCTCGAGCAGGTCGTCGAGAACCTGCTGTCCAACGCGCTGCGCTACACCGACCCGGGCGGGTCGGTGCAGCTGAGGGTGCGCGCCGACCGCGACCACGCGCTGCTCGAGGTCTCCGACACCGGCATCGGCATCGCGCCCGAGGACCAGGGTCGCGTGTTCGACCGCTTCTGGCGCAGCGACCGCTCGCGCTCGCGCGCCACCGGCGGCGCGGGCATCGGGCTCGCCGTCGTGCGCGAGCTCGTCGAGGCCCACGACGGCGACGTCACGCTGGAAAGCACGCCGGGCCGCGGCACGCGGTTCCGCGTCCGGCTCCCCGCGCTGCGGCGGGAGCGAGTGCCTGTCCCCACACGGGGACGTGCACTAGCCTCCCCCGCCCAATGACGCACCGCGCCCGCTCGCCCGAGAGCTACGAAGAGAAGCTCGCCGTCCTCGAGGAGCTGCGCCTCGCCGCCGCGCACTCGTCGCCCGAGGCCGAGTCCAAGCAGCACGCGAAGGGCAAGTACACGGCCCGCGAGCGCGTCGAGAAGTTGCTCGACCCCGGCTCGTTCCAGGAGCTCGACACGTTCGTGCGCCACCGGACCTACGAGTTCGACATGCAGAGGAACCGGCCGTGGGGCGACGCGGTGGTCATCGGGCACGGCACGATCGAGGGGCGGCGCGTCTGCGTCTTCTCCCAGGACTTCACCGTCTTCGGCGGCTCGCTCGGCGAGGTCATGGGCGAGAAGATGTGCAAGATCATGGACCTGGCGGCCAAGATCGGCTGCCCGGTCATCGGGATCAACGACTCGGGCGGCGCGCGCATCCAGGAGGGCGTCGTCTCGCTCGGCGCCTACGGCGACGTCTTCGTGCGCAACGTCAAGTGCTCGGGCGTCATCCCGCAGATCAGCCTGATCATGGGCCCGTGCGCAGGCGGCGCGGTCTACTCGCCGGCGATCACCGACTTCATCTTCATGGTGAAGGAGACCTCGCACATGTTCATCACGGGCCCCGACGTGATCAAGACGGTGACGGGCGAGGAGGTCGACTTCGAGTCGCTCGGCGGCGCGATGGCGCACAACACGAAGTCGGGCGTCGCCCACCTGGCCGCCGACGACGAGGACCAGTGCCTCGAGGACACGCGCTACCTGCTGTCCTTCCTGCCCCAGAACAACCTCGAGATGCCGCCGCGCGTGCTGCCGACCGACGACCCGATGCGCATGGACGAGGCGCTCAACACGGTCGCCCCCGCCGACCCGACCAAGCCCTACGACATGCGCGACGTCGTGCGGCTCGTGGTCGACGACGGGGAGTTCTTCGAGATCCACGAGCACTACGCGCGCAACATCGTCTGCGGCTTCGCGCGCCTGGACGGCTACGCGGTCGGCGTCGTCGGCAACCAGCCCAACTTCATCGCCGGCGTGCTCGACATCGACGCGAGCGCCAAGGCCGCGCGCTTCGTGCGCACGTGCGACGCGTTCAACATCCCGCTGCTGACGTTCTGCGACGTGCCCGGCTTCCTGCCCGGCACCTCGCAGGAGTGGGGCGGCATCATCCGCCACGGCGCCAAGCTGCTGTACGCGTTCACCGAGGCGACGGTCCCCAAGATCACCGTCGTCACGCGCAAGGCCTACGGCGGGGCCTACGACGTCATGGCGTCCAAGCACCTGCTCGCCGACTTCAACTTCGCCTGGCCGACGGCGGAGGTCGCCGTCATGGGCCCCGAGGGCGCGGTCAACATCATCTACCGGCGCGACATCGCCAAGTCGCCCACGCCCGACGAGCGCCGCCAGAAGCTCATCGCCGACTACAAGGCGCGCTTCGCCAACCCGTACACGGCGGCCGAGCGCGGCTACATCGACGATGTGATCGTGCCCCACGAGACGCGCCCGAAGGTCGTCACCGCGCTGCACACGCTGCTGACCAAGCGCGACCCGGGCCCCAAGCGCAAGCACGGCAACATCCCGCTCTGACCGAGAAGCCCAGCCTCGTCGACCGCCTGCGCGACCAGCGAGAGCGCCACCTGCAGCGGCCGCGGGTCGTCCGCGCGCTGTTCGTCGTCGCCGGCGTCACCGTGGTGCTCGCCGGGCTGGCGATGCTCGTCCTCCCCGGCCCGGCGGTCGTGGTCATCCCGATCGGGCTGGCGATCCTCTCGCTCGAGTTCACCTGGGCCGAGCGGCTGCTCGAGCGCTCGCTCGAGCAGGCGGCGAAGGCGAAGCGGACGGCGGCCGAGACGAGCCGGTGGCAGCGCGTCGTGACGGGGGTCGCCGTGGCGCTCGGCGCCGGCGCGCTGATCACCTGGGCGGTCGTCGGCGACATCCCGCTGCTCCCGGTGTGAGCGTCAGCAGGGATTGACTCCGGGTGTCGCATCGCGGCGCGACGGGCAGATATCCGGACGGTCGACCAGGGAGGAATGCCGATGAACGTCTCTCGCGTCCTGCGGACCGTCGCCGTCGGCGGCGCGTGCGCGCTGGCGGGCAGCGCCGGCGCCGGCATCGCCGGAACCGACGCCCACCAGGGCCGCCACCACGGCCAGTTCGGGCGCGCCGCGCGCGCCCCCGTCCACGCCGAGCTCGTGCTGCCCGACCGCCAGGGCGGCTTTCGCACGGTGACCCTCGACCGCGGCAGCGTCGACTCGGTCTCGGGCGACCAGCTGACCATCAAGGAGGGCACGCCCACGGCGACCTACAAGACCATCACGCTGACGATCCCCGCCGACGCCAAGGTGCGGCGCAACCACGACAGCGGCCAGCTGTCGGACCTGCAGCAGGGCGACCTCGTCTGGGTGCTGCAGTCCGGCTCCAAGACGTTCGTCAAGGCGGTCAGCCCCCGCTGAACCGCGCGACGTCCTCGATCTCGGCGCGGAAGGCGGTCTCTTCGATCGGGCCGAACGGCTCGAGCTCGACACGGCGCCGCGCGCTCCACGTCCCCACGACGAGGCCGTCGATCGTCGCCACCGCGCGCAGCACGCCCCCGCCGGGGTGCACCCGGCGGGCGTGCTCGGCGGGGACAGCGAACGACCGGTCCTTCCAGCCGAGCAGATAGGGGTCGAAGGCGGCGAGGAGCCGCGGCGGGATCGAGTCGGGCGCCGGCTCGCGCGCCGTGAGATCGACCAGCTCGCCATCGACCTCGAGCAGCTCGCCCGCGATCGCGGTCAGGCCCGCGCGCGCATCGCGCACCGGCAGGCCCGACCAGGCGGCGAGGTCGGCCGCGGTGGCGGGGCCGTGGGCGGTCAGGTAGCGGCGCGCGAGCTCGGCGAGCGCACGCTCGGGGTCGACCGGCCCCGGCAGTGGCGCGCCGAGCCAGTCGCGCGCGAGGACGAAGCGCTGCTCGCCCGCGAGGACGGCGACGCCGCGCAGCGCGGCGAGCATGAGCAGATGCGGCGTGGCCTGGCCCTCCGTGCGGATGCCGCGGGCGGCGATCCGCTCGGCGAGGGCGGCACGCGTGAGCGGCCCCTCGTCGGCCAGCGCGCGCTCGATCACGGTCACGGCGCGGTCCGCGTCATCGGGTGCGACGCCTTCCTGCCCCAGCCTCCGCCGGCTCGTAGCGAACCTCGTCGGCGCGGTCAGGGCCAGCAGCCACGGGTAGTCCTCGGCGCAGACGAGGTGCAGCGTGCCGCGACACAGCCAGCCGACGACCAGTGACCGGTCGCCGGCCAGCGCCCCGTCGACGCCGGCCGCGGTGAGCGGCGCGCTGCTGCGCGCGCGCAGCGCCAGCCGCGCCGCCCGCAGGTCCTGGGCCTGCACGGCCAGCAGCCGCCGCACGACCTCCTCGGGCGTGGCCGGCAACGGCGCGTCGAGGAGCTGCGCCCCCGCTCGGAGCAGCCGCAGCGACCGGGGGGCGGGAGGGCTCAGGGACATGTTCGGCACCGAAGAGCGCCAAAGATGACTGCAACATGAATGCGCGCGTCCGGTCGTCGGTGCCCCTGAGACGATCGCCCGATGAAGGCCCTCTCCGTCATCGCCATGTTGATGGCGGGGATCCTGTCCTGGGCGGCCTTGACGAGCGCGCGCGAGACCAAGCGGCACGCCGCGGTGACCGTCCGGCTGCGTCCGGTCCTCGCCCTCGACGTGGCCGGCACTCGCCGTTGTGTCACCGCGATCGTTCGGTCTGCGACCGGGAGGCCGGGACGCCACCTTCGCGTCCTGTTCGCGGTGCCCGGGGCCAACAGCGCCCGCACGACCCGCGTCACGGACGTGCGCGGACACGCGCGCTTCTGCTTCCGGGGGACGGCCGCGGGCAACGTCGCGATCCGGGCCGTCGTCGACGTCAACGGCGACCGCAGGCCCGAGCGCTCCGAGCCCGCCGCGGTGGCCACGCAGATCTACTCGGCGCCGGCGCGACCCGCTCCCCCGGCCACCCGGCCCGCGCCGGTGGCGCCTTCGCCCCCGGCCGCCGGCGTGCCCGTCGGGGCGCCGCCGGCGCTCCAGGGGCCGGAGCCCGTCATCGCCGCCGCCGGCGACATCGCGTCGTCGTCGACCGGCGCGGCGACGACGGCCGCGCTCCTCGACGCGGTCAATCCGGACGCCGTGCTGGCGCTCGGGGACAACGCCTACAGCGGCGGCAGCCCGATCGAATACGCGACGCGCTACGCGCCCACGTGGGGCGTGCAGGCCCTGCGGACGCACCCGGTCCCCGGCAACCACGACTACGACACGCCGGGCGCGGCCGGCTACTTCGGGTACTTCGGCGCGGCTGCCGCAGGCGTCGCCGGCACGGGCTACTACAGCTACGACCTCGGCGCCTGGCACCTCGTCGCGCTCAACAGCAACTGCACCGAGGCGGGTGGCTGCGGCGCCGGCTCGCCGCAGGAGCAGTGGCTGCGCGGGGACCTCGCGGCGCACCCGGCGGCGTGCACGCTCGCGTACTGGCACCACGCGCGCTTCAGCTCCGGCATGCACGGCAGCCACACCGCCGTCGAGCCGCTGTGGCAGGCGCTCTACGAGGCCGGCGCCGACGTCATCCTCAACGCGCACGACCACGACTACGAGCGCTTCGCTCCCCAGACCCCCACGGGAACGCTCGACGCCGCCGCCGGCCTTCGCGAGTTCGTCGTCGGGACCGGCGGCGGCAGCCACTACACGGTCGGGACCCCGATCGCCAACAGCGAGGTCACCAACGGCGACACCTTCGGGGTGCTCGAGCTGACGCTGCAGCCGACGGGCTACGACTGGCGCTTCATCCCCGAGGCCGGCAGGACGTTCACCGACGCCGGCTCGGGCGCCTGCCACTGATCGGCTCGCCCGCCGCTAGAGCGCGACCGTCTGGGCCTCGATCCGCCCCGCGCGCAGCGCCTCCAGCGCCGCGGCAGCGACCGCGAGGTCCTGGATGGCCAGGCCGGTGGAGTCGAAGAGCGTGACGGCGTCCGGCCCGCTGCGGCCGCCCGCCTCCCCGGCGAGCACCGACCCGAGGTCGGTGACGTCGGCGCGCGTGACGCGGCGGGCCTCGACGGCGCCGGTCAGCTCGCCGCCGTGCGAGGCCTGCGCCCACTCGTCGCAGAACAGCTCGCACGCCACGACGGCCTCGATGGTCGCCTCGGCCTTGCCGGGACCGTCCGCGCCGAGCATGTTGAGATGCAGCCCCGGGTGCAGGTCGGCGGCCCCGACGACGGGCCCGTGACCCGGCGTCACGCAGGCGACGACGTCGGCGGCGAGGGCCTCCTCGCGGGTGCCGGCGCTCCAGCCGAGCTCGCCGGCGAGCGCCTGCGCCGCCTCGGCGCGCGGGTCGTAGCAGATGCCCGGGCCGTAGCCGGCGGCGGCGAGGCACCGCGCCGCCCACCCGCCGTGCAGGCCGCAGCCCGCGATGCCCACCGTGCGGCCGGCCGCGAGCGCGTCGGCCGCGACCGCGGCGACCGCGCCCGTGCGCAGCGCCGTCACCGCCCCCGCGTCGAGCAGCGCGAGCGGCTCGCTGGTGCGCGCGTCGGACAGGCAGACGAGCCCGATCACGGCAGGCAGCGCGTGCTCGCGCGGGTTGCCGGGGAAGCTCGAGATCCACTTGAGCATCGCGAGATCGCCGCCGAGCGCGGGCATCGCTCGGAAGTCGCCGTGCGGCGGGCTGTCGAGGTAGACCTTCGCCGGCATGCGCCACTCCCCGCGGTGGTGGCGCACGAAGGCTTCGCGCACCCGCTCGATGGCGTCCTGCGGCGACACGGCGGCGTAGACCGCGTCGCGGGCGAGGACGGGCAGGGTCGGCACGGGCCGCGACGTTAGATGATCGATTCCGAATCGCCCGTCTAGTCTGTCGGCGGCCGTGCCCAACCGCCGCCCGCAGCTCGAGATCGTCGCGCCGAGCGCCTCGCCCGAGGAGGCCGCCGCCGTGGTCGCCGCGCTCGAGCGGTTCATGCGCGAGACCGCGCCGACGCCCGCGCCCGCCGAGCCGCGGCCGAACCCGTGGCAGCGCACCGCCCTGCTCGAGGGCGTCGACCGCGACGCCCCGGGGCTCACGGCGTGGGGCGACGGCACGCCGTGGGGCGCCTGAGGCGCCCGCTCGTCGCGAAGAAAATCCCGAAGCCGGATCGGATTTAGTACCTTCTCGGGATGAACAAGGTCGAGAAGGCGAAGATCGAGAAGGACGGACTCGACGTCTACCCAGACCTGATGCGCGCCGCACGCGACGGCTGGGAGACGCTCGACGACGACGACCTGATGCGCCTGAAGTGGTACGGCCTGTACGCGCACAACGCCAAGGACGGCCACTTCATGCTCCGCACGAAGGTCGTCCAGGGCGTCCTGACCGCCGACCAGGCCGAGGTCATGGCCGGCATCGCCGAGGAGTTCGGCCGCGGCATCATCGACTGCACCACGCGCCAGTGCTTCCAGATCCACTGGATCACGCTCGATCACGTCCCCGAGATCTTCCGGCGCCTCGACGAGTGCGGCCTGACCACCAAGGGCGCGTGCGGCGACATCACGCGCAACGTCGTCGGCTGCACGCTGGCGGGCATCGGCCACGAGCAGATCGTCGACGGCCATGAGACCGCCGAGGCGATCCACCAGCACTTTCTGGGCAACAAGCTCTACTCGAACCTGCCGCGCAAGTACAAGATCTCGGTCACCGGCTGCGCCGAGGACTGCGCGCGCGGGCTCATCAACGACGTCGCGCTCTCGGGCGCCATCGCCGAGGACGGCACGCGCGGCTTCAACGTCCGCGTCGGCGGCGGCCTGTCGACCGCGCCGCGCTTCGCGCGCTGGATCGACGTCTTCATCACGCCCGAGGAGGCGCCCGAGGTCCTCGAGCACATCACCGCGATCTTCCGCGACTCCGAGGAGAACCGGAAGGCGCGCGGCAAGGCGCGCTTCAAGTTCGTGCTCGACCGCATGGGCCCCGAGGCCTTCCGCGAGGAGCTCGTCGGCCGCCTCGGCCGCGAGGCGCGCCGGGGCGTCAAGAAGGCGCCCGCGCTGCGCGGGCAGGACCACATCGGCGTCGCGCCGCAGAGCGACGGCGAGCACAGCACGGTCGGCTTCTGCGTGCCGGTCGGTCGCCTGAAGGCGAGCCAGCTGCACGAGTTCGTCCGCCTCGCGCGCGAGTACGGCACGCACCCCGAGGTCCGGCTGACCCACCAGCAGAACGTCCTGCTGCCCTGGATCCCCAGCGAGCGCGTCGACGACCTGCTCGCCGAGCCGCTCGCCCAGGAGCTCCAGCCGCGGCCGACGTTCTTCAACCGCGCGCTGCAGTCGTGCACGGGCAAGGAGTTCTGCGGGCTGGCGAAGGTGTTCACCAAGGGCCCCGACGGCGGCCGCGCCGCCGAGATCGCCGCCTTCCTCGACCAGCACGTCACGCCCAACGGCCACGGCGAGGACTTCCGCCTGCACTTCGCGGGCTGCTCGTCGAGCTGCGCCCAGCACCAGATCGCCGACATCGGCATCGAGGGCGTGCTCAAGAAGGTCGACGGCGAGTTCGTCGAGGCGATGGACATCCGCATCGGCGGCCGGCTCGGGCCCGAGCCGCGCTTCGGCGACGTCGTCGTCAAGAAGGTCCCGCACTGGGACCTCAACGAGACGCTGCTGAAGATCTTCAGCCTCTACGAGACGACCCACGAGGACGGCGAGACGTTCCGCGACTTCGCGGCGCGCACGCCGGCCGAGTGGTGGAGCGAGCGCCTGGAGCCGGAGCCGGTCGAGGCATGACGGTCACCGAGACGCTCGCGCAGGCCGTCGAGCGCCACCACCCGCGGCTGGTCATGCTCTGCTCCTTCCAGAAGGAGGAGTCCGTGCTGGTCGACGAGCTGGTGCGGATCGCTCCGGACGCGCGGATCGTGACCATCGACACCGGCGTGCTCTTCCCCGAGACGCTGGAGACCTGGCGCGCCTTCGAGGAGCGCTTCGGCATCCGCGTCGCGGTCGAGGACGCGACCGGGCCGTGGACCGGGCCGGAGAACTGCTGCAGCGCCGCCAAGGTCGCGGCGCTCGAGCGCGCGCTGGCCGGCGCCGACGCGTGGATCACCGGCATCCGCCGCGAGCAGGGCGCGACGCGCGCGAACGCCGAGCCGGTCGAGTTCGACGAACGCCGCGGGATCTGGAAGTTCAACCCGCTCGTCGACTGGACCGAGCAGGACCTGTGGCGCCGCATCCACGAGCGCGACCTGCCCTACCACCCGCTCCACGACCGCGGCTACGCGTCGATCGGCTGCGCCCCGTGCACGCTGCCGGGCAGCGGCCGGGAGGGACGCTGGGCGGGGACCGAGAAGACCGAGTGCGGACTCCACGTCGCGTGAGCTGAGCTGATGGATCCGCTGATCATCGCCTTCGGCCTCGGGGTGGGCGTGCTGATCGGGCTGACCGGGATCGGCGGCGGCTCGCTGATGACGCCGTTGCTGATCGTCGTCGCCGGGATCAAGCCGACCGTGGCCATCGGCACGGACCTCGCCTACGGCGCCGTGACCAAGACGCTCGGCGGCTGGCGCTGCTGGCGAGCCGGCACGGTCGACCTGTCACTCTCGAAGTGGCTGGCCGTCGGCAGCGTGCCCGGCTCGCTCGCCGGCGTGGTGCTGCTCGAGCGCCTGCACCACACCTACGGCTCGGACTTCGACGACACGCTGCTGTACTGCGTCGCCGGCGCGCTGCTCGTCGTCTCGGTGGCGATCCTCTTCCGCGCGCTGCTGCTGCCCGCGGCGGCGCTTCGCGAGCGCCCGGCGGTGCCGCTCGCCCGCGGGACGAAGGCGCTGGCCGCGGCGATCGGGCTCGTGCTCGGGCTGATCCTCGGGATGACGAGCGTCGGCAGCGGCGCGCTGATCGGCCTGGCGCTCATCCTCGTCTTCCGCCTGACGCCGCACCGCGTCGTCGGCACCGACGTCTTCCACGCGGCGATCCTGCTCTGGGTGGCCGGCGTCGCGCACTGGATCAGCGGCAACGTCGACTTCACGCTGATGGCGAACATCCTCATCGGCTCGCTGCCCGGCGTGTACATCGGGACGCTGCTGCTGCCGCGCGTCTCGCCGGGCGCGCGGGCGTGCTCAACAAGGCCGGTCTCGCGGTCCCCGCCGCGGCGATCATCGGCGCGCCGCTGCTCGCCGGCGCCGCCGCCTACGCGCTCCGCCGCCGCCCGCAGGTGGCCACGGCATGAGTCCTCGCGAGCTCACGCACCTGCAGGCGCTCGAGAGCGAGGCCATCCACATCATGCGCGAGGTCGCCGCCGAGCTCGAGCGGCCGGTGCTGCTCTTCAGCGGTGGCAAGGACTCGATCGTCCTGCTGCGCCTGGCCGAGAAGGCGTTCCGCCCCGGGCGCTTCCCGTTCCCGCTCATGCACGTCGACACCGGCCACAACTTCCCCGAGGTGATCGAGTTCCGCGACCGCCGCGTGGCCGAGCTCGGCGAGCGGCTGATCGTCGCCAGCGTGCAGGAGTCCATCAACGCCGGGCGCGCCGTCGAGGAGACCGGGCCGCGCGCCTCGCGCAACCGCCTGCAGACCGTCACGCTCCTCGACGCGATCGAGGAGCACGGCTTCGACGCGGCGTTCGGCGGCGCGCGCCGCGACGAGGAGCGCGCGCGGGCGAAGGAGCGCATCTTCTCGTTCCGCGACGACTTCGGCGGCTGGGACCCGCGCAACCAGCGCCCCGAGCTGTGGAACCTCTACAACGGGCGCATCCGCCGCGGCGAGCACGTCCGCGTGTTCCCGCTGAGCAACTGGACCGAGCTCGACGTCTGGCAGTACATCCTCACCGAGCGCCTCGAGGTGCCGCCGATGTACCTCGCCCACGAGCGCGAGGTGTTCCGCCGCGACGGGATGCTCTACGCGGTCAGCGAGCACGTCGAGCGCCTGCCGGGCGAGGACCCGTTCACCGCGTCGGTGCGCTACCGCACCGTCGGCGACATGAGCTGCACGGGCGCCGTCGAGTCCACCGCGACGACCCTCGACGACGTCGTCCTGGAGATCGCGCGCACGCGGATCACCGAGCGCGGCGAGACGCGCGCCGATGACCGCACCAGCGAGGCCGCGATGGAGGACCGCAAGGTTGCCGGCTACTTCTAGTCCCACCGCCACGACGCTGCGCCTCGCGACGGCCGGCTCGGTCGACGACGGCAAGTCGACGCTGATCGGCCGCCTGCTGTTCGACTCCAAGGCCGTGCTGTCCGACCAGCTCGAGCACGTCGCGCAGGCCAGCCGCCGGCGCAACGGCAACGGCGCGATCGACCTCTCGCTGCTCACCGACGGCCTGCGCGCCGAGCGCGAGCAGGGGATCACCATCGACGTCGCCTACCGCTACTTCGCCACCGCGCGGCGGCGCTTCATCCTCGCCGACACGCCCGGCCACGTGCAGTACACGCGCAACATGGTCACCGGCGCCTCGACCGCGGAGGCGGCCATCGTGCTCGTCGACGCGCGCAAGGGCGTGCTCGAGCAGACCAAGCGCCACGCGTTCCTGTCGACGCTGCTGGGCATCCGCCACGTCGTCCTCGCCGTCAACAAGATGGACCTCGTCGACTACGACGAGGAGACCTTCGACCGCATCGTCGCCGACTTCCACGCGTTCGCCGGAGGCCTGGGCGGCGTCGACGTGACGTACGTGCCGCTGTCGGCCCTGCACGGCGACAACGTGGTCGAGCGCTCCGAGGCGATGCCCTGGTACGGCGGGCTGCCGCTGCTCGAGCACCTCGAGACCGTCGAGGTCGCCGGCGACCGCAACCTCGCCGACCTGCGCTTCCCCGTCCAGTGGGTCATCCGCGAGCCGGCCTCCGACTACCGCGGGTACGCCGGGCAGCTGGCGTCCGGCGTCGTGCGCGCCGGCGACGACGTGCTCGTGCTGCCGTCGGGCACGCGCAGCCGCGTGGCGCGGATCGACACCTTCGACGGCCCGCTCGACGAGGCCTACGCGCCGATGTCGGTGACGCTCCTGCTCGCCGACGACGTCGACGTCTCGCGCGGCGATCTGATCTGCGGCCCCGACGACGCCCCGACCCTGGCCCGCGAGTTCGAGGCCGACCTGTGCTGGATGGCCGAGCGCCCGCTCACGGCGGGCGGCCGCTACGCGATCAAGCACGCGACCCACAGCGCGCGGGCGATCGTCGACGAGGTGCGCTGGGTGGTCGACGTCCACACGCTGGACGCCGACGAGTCGGTCCACCAGCTCGCGCTCAACGACATCGGGCGCATCCGCCTGCGCACGTCGAAGCCGCTGGCCTTCGACGACTACGGGCGAAGCCGCTTCACCGGCGCGTTCATCCTCGTCGACGAGGCGACGAACGACACGGTCGCGGGCGGCATGATCCGCGCAGGCTGAGCGGCCGGCCGGCAACTCTGCGAGAACTACTCATTCCGCCCGGCTCGCCCGGACGTAGCGTCCCGGCGCGTGTGGATGAGCATGGCAACGCGCCAACTGGCACGTTTACGCCTTCGCGCGCTCCTCGTCGCCCTCGTGCTCGTGGCGGCGGCCCCGGCTGCCGCGCATGCGACCGTCCTCGCGGCGGCGGGCGACATCGCCTGCGACCCGACCGACGCGTCGTTCAACAACGGGCTCGGGACCGCCACGGCGTGCCGTCAGAAGTGGACGTCCGACCTGCTCCTCTCCGGCGTGGACGAGGTGCTGACGCTGGGCGACAACCAGTACAACAGCGCGTCGCTGTCGAACTTCACGGCGTCGTACGACCCGTCCTGGGGTCGCGTGAAGCTCAAGACGCTCCCCACGATCGGCAATCACGAGGGAAGCACGTCGACCAGCGGCTCCGGCTACTGCAGGTACTTCGGGGTCGCGGCGCACTGCAACACCACCAACACCCAGGGCGGCGCCGCGTACTACTCGACGGACGTCGGCGGCTGGCACGTCATCGTGCTGAACTCCAACTGCACGGCGGCGGGCGGGTGCGACGTCGGCTCGCCGCAGTACAGGTGGTTGCAGAACGACCTGGCCGCGCACCCGGCGACGTGCACGCTGGCCTCCTGGCACCACCCCCGCTGGAGCACGGGGCACGACGGCAGCAACGCGTTCATGCAGCCGATCTGGAAGCTCCTGTACGACAACGGCGCCGACCTGGTGCTGTCTGGACACAGCCACGACTACGAGCGCTTCGCGCCGATCGACGGGAACGGGAACGTCAACCCGACGGACGGCATGCGCGAGTTCGTCGTCGGGACCGGCGGCGCGTTCTTCACCGGCTTCGGCACGACGATCGCCCCGGGCAGCGAGGTCCGCAACAACAAGACCTTCGGGGTCCTGAAACTCACGCTCCGCGCGAGCGGCTACGACTGGCGGTTCGTGCCCGAGTCCGGGAGCTTCACGGACTCCGGATCCCAGAACTGCCGCGGCGCCACGGTCCCGCCCGATACGCAGCCGCCGACGGCGCCGGCCGGGCTGAGCGCGAGCGCGGCGAGCTCGAGCCAGGTCGACCTGTCGTGGACGGCATCCAGCGACGACCTCGGGATCGCCGGCTACGAGATCTGGCGCGGTCCGCAGGGCGGCACGCTGGCCAAGATCGCCACCACCACCGGCACGGGCACGACGTACTCCGACACGACGGTGGCGGCCGGGCAGAGCTACGACTACCAGGTCGTCGCCAAGGACGCCGCCGGCAACCCGTCACCGCCCAGCAACACCGCGCCGGTCACCGTCCCGGCCGGCGGCGGCGGGCAGACGCTGACCTTCACCCCCGTCGCCGACGCCACCGTCAAACAGGCCTCGCCGACGACGAACTTCGCCACCTCGAGCCTGGGCTCCGACAGCGGCACCGGCGTGGCGATCGAGAGCTACCTGCGCTTCAACGTCACCGGCGTGGGCGGCGCGACGATCAAAAGCGCCAAGCTGCGGTTGTTCGTCCCCTCCGACGGCACCAGCGACGGGCCCGGCATCTACGGCTGCACCGCCCTGCAGTGCGGCAGCTGGACCGAGACCGGCCTCACCTGGAACACCCGCCCGGCGCGCGCGCTCACCGCCACCGCCGACGTCGCAGCCATCCCCGCCGGCACCCGGCCCGAATGGGACGTCACCCCGCTGATCGCCGGCGACGGCAACGTCACCCTCGTCGTCGGCCCCACCCCCACCACCGACGGCGCCTTCTTCAGCTCCCGCGAAGCCACGACGATCGCCAACAGGCCCCAGCTCGTCATCACCACATAGCGGGCCGGTCTCCGAGCGAGCACGCGGGTGGATTAGCATCGCGCGCGTGTCCAGGTCGTGGCTCGACTCGGCGCGCGAGCGCCTCGACGCCGCGCCCGAGCCGATCATGTTCTTCTTCCGCGACGACGACGCCGGGTGGGGCGACGAGCGCCTGCTCGAGCTGCTCGACCACTTCGACCGCGCGGGGCTCCCGCTCGACGTCGCGGTCATCCCGGCCGCGCTGGACGCGCCGCTCGCGCGCGAGCTGCGCGCCCGCCACGCCGCCGCCGGGCGCCTCGGGCTGCACCAGCACGGCTACGACCACGCCAACCACGAGCCCGAGGGCCGCAAGCAGGAGTTCGGGCCGGCACGCTCGCCGTCCGAGCAGCGGCGCGACATCGAGGCCGGCCGGCGTCGCCTGGAGGACCTGCTCGGCGACACGGTCGCGCCGATCTTCACGCCGCCGTGGAACCGCTGCACACGAACCACCGCGGAGTGCCTGGCCGCGCTCGGCTTCCGCGTGCTGTCGCGCGAGGCGCGCGCGGAGCCCTTCGGCGTCGACGGGCTCGTCGAGGTGCCCGTGGACGTCGACTGGTTCGCCAAGCGGAGGGGCGCCCCGTTGTCCCAGGCGCAGATCGGCGAGCGCCTGGCGGCCGAGATCGCCGGCGGCGGGCCGGTCGGCGTGATGTTCCACCACGCGGTCATGGACGACGCCGACATGGCGGCGGCGGGCGACCTGCTGGCGCTGCTCGCCGGCCACCCGGCCTGCCGCTTCGCGCCGATCCTGGAGCTGGCGGGGTGAACGCCGACGCCATGTTCTCCGGGCGGACCGCGGGACGCGCGGCCGCCGCCGCGCTTCGTCAGCCGACGGGCGGCTGCTCGGCCCGCGCGAGCAGTGCGCCGAGCTCCTCGCGGAACGCGGGCTCGAACTGGCGACGCTTGTGCCAGTACCAGGCGTCGCGCAGGAGCTGGACGCTGCAGTGCCAGCGCAGCCGGTCGTCCGGCACGTCCCACGCGGCGTGAGCGCGGTAGGCGTCGAGGAAGTCGGCGATCATCGCGCGCACGGCGCCGGGGTCGAGGTCCCAGTAGTGCATGTCGGCGATGCAGTTGCCCAGGTCCTCGACGCAGTCGCCGAGCACGAAGTCGTCGAAGTCGAAGACGCCGAGCCGCCCGTCGCTGAGGACGAGCTGCTTGAGCAGGAAGTCGCCGTGCACGAGGCGGTCGGGCACGGGCGGCAACTGCGCGGCCACGTGCTCGAGCAGCGCGGTCAGCGCCTCGACGCGCCCGCGCAGCTCGGGGTAGGCGGCGGCGAGCTCGAGCGGGCCGCCGTGGACGAAGCGCAGGCGATCGGCGACCGTCGTGTGCGGCAGGTCGTCCGCGGGGGCCATCGCGTGCAGCCGCGCCAGGCCGGCGCCGGCCGCCCGCATCAGCGGCCCCGGCTCCGCGCCGTCCATCAGGGCCTGCATGAGCGGGATCCCGGGCAGCGCGGCCTGCCACGCCGTCTTGACCGCCCGGCTGCAGCCCAGCGGGCGCGCGACGACGAAGCCGTCGGCGTCGTCGTGCGCATGACGCCACATCCACTCCATCCGGCGCGCGATGTCCGCGACGCCGTCGTGGTTGACCGTCTTGCCCACGATCGCGGGCGCCCCCGCCGGCCGGTAGCGGGTCACGCAGCGCTTGCCGGGCTTCCAGCGCAGAACGTCGACGCCGACGCGGTCCGAGCCGCACGGGAGGTGGCGCCAGAGCACGCCGGGGTCGACGACGTCCGCAAGGTGGCGCAGCTTGGGGTCGTTGGGGAAGCCCCAGACGACCGCGTCGAGGGCGGGCAGGTAGGCGAGCGGCGGGCCGAAGCGCGGCCGCGCGCGGGCGGTCGCGCGCGCCTTCTCGTAGTGCCGGCGGCCGTCGCCTGTGTACGCCCGCACGTGGACGAGCTGCTCCCCGTCGCGCAGCGTCAGCCGGTACGCCGCGCCGACGATCGGCGCGCCGCGGCGCCGCTCGTGCGGCGCCGTGCGAAAGCGCGTCTGGAGGATCTCGCAGCCCTCGACGGCGAGGTCGCCGTACAGCTGCTGCTGCAACACCTCGCGCGCGCGCTGCGGGTCGGTGAGCAGCGCCCACGGCTCGCGGCTCGTCGCCCAGGCGGTCCCTGCGCGGCCGGCGAGCGCGACGGTCACGCCAGGCCCCGCTCGAGCACGTGCTCGCAGGCGCCGAGCAGGAGCTGCGCGTCGGCGATCGCGTCGGGGTCCTGCGGGCGGCGGACGGACTGGTAGGCGTTCAGGAAGCACTGGATCGCTGCGCGGACGGGCAGGCGCTCGGCGGTCACGGCTTCGGCACGCGCGAGGAAGGCGTGCAGGAACGCGTCCCGGCCGGTCTCGGGCAGGTACGGCGAGCGCTCGGCGGCGGTCAGCGCATGCCACGTCAGCTGGGCCCAGTTGAGGGCGGCGTCGTCGGCCGGATCGCCCATCGCGCAGTCTTCGAGGTCGATGAGCGCGAGGCGGTCCCCGTCGACGAGGACGTTGTCGCCGTGGAAGTCGCCGTGGACGAGCCGCCGCGAGGCGGGTGGCACGGCCGTGAGCGCCGCCGCGAGCCGGCGGGTGAGCGCCCTGATGCGCCCGGCCTCGGCATCGAGCAGCCAGGCGAACTCCTCCGCGCTCTGCCTGAGGACGGCGACGTCCTCGGCCGGGTCGCGCTCGGCGTCGAGCACGACCGGGAGCGCGTGGAAGTCGTGCAGGGCGGCGCCCAGCTGCGCGCACAGGCGCGGGAAGGCCGCCGTCTCCACGAGCGTGAACAGGCGCACGCCCGGCACGTGCGCGAAGAGCTCCATACCCAGGTCAGGGACGACCCCGAGCGGCTCGGGGAGCGCGAAGGCCAGGCCCTCGGCCGCCTCGTGGATGCGGCGCAGCGCGTCGCGGTTGCGCTGGAAGCGCGGCCAGCGCGCCACCCGCGCGTAGGCGATCTCGGACGCCGGCGCGCCGTCCCAGGCGAGCTCGTAGCGCAGCAGGCACTTGCGCTCGGGCTTGTAGCGGAGCACCTCGATGCGCACGGCGGCCAGCGTCGCGCCGTCGCGCACGCGGGCCAGCGCGGCCTCGAGGACGGGCCGCATGGCGCGCGCGTCGGTGGCGACCGCCAGCGCGGGAAGCCTCCGGTCGGCGGGGAACACGTGGAAGAGCAGGCCGAGGTCGGGCGCGTAGAGCGCCGGGCCCTGCGCGCGGCGGCCCTCCTCCGGGCTGACCCGGCGGGCGGAGAGGCGCAGCACCGCGCCGTCGCGACCCGGGACTTCGTAGAGGACGCGTAGATCGCCGTCGGCGCTGGCCCGGACGTGCTTCATCCCGAGCCGCTCGAGGGCGGCGCCGGCGTCCCAGGACTCGCGCAGGAAGCCGCGCACGACGTCGAGGTCGGGGAGCCGCCCGGTCACCGCGCCGCCACCGCCTCGCGGACGTCCTCGTCGGCTCCAGCGGCGGCGTGGTCGGCCACCTTGCGCAGCGCGCGGGCGCACTCGCGCACGTAGCGCTCGGGCACCTTCGTGAAGGGCGGCAGCTTCAGCAGGCGTCCGGCCAGGCCCTCGGTCACCGGCAGGTGGGGCGGCTCGCGGCCGTCGCGCGTCGCCGCGAGGTTGCCGCCGAGCGACGAGACGTCGAGCGCCCCGAAGATCGGCGAGCGGTGCAGCGGGCGCTTCGCGTCGCCGATGCGCGCGTAGCGCTCCTCCGAGATCGGGACGCCCTCCGCCTTGGCCGCCTTGATGAACCGCTTGGCGGTCCAGCCGCCGGCGTGGGCGGGGTCGTAGCGCAGGATGAACTCGAGGAAGCCGCCGCGGACCGCGCCCGGCGTCGTCTCGATCGTGGCCAGCGCGCCGCAACCCTCGAGCTCGCCGGTCAGCAGCTCGTAGTTGCGCCGGCGCCGCCGGTTGAGCTCGTCGAGGCGCGCCAGGCTGCCGCGGGCCAGCAGGACCGCGTACAGGTGCGCGCGGTACTTCAGGCCGAGCGCGAGGTGGTCGGTCTCGAACGTCGCCGCGGCCTGGCCCTTCTTGAGCCGGCCGTAGTGGCCCAGGACGAGCATGCGGTCGAACAGGACGGGGTCGTCGCACACCGCGATCCCCGCCTCGCCGCCGGAGACCGCCTTCTGGCCCTGCAGGCTGAAGCAGCCCACGTCGCCCCACGAGCCGACCGGGCGGCCCTGGTAGGTCGCGCCGTGCGCGTGCGAGCAGTCCTCGATGAGCGCGAGCCCGTGGCGGCGCGCGAGCGCGGCGAAGCGGTCCATCGGGGCCGGGTTGCCCCACAGGTGCACGACGCAGATCGCGCGCGTGCGCGCCGTGATGCGGCGCTCGACGTCGTCGGGGTCGGCGGTGAGCGTGCGCTCGTCGACGTCGCAGAAGACCGGCGTCCCGCCGCACTGCAGGATCGGGGCGGCGGAGGCGAAGAACGTGTACGACGGGACGATCACCTCGGTCCCCGGCCCGACGCCCGCCGCGAAGTAGGCGCTGTGCAGCGCGGCCGTGCCGCTGTTCATGACGAGCGCGTGCCGGCGCTCGCACAGCCGCGCGAACGCCTGCTCGAAGTCGGCCACCGGTCCCTCGCCGGCCGCGACCGTGTTGACGTCGCGCCAGGCGTGCGCGGCGATCGACACCGCGCTGCGCAGGCGCACGCTGCGCCAGCTCTCGCGGTAGGCCGACGAGACCGCCGGGCGCCCGCCGTCGATCGCGAGCCGCTCGCTCATCGCGCCGCCTCGGCCTGCACCCAGACGGGCGGCAGCCCGCGCGGGCGCGCCTCGTAGTCGCTGATCGTCACCCCGCGGTAGCACGGGCCCGCCGGGTCGAGAGGCAGCGCCACCGGCGCGCCCGACAGGCCGGAGGCGTAGATCGCGGTCGCGAGCTCGAGCGCCCGGCGCCCCTCCTCGGGGCCGACCGGCAGCGCCCGTCGCGCCTCGATCGCGTCGAGCACCGCGCCCAGGTAGGCGATGTGGTCGCTCACGCCGGGCTCGCGCTCGTCGCGCTCGCAGATGGCACGCGCGGCCTCGCGGGCGTCGTCGCGCCGGCCGCGGTCCAGCGCCTCGCACGCCCACGGTGAGTGCACCGACGCGCGCGTCCCGATGATGTCGAAGCCGTCGACCGACTTGTGCGCGCACATCGTCCCGTGCAGCGTCACGATCGCCCCGCTCGCGAAGCGCACGGTCGCCACGCAGGTGTCCTCGGACTCGATCGGCTCGTTGAGCGTGTCGATGACGGCGGAGACCTCGACCGCCGTCCCGAAGAGGTGGCAGGCCAGGTCGAGCTCGTGGATGAGCTGCGTCATGACCACGCCGCCGCCGGCGACATCCCACGCGCCCCACCAGGCGCGCCGCACGCGCTTGGGATGGCGAAAGCGCGTGAGCCGGTAGAAGCGCCCGAAGAGCAGCGCGCCGAGGCGACCGTCGTCGCGCAGGCCGACCGCGCGCCGGACCTCGGGCAGGTAGCGGAACTGGTGGACGACCGACAGGCGACCGGGTGCCTCGTGCGCCGCGTCGAGGATCCGGTCGGCCGCCTCGAGCGTGTGCGCCAGCGGCTTCTCGCAGAGCACGTACCGGCCGGCGCGCAGCGCGTCGACGACGGCCTCCTCGTGGAAGCACGGCGGGGTGCACACGGCGACGACGTCGACGTCGTCGCGATCGAGCAGCTCCCGGTGGTCGCGGCAGGCAAACGGGATCGCGTGCCGCTCGACCGCGCCGGCCAGGCGTTGGTCGTCGAGGTCGGCGACCGCGACGATCCGCGCGCGGTCGGCGAGCGCCGCGAGCGCGCGCGCGTGCTCTTCGAAGATCAGGCCCGCCCCGACGATCCCGACGCCCAGCGGCGCGCTCATCCGGTCGCCTCCATCGGCGCGCCGCTCGCCCGGCCGAGCCGGCGGGCCGCGGCGTCCGCCTCGCGCATCCAGTCGAACTCGGCGCGCAGGCCGTCGGCGAACATGTGCCGCGGCGCGTAGCCGAGGTCGGCGCGCGCGCGCGATGTGTCGGCGCCGGTGTGGCGCACGTCGCCGTGCTCGGTGGGGACGTAGCGGACGTCGAGGGCGCCGCCGGCGAAGCCCGCGAGCAGGCGCAGCGCGTCGTTGACGCTCACCCGCGATCCGCCGCCGACGTTGTAGACGCCGCCGGCCGCCGCCGGCGCGAGCGCGGCGGCGCGCACCGCGCTCACGATGTCGTCGACGTACGTGAAGTCGCGCGTCTGCTCGCCGTCGCCGAACACGGTGAGCGGCTCGCGGCGCAGCGCGGCGCGGCAGAACCGGTTGAACGCCATGTCCGGCCGCTGCCGCGGCCCGTAGACGGTGAAGAACCGCAGCGAGACCGTCTCGACGCCGTGGTTGCCCGTGTACAGGCGGCACAGGTGCTCGGCGGCGAGCTTCGTCACGCCGTAGGGCGAGAACGGGCACGGCAGCGCGTCCTCGCGCGTGGGCAGCGTCTCGGCGTGGCCGTACACCGACGACGACGACGCGTAGACGACGCGCTTGTCCGGCGTCGGCCTGACCGCCTCGAGCACGCACTGCGTCGCCAGGACGTTGTTGCGCAAGTAGGTCTCGAAGCGGGTGCCCCAGCTCGAGCGCACGCCCGGCTCGGCGGCCAGGTGGAAGACGACGCCGCACTCGTCGACGAGCTCGCGCAGGTCGCCCCGCGCGAGGTCGACCGGAACGAACTCGAAGCCGTCGAAGTCGCGCGCTACGGCGAGGTTGGTCAGCTTGCGCCGGCGGTCGTAGTTGTCGTTGAAGCAGTCGACGCCCAGCACCTCGTGGCCGTCGGCAAGCAGCGATTCCGTCAGGTGCGAGCCGATGAAGCCGGCGCAGCCGGTCACGAGCGCTCTCATGCGTCCAAGGCCTCCTCTGCCGTCAGGACGGTGCCTTCGACCCTCGCCGCCCAGCCCGCCACCTGCTTCTTGAACGGATGCGGCGCGCGCTTGAGGATCCCCGTGGCCAGGTACCAGCTCAGGCCGGCCGGCCGCTCGCCGTAGCCGTCGAGCAGCGGCTCGAGCGCGTCCACGACGGCCACGGTGTCGCTCACACCGGCGAAGCCGTCGCCGACCGGAGGTCGCCCTCCGCGCCCGCGGACGACGTCGGCCGCGTAGGTCGCCAGGTCGAGCGCCGGCGGCGCGAGACACATGCCGTCGAAGTCGACGACGAGCAACTCGTCGCCGACGGCCAGCAGCTGGTCGACGTGGAAGTCGCCGTGGCAGGCGACGTAGGTGTCGGGCGCCGGCATGGCGCCGGCCAGGCGCTCGACGAGGGCCTCCAGCCGCGGGCGCAGCCCGGGCACGACCGCCGCGGCGAGCGCGGCGGCGGTGCGGGCGGCGGCGAGCTCGTCGTGGGGCGTCGCGCGGGGCAGGCCGGCCGCCGGCGCCGCGTGCAGGCGGCGCAGCAGCTCGCCCGCGCGCTCGGCGGCGCGCGCCGCCTCCGGCGGCGGCGCCCCGTCGACGGCACGATGCACGACGATCCGCAGGTCCGGCAACGCGAGCGCGAAGGGCGCCGTGGGCACGATGCGTGCGCCCAGCCCGGCGCCGGCGAGGGCGGCCTCGTAGTCGTGCGGGCGCCCGTACGCCTTGATGATGTGGCCGTCGGCGCGCAGGACCGCGCGCCGGCGCGGCTTGTAGCGAACGGTCGCGACGGTGTCGACCTCGCCGAGGTCGAGGCCGGCCCAGGCCAGGCGGTGCAGCAGGCGCTCGGGCGGCTGGAAGAGCGCGGGCAGCGCTTCGTCGAAGGGCAGCCAGCTGACGAGCGCGTCGAGGTCGGCGTCGTAGGCGACCGGCGAGGCGGCCGGCGAGCGGCCGTTGACGATGCGCGCCACCTCGCGGTACGCCGGGCTGTCCACGCGCTGCTCGAGGTCGCCCTCGCGCTCGGCGTGCGCGACGGCGTCGTGCTCGGCGTCGCCGATCGTCGCGCGGTAGTGGACGGTCAGCCGGTCCTGCGGGCGGTACATGACCTCGCGCACGGCCACGTCGGTGACATCGCCGTCGGGCCCGAGCGAGCGCTGGAGCGCCTCGATCATCGCGTCGGGATCGAGCAGCCGGCCGAGCTGCGGGAGCCCGCGGTCGACCGGCAGTGGGACGCGTGCACGCGTGCGCCGGCGGCGGCGCTCGGCGAGCACCCGCCAGTGGCCGTCCTCGGCGAGGACGGCGTCCGGCGGCCCCTCGGCGACGATGCCGCCGCGGTCGATGACGACCACGCGGTGCGCGCGGCGGGCCAGCGCCAGCGAGTGCGTGACCATCAGCGTGGTCCGGCCGCGCATGAGTCCCTCGAGGCCCTCGAGGACCTGGGCCTCGCTCTCGACGTCGAGCCCGGTCGTCGGCTCGTCGAGGATGAGGATCGGCGGGTTGCGCAGCAGTGTGCGCGCGATGCCCAGGCGCTGGCGCTGGCCGCCGGACAGCCCCGCGCCCTGCGGCCCGAGCTCGGTGTCGTAGCCCTCGGGCAGGCTCTCGACGAAGTCGCCGGCCGCCGCGAGCCGCGCCGCCTCGACGACCTCGGCGAACGACGCCTCGCTGCCGTACGCGATGTTCGCCTCGACCGTCCCGGTGAACAGCACGGTGTCCTGCAGCAGGACGCCGACCTGGCGGCGCAGCCACTCCAGCGAGCAGTCGCGCGCGTCGCGGCCGTCGATCAGGACGCTGCCGGCCGCCGGATCGTGGAAGCGCGCGATCAGCGAGGCGAGGGTCGACTTGCCGGCGCCCGAGGGCCCGATGATCGCCACGTGCTCGCCGGCCGCGATCTTCAGCGAGACCTCGTGCAGCGCCGAGCGCCCGCCGTCGTAGGCGAACGAGACGCGGTCGAGCTCGATCTCGCCGCGCGCCCGCAGCCCGCGGTATGCGCCCGGGCGCTCGACCAGGACGTCGTCGACGGCGAGGATCTCGCCCACGCGGTCGGCGCGCGCCAGCGTCTTGGCGACCCGCGTCCACTCGCGGGCGATCGCGCGCATCGGCTTGTTCGTGCGCTGCGCATAGGCGGCGAAGACGACGAGGTCGCCGGCCGTCAGGTCGCCGGCGGCGACGCGCAGCACGCCGACGACGACGATCGCCGCGGTGCCGAGCGCGACGACCACGGCGACGGCGCCGTCGAAGCGGGCCTGCAGCCGGGCGAGCTCGACGCCGAGGACCATCCGCAGCGCGCTGGGCTCGCTGACCCGCCGGCGCTCGAGGTCCTCGGAGCCGAACGCCTTGACCACCGGCATCGCGGACAGCGCCTCGTTGGCGCGGGAGGCGATCTCGCCCTCCTGCGCGCGCTGGCGCTTCGACGACACCCGCACGCGGCGGCGGAAGCCGAAGCTGACGGCCGCCAGCAGCGGCAGCGTCACCGCCATCACCAGCGCGAGCAGCGGGTCGAGGATGATCGCCACGACGAACATGCCGACGAACAGCAGGAGGCCCTGGGCGATCTGGCCGAGCGACTGGGCGAAGAGGTCGCCGATCGAGTTGACGTCGCCCGTCACGCGGTTGACGAGGTCGCCCTTCTGGCGGCGCAGATGGAAGCGCAGCGAGAGCCCCTGGAGGTGGTCGTAGAGCGCGATCCGCAGGCGGTGGGCGATGCGCTCGCCCGCGGTCTGCAGCCAGAGGTCCGACCAGTACTGCGCGATCGCGTCGAGCAGCGCGATGCCGACCGTGAGCGCCGCGATCGCGATCAGAAGCGTGGAGTCGGCCGACGAGAGGCGGAAGGCTCCGTCGTGGCCGCCGAGCAGCTTGTCGATGACCAGCTTGAGCGGCCAGGGCCGGGCGAGCTCGGCGATCGTGAGCCCCACCGTCATGAGGGCGGCGCCGCCGAGGGCGGGCCACTCGCGGATGAGGAAGGGCCGCAGGTGCCGGGCGCCCGGGGCGGGGCCCTTCCTGGTGCGCCGCGCGAGCCTCACGCCGCCGCCTCCGCGTCCGCGACGAGCCGCTCGAGCACGCGCGTGCTCTCGGCGGCGCCGTCGAGGCCGATGTCGAGCGGCCGCGGGCGGAAGCGCAGCGCCTCGCCGATCGCCGCAGCGAGCGTCTCGCCGTCCAGCCGCGCGGGGTCGAGCACGCGCAGGGCGCCGAGCGCCGCGAGGCTCTCCGCGCGCCGCGTCTGCTCGTCCTCGGTGGGGGTCGCATACGGGACGACGAGCGCCGGCACCCGGGTCCGCAGGAGGTCGAGCGCGGTGTTGTAGCCGCACTGGCTCACCGAGAGCGCCGCGCCGGCCAGCTCGTCGCGCAGGCTCGGGACCGAGCGCACCGCCTCGAGGCCGTCGGTGACGGCGGCCGCGCGCTGCAGCGCCCGCCACTCGTCCTCGGGCAGGAACGGGCCCGCGACGATCCGCATCGGCTCGCCGCCGGGGCGCCGCCGGTGCGCGGCGACGGCGGCGCGGACGAGCGGGCCGCCGACGATGCCGCCGCCGGCCGAGACGACGATGCCGCGGCGCCGCGCGGCGGGAGCCGGGTCGCCGTCCGGGACGACGAAGCCCGTGTAGTGCACCGGGACACGCAGCGGCGTCTGCGCGTGGAAGGAGTCCTCGAGCCGGGCGAGCCGCGGATCGGCGTGGACGAGGATCGCGTCGAAGTAGCGGTTGGCGACCAGGCAGGCACGCTCGTCGTGGGCCTCCTGGCGGGCTCCGCGCCCGACGAGGATGTCGCGCACGCTGCAGGCCACGAGCGGGCGCGCGGGCCCGGCGGCGCGCGCGGCGTCGAGCAGCGGCACGAGCTCGGCGGCGAACTTCTTGCGCCCGAACGGGAACATCTCGACGAGCAGCACGGCGGGGCGCGACGCGCGCAGATGGTCGATCAGCATCCGGCGCCGCAGCGCGAAGGCGTCGAAGACCGAGAGGCCGGCGTCGCGGCTGACGATCGCGCCTCCGGCGGCCATGCCGAGCGGCGGCAGCGCGACGAGCTCGACCCCGCGCGCCGGACTGACGTCCTCGGCGAGGGCGCCGCCGCTGAGCAGCGTGACGTCGAAGCGCTCGGCGAGCGCCTCGGCCAGGGCCAGCGAGCGCACGAGGTGGCCGAGCCCCACCGAGTGCTGGCAGTAGAGCATCAGGGCGGGCCGCGCGGCGCTCATCGCAGCGCCTCGCGCGCGTCGCGCAGCAGCGCGACGAGATGGCCGGCGTAGTCGGGGTGCAGCCGCGTCACCGCCTTGCGGCAGCGGACCTGGAGCGCGGTCGCGGCCGTGTACCAGCGCAGCGCCGCAGGAGACGGCGCCTCGCGCAGCTCGCCGTAGCCGGCCAGCAGCGCGCCGGCCAGCCGCTGCGCGTCGCAATCGGTCAGTCGGCCCATGACGCGCTCGGCGCGGATCCACGACAGCACGCGGCCGAGGTCGGCCGCCGCGGGGCCGGGCTTCGCGTCGTCGAGGTCGACCAGCGCCACGCCCCTGCCGTCGAACACCGCGTTCTTGAGCGCTGCGTCGCCGTGGACGAGGACGAGCGGCTCGGCGGCGGAAGGGCGCAGCGCGCCGAGTGCGCGCGCGAGGTCGCCGGCGGCGTCGCGGGCGTCCGGCCGCATGCGGCCGACCGCGCTCGCCATCGCCTCGAGCCGGCGGCGCAGGCGCACGCCGAACGACCATGCGGTCCCGCTCGCGGGGCCGAGGCCGTGCAGCCGCGCGAGGCCCGCGCCGAGCCGGGAGAGACCGTCCTCGAGCGCCTCGCCGCGAGCGGCGAGCAGCCCCTGGCCGTCCAGCGCCTCGACGACCAGCAGGCGCCGGGGGCGTGAGAAGCCCAGGACCCGCGGGATGCGCAGGTCCGGGTCGCCGGCGAGCCGCCCGGCGAGCGCGGCCTGCAGGCGCGCGACGCGGTCGCCCTCGCCGTCGCGATAGACCTTGGCGTAGGCGACGGTGGCGCCGCCGGGATCGACGCAGCGGGCGACGGCCCGGTGCTCGGGCACGTACCGGGCGAGCTGCGCCCGGACGCCGCCCCGGCCGAGGAGCGCGCCCGCGGTCTGCGACCAGTCGGCGATCGACGTCAGCCCGCCGAGGCGCGGGTCGTCGGGAAAGGTCCACAGGACGGCGCCGAGCTCGCGGTCGTGGGCGAACCCGGGCGGCACGCGGGCCTCGTCGGCGTACGCCGACGCCACGACGCGGTGCTCGGCGCCGCCGGCGCGAATCCCGTACAGGACGGCCAAGCGCTTGCCGGGGTCGTAGCGGACGAGCACGCGCCGGCAGCGCTCCAGCGGGCCCTCGGCGCGCAGCAGTGGCGCGAGGCGCTCGGCCATCGCGCCGGCGTCGAGCAGCGTGTCGCGGCCCGGCAGCGCCGGATCGGGGGCGAGCGCGAGGGCGGCCGCAGCCGTCATGCGCCGCGCACCTCGTCGTCGCGGCCGACCCAGGCCAGCCACGAGACCGGCTCCGGCCCGCGGAAGAGCATGGTCCGCCCGCCGTCGCCGCGCACCTCGCGGACGTCGCAGGCGCTCAGGGTCGCCGGCTCGTCGCCGCCCGGCCGCCGCAGCCAGGCGGCGGGCGCGCGGCACTCGACCGGGCCAAGCGGCAGCGGCAGCCCCGCGTCGGTCCAGGCGACGAAGTCGGTCGCGCGCGCGTCGGGCCCGGCGCCGGCGATCTCGAGGATCGTCGCGGCGTTGTGGCGGCAGATGCGCAGCGCAGGCACGGGGCGCCCGTCGGCGAGCGGCATCACGAGCGTGATGAACGTCGCCTCCGCGACGCCGGCGACCGCCGCGCTGACCACCGGCGCGGGCACCTTGACGCCGTACTCGGGCGCGACCCAGCCCGGCTCGATCACCGGCTCCGCCGGCTCGGCGAAGACGAGCGCGACGCCCGGCGCGACGACCGCGGGACCGTGCGCCGAGGGCGTGACCGCGGCGAGGTCCCACGCCTCGGGCGCGAGATGGAAGCGCAGGTCGTAGCGGTGCGGCGTCGGCGCGCGCAGCCGGTCCTCGATCACCCAGTACTCGTCGGCCACGAAGAGGATCCGGCGGGCGTGGACGGCGTCGTAGCAGGGGCTGTGCGCCTCGCCGCGCAGGACGTCGAGCCCGGGGGCGCTCAGCCGGCCGAGGAAGCGC
The DNA here is from genome assembly GCA_005888335.1 of Actinomycetota bacterium. The sequence goes on from VAWY01000089.1 coordinate 37,667, forward strand.
CCCTCGGCGACCGGCCCCGCCGGCTTGCTGCGGCTGTAGGGCGTCTGGTCGCGGCCGTCGACGCAGACCGTGTTGTGCGCCGCGGTCCCCTTGAACCAGTGACGGGGGTTGGCCGGGTCGCCGGGCGCCGCCGGGCGCTCGTCGTACGTGTAGCGGCCGGGGTCGACGAGGAGCCGCCGCCCGCCGGCCGCGACCTCGACGCTGAGCAGGTCGTAGTGCCCGTGCCCGCCCTCGCCGAGCGGCCCGCAGTCGAAGACGAGGTGGCGCTCGGCGGCGAACGGCCGCTCCTCGCCCCAGCCGCTGCGCTGGACGTGGTAGCCGCCCGCCGGGAAGCTCGCGTGGCGCGCCGCCGGCGGCCGGCCGGCTGTGCCCGCGCTGGCCATCCAGCGCAGGTCGGGACGGTCGAGCAGGTCGGCCGCGAGCGCGAGCACGTCGAGGTAGCTGCCGTCGTCCGAGTCCGAGAGCGGCGGGATGCCCCCGTCGGGGCGGTGGACGTGGGCGGCGAACTCGCAGGCGCGCGCGAGCGCGGCGTCGAACCCCGCGGGCAGCTCGACCCCGAAGCGCCGCGCGTTCTCCCGCGCGCCGACGAACGAGCGCAGGACGACCATGTGGTAGTGCGTCGAGGCCTCGAAGTGGACGCCGTCGGGGCGCGTCTCTGCGAGCAGGTTGCGGTGCAGCTCGGCGACCGCGAAATCGAGCAGGCCGTCCTCGGCGCCGGGGAAGGCCAGGGCGAAGACGAACAGCGTGTAGAGCTCGAACGTGCGGTGGTTGCGCGCCGGCGTGAGGTGCTCGCGGATGTGGCGCGCCTGCGCGGCCAGGTGCTCGAGCAGCTCCTCGGCGAGCCCGGCGCGCAGCCCGGAGAAGGCGGGCGCGGTGGCGAAGGCGTCCCACGCGTAGATCCAGTTCAGGACGCGGCGCGCGGCGACGTCGGCGCCGTCCCAGCCGACCGGCACCTGGCGCATCCACGAGCGCGCGAGCCGCTCCCACGTGCGCAGGAAGCGCTGCTCGCCGGTCGTGCGGAACGCGTGGGCGAGGTCGAGCCCGTAATAGAACTTGGTCCAGGCGATCCGCCACTCGACGTCGGCCGGGAGGGCCGCGCCGAGCCAGTCGGGCTCGACGCCGAGCTGCAGCGTGCGGCCGAGCTCGGTGAAGCGCCCCGCGCACACCGCCTCGGCCCGCGCGCGGTCGCGGTAGTGGCGCTCGGTCATGCAGAACACCGAGCGCGGGCGCGGCTCGGCGATGACGGCCGGCGCGCTCACGCCGCCGCTCCGGCGAACAGGTCGACGAGCCGCCCGGCCAGCCGGTCGCCGTCGAAGCGCTCGCGGACCGTCTCGGCGCCCGCGCGGGCGAGCCGGCGGGCCAGCAGCCGGTCGTCCCACAGCCGCTGCAGCGCGTCGGCCAGCGCGTGCGGGTCGTCGGGCGGCACGAGCAGGCCGTTGACGCCGTCGCTGACCAGCTCGGGGATTCCGGAGACGGCGGTCGCCACGACCGGCACGCCGCAGGCCATCCCCTCGACGAGCACGTTGGGGATCCCGTCGCGGTCGTCGGCCAGCAGGCGGCACGGCTGGGCGAGCGCGTCGGCGCGCCGGTACTCCTCGCACAGGCTGACCTGGTCCATCCGCCCGGCGAGCGTCACGCGGTCCTCGAGCCCGAGCACGCGGATGCGCCGCCGCAGCTCGCCGGCGTGATCGCCGTCGGGGCCGACGATCGCCGCCTCGACGGGGACTCCGCGCCGGTCGAGCTCGGCGCATGCGTCGACGAGCACGTCGAAGCCCTTCTTGCGCACCAGGCGGCCCACGCCGAGCACCCGCAGCCGGCCGTTGCGCGGCCGGCGCGGCGCGGCCGCGGCGAGCTCGCGCGCGACGTCGTCGTTGAGGCCGTGGTACACGCGGTGGACCTGGGCCTCCGGAGCGAGCGACAGCAGGTGGCGCCGGTTGGCCTCGGTGCACGTGATGACGAACCGCGCGGCGCGGAGCTTGCGCGCGAGCAGGTCGCCCGGGTTGATCGCCGGCGACCAGATGTCACGCGCGTGCGCCGTGAACGAGAACGGCAGCCCGGTGATCATCGACGCCCACCAGGTCACCGTCGTCGCGCCGTGGGCGAAGTGCGCGTGCAGGTGCCCGACGTCGGGGCAGCGCATGAGCTCGTCGGCCAGCGCGATCGCCTGGAGCAGCTCCTTGACGTAGACGTCGGGGAGCCGCTCGCTCGCGCGGGGGAGCTCGCGCGCCATCTGCGCCGCCGCCGCGGCGGCGACGCGCGCCGTTCGCCCCGGGCGCCGGGCCGCGACCCGCTGCAGCGCGGGGAGGTAGGCGGGCAGGTTGCGCCGCAGCCAGCCGCCCAGCGTGCTCTGGCTCAGCGAGTCGGTCTGCGGCAGGAACACCGGGCGGGCGCGGATGCGCTCGACGACCGGGTAGCTGCCCACCCGCTCCCACGGCTCGACCGGCTTCATCACGAACAGGCGCACGGGCTGGCCCGCCTGCTCGACGCGCAGGATCTCGCTGGCGATGAACGTCTCCGACAGGCGCGGGAAGGCCTTCATGACGTAGGCGACCTCAGGCATAGGCCGCCTCGACCACGGCGACGAAGCGCTCGGTGCAGCGGCCGAGCTCGAACTCGCGCTCGGCCCGCGCCCGCGCCCGCTCGCCGAGCGCCTGGCGCACGGCGGCGCGCCGCCCGAGCGCGTCCAGCGCCGAGGCGAGCGCCGCGGCGTCGCCCGGCGGCACGAGCACGCCCGCCTCGCCGTCGGTGACCGCGCTGCCGATGCCCGCCACGTCGCTGGCGACGACCGGCCGCATGCTCGCCATGGCCTCGAGCACGACGTTGGGCAGCCCGTCGCGGTCGCCGTTGCGGTCGACGACCGACGGGACCACGACGAGGTCCGCAGCCGCGTACTCGGCGGGCAGCCGGTCGTGCGTGCGCAGGCCGCACAGCTCGACGCGCCCGGCCAGGCCGAGCTCCTCGATCGCCGCGAGCAAGGCCGGCCGCTGCGGGCCGTCGCCGACGATGCGCAGGCTGAACGGGACGGTGAGCCGGGCGGCCGCGTCGAGGAGGACGTCGAAGCCCTTCTTCTCCACCAGGCGGCCGACCGCGAGGAGCCGCAGGAGGCCGTTGCCGGCCGGTGCCTCGGGCGGGAAGCGCAGCAGGTCGACGCCGTGGCGGATCAGGTGCACGTTGGCCGCGTCGGCGGGCAGCTCGCCGGCGACGTCCTCGTTGCAGGCGATCACGCACGCCGCCGCTCGCGTGCGCGCGGCGAGGACCTCGGGCGCGACCTTGCGCGCGTCGCGGGCGTGCACGCTGAAGCCGAACGGGACGCCGAGCAGGCCCGCCGCCAGCTGGGCCACCTCGGCCGGCTCGTGGGCGAAGTACCCGTGCACGCCGGTCACCCCGCTGCCCTCGAGCCGCTCGGCGACGAGCTCCGCCTTCTCGGCGGGCGCGAGGACGCCGGGAAGGACCTCGAGGCAGCCGAGCAGGTCGCCGGCGTCGGGCTGGTGGGCGCCCGGATCGCCCGGCTTGGTCGCGAAGAACGCGCCGAGCCGGCCACGGGCTCGCAGCGCGTTGAGCTCGTTGAGCGCGAAGGTCTCCGACAGGCGCGGGAACCCGCTCGTGATGACCGCGACACCCTCGCGCCGGCGGCGGGACCGGCGACCGTTGCGGCCCTCGCTCGGCAGCGTGGCCAGGCCGGCCGAGGGCAAGCCGGCCACGTGGGTCAGCACCTCGACCGCGCGCTCGGTGCCCGCGTGGTCGACCGCGCGCAAGCGCGGGCGCCGGCGCGCGAGGAGGGCGTCGAGCGCGGCGCGCATCGTCGCCGGATCGAGCTCGTCGGGGTGCAGCATCTGCGCCAGCCCCTGCGCGTCGAGCATCGTCGCGCGGATCAGCTGCTCCTCGCTCGGGCGCACGCGCGGGACGAGCAGCGCGGGCTTGCGCGCGCGCATGATCTCGCCGACCGTGTTGTAGCCGGCCATCGACACGACGGCGCGCGCGCCGACGATCAGCTCCGGCAGGTCGGGGCGGTACTCGCACAGCCGGACCGCCAGGCCCTCGGTCAGCGCGCGCAGGCGGTCGACCTCGGCCGGATCCATGAGCGGCCCGGCCACCATCACGGTCTCGCACGGCAGCGGCTCCGCGCGGATCGCCTCGGCCACTGCGGACAGCAGCGGGAAGCCGTCGTTGCCGGCCCCGGCCGTCACCAGCACATAGCCGGGCGCGATGTCGTCGGGGCCGTCGTCGGGAGCCGGCGCCCCGACGTAGCCGACGTGGACGACCGGAATGTCGAGGCCCTGCCACCCCATGCAGGCGAGCGCGTCGGGCGCCGAGCGGGGCCCGTAGACGAGGACCGCGTCGTAGTAGCGGCTGATCACCTCGCGCATGCCCGTGCCCCACTTGCGGCGGACGTTCTCGGCGCTGTCGTCGATGTCGCGCAGCCCGAGGACGAGCTTGCACGGCCGCGAGCGCGCGCGCAGCGCCTGGAGCGTCGGCTCGAGCTCGCCGCCCAGGCCCAGCGGGAGCTTGTCGACGACCGCGACGTCGGGCTCGAACGCGAGCGACGCGGCGAGCGCGATCTGCGCCCGCATCGAACGCAGCTCCTCGATGTCGAGCAGCAGCCGCGAGCGGTGCGTCCCGTCGGGGTCGCGGCGGCGGACCGGGAGCTTGACCGTGTCGGTGCGCGGCGGGACCGGGAAGAAGGGCTCGACCGAGGAGCCGGTCAGGATCAGCGACGAGACGTCCGCGTGCGCGCGGGCCAGGCAGCCCGCGATGGCCAGCGTGCGGCGCAGGTGGCCGAGCCCGACCATCTCGTTCGAGTAGAAGAGAAATCGGCCGGCGCGCGGGGTGTCGCGCGCCGGCCGGCCGACCGGCCAGTCGTCGTGGGCGGGGCTAGCGCCGAGGCGCATCTGCACCGCCCCCTGCGCGATCGCGCACCCATTTCGGGAATGCGGTCGTAAGCAGGGGCGGCTGCCTGCGGCGGACCGCCGGGGTTCCGGCATCGTGCCGAACACGCCGGACTGCGCAAGCGAGCCTCCAAAGCTCCGACGTCATCGACCCTCCTGGCCTGGTCGTCCAGCGCCGGGCGAGCACCCCGGCGCGGCGCGCTATTCCTTTACGCACGTGTGACGTTGCGCGAAGCCGAAACATCACGGCGTCGAACGCGAAATTCGTGCAACTGTCCGAAGGCAGACAGCGCACTGGGCGCAAGTAGACTCCCCGGCCCCCATGTTCTCGAAGGTCCTCGTCGCCAACCGCGGAGAGATCGCGATCCGCGTGATCCGCGCGCTGGAGGAGCTCGGCGTGGCGTCGGTCGCCGTGTACTCCGAGATCGATCGCGACGCGCTGCACGTCCGGCGCGCCGACGAGGCCTACCTGCTCGGCGGCCCGACGGCCGCCGAGAGCTACCTCAACATCGAGCGCATCCTCGAGGTCGTCCGCGAATCGGGCGCCGAGGCGGTCCACCCCGGCTACGGGTTCCTGGCCGAGAACGCGACGTTCGCCAAGGCGCTCGAGGACGCGGGGATCGTGTTCATCGGGCCGCCGGCGAGCGCGATCGAGGCGATGGGCTCCAAGACGCGCGCCCGCGAGCTGATGAAGCAGGCGGGCGTGCCGATCATCCCCGGCACGACCGAGGCCGTCCCCGACCTCGAGGCCGCGCGCAAGATCGCCGCCGACGAGATCGGCTACCCGATCGCCGTCAAGGCCGCCGGCGGGGGCGGCGGCAAGGGGTTCCGCGTCGCGATGGACGAGTCCCAGCTGCAGGACGCGTTCGAGGGGGCCGCGCGCGAGGGCGAGAAGTTCTTCTCCGACCCGACCGTCTACCTCGAGCGCTACCTCCCCGACCCGCGCCACGTCGAGGTCCAGGTCCTCGCCGACAAGCACGGCACCACGATCCACCTGGGCGAGCGCGACTGCTCGATCCAGCGCCGCCACCAGAAGCTCATCGAGGAGTCGCCGGCGCCGCACGTCGACGAGGCGATGCGCGATCGCATCGGCCAGATCTCGGTCAAGGCGGCCGAGGCCGTCGGCTACGTGGGGGCAGGGACGATCGAGGGGCTGCTGCAGGGCGACGAGTGGTTCTTCATGGAGATGAACACGCGCGTCCAGGTCGAGCATTGCGTGACCGAGATGACGACGGGCGTCGACATCGTCAAGGAGGGCATCCGCGCCGCGGCGGGCGAGCCGCTGTCGATCGCGCAGGCCGACGTGCGGCTGCGCGGGCACGCGATCGAGTGCCGCATCAACGCCGAGGACGCGTCGAAGAACTTCGCCCCCGCGCCGGGGAAGGTCGGCTCGTACAAGGAGCCGTCGGGCCCGGGGGTGCGCGTCGACTCAGGGCTCGAGGCCGGCGGTGAGGTCACCCCGATGTACGACCCGATGGTGGCCAAGCTCATCGTGTGGGACGCCGACCGCGAGCAGGCGACGCGGCGGATGCTGCGCGCGCTGCACGAGTACGAGATCGAGGGCCTCAAGACGCTCATCCCCTTCCACAAGGCGCTGCTGGCCACCGAGCAGTGGCGCAAGGCCGAGACCGCGCGCGACCTGCTCGAGGACCGCAAGTGGCTCAAGACGCTGGCCTTCGAGAAGGCGCCCGCCCCCGCCGAAGGCGAGGAGGAGAAGGTCGAGCAGTCCTACACCGTCGAGGTATCGGGCAAGCGCTTCGACGTGCGCGTCATCGGCGCGCCCATCGCCAACGGCGCCATCCCGGCCGCCGCGGGCGCCCCGGCGGCCGCACGGAGGCCGGCGCGCCGCGAGCGCGCGGCGTCGGGCGGCCAAGCCACCGGCGACACGCTGCCCTCGCCGCTGCAGGGCAACGTCTGGAAGGTGCTCGTCGAGCAGGGCCAGAAGGTCGAGGAGGGCCAGCTCGTCACGATCATCGAGGCGATGAAGATGGAGAACGAGATCGCCGCCCACAAGGCCGGCGTCATTGCCGAGCTGCCCATCAAGGAGGGCGAGTCGATCACCGCCGGCGCGACGCTGGCGGTCATCAAGGACGCCTCGAGCTAGGTCGCGGCCGCGCGGCTGGCCAGCAGCACCCGCCCGCCCAGCGGCGTCGAGCACGAGCGCACCAGCGCGCGCAGGTGCCGGCCCTCGCTGAGGTACGGGTAGCCGCCGCGGTCCAGGCCGCTGACGCGCGCGTGAGCCTCGAAGTCCAGCAGCGCGAAGCGCCCGTGCGACGTGCGCACGGGCACCGGCCCGGGCGTCGGCGTGATCGCGACCGTCGCGCGCAGGTGCCACGCCCGCCCGCACGACGGCGTCACGCTGCGGCCGCGCGCCCACGCGCGGTGCAGCGGATGGCCGGCGAGCTGGGGCAGGTAGCCGATCGCCAGGTACGCGCGGCCGTTGTAGGCGAGCGCCAGGCGCGTCGGGACGCGCGGGATGCGGTGTGCCTCGACGGGCTCGTCGGGCTCCTTCGGGCTGGTGTCGTTGCCCTGCTCGTCGCGCGTCACGACGTCGTTGCAGCCGGGGATGACGGCGCCCGAGAGCGCCGGGCCGTCGGCGACCTCGAGCGGCGAGGCCAGGTAGGTCGCGCCCGCGTAGCGCAGCGAGACCGAGCACGCGGCATGGGCCGGCGCGGCGCCGAGCGCAGGGGCGAGAGTGGCGGCGAGGACGAGCAGGGCCCGCTTCACGCGACGAGTCTGCCATCAGCGCGCGCCCCCGTCGCTCGAACGATCGGCCAGAACGCGAATTGCGATCGAAGTGAGCAATGCAGTAGACCTCCGCGGCGTGTCCGTCTGGCGCGCCGAGCCGCATGAGGCCGAGACCGTCGCGAGGCTGCTGATCGCCTTCCGCAACCACTACGGGCGCGACCGGCCGTCCGACAACGCGATGCTCGCCGTCGTCGACCGGCTGCTCGAGTCGCCCGACGTCGACTTCCTGCTCGCCTCGGCCGGGGACGACGGTGAGGCGGTCGGCGTCTGCCAGCTGCGCTACCGCCTCAGCATCTGGACCTCGGCGCCCGACTGCTGGCTCGAGGACCTGTTCGTCGAGGAGCACGCGCGCGGGACGGGCTGCGGCGCGGCGCTCGTCGAGGCGGCGCTCGCCCGCGCCCGCGAGCGTGGGTGCCGGCGCGTGGAGCTCGACACCAACGAGGACAACGCGGCCGCGCTGGCGCTCTACCGGCGCTTCGGCTTCTCCGAGCGCTCCAAGGGCGGCCCCGGGCGCGACCTGTTCCTCGGCGTGCCGCTTGATGGCTAGGGCGGCGGGAACTTCATGATCTCGACGACGTGGCCGGCCGGGTCGCGCACGAAGCCGCGCGGCGAGCCCCAGTGCTCCTGGCGCGGCTCGAGGTCGTAGCCGGCGACGACGAGCCGCGCGATGGCCGCCTCGTAGTCGCCGAGGACCACCGCGACGTGCCCCTGCGGCGGGACGTCGGGCTCGTCGGTGAGCAGCAGGTGCAGCTGCTGGGCGCCGAGCGCGAGCCAGACCGCGCGGTCGCGCAGCGTCTCGGGCGGCTCGACGCGCGCGAAGCCGAGCAGCGCGTAGAAGGCCACGCACGCCTGCGCGTCCTCGAAGCGGGTCTCGAGCGCGACGTGATGGATCACAGGCGTGCCAGGTTGTCGGCGTGGATCGCCCGCTGCGGCGCGCTGCGGCGGGCCGGCGGCAGCTCGGCGTCGGGCAGCGCGCGCAGGTAGGCGAGGTCCTCGCGCAGGAGCGCCGCGGCGCGCGCGCCCTCGACTGGCTCGCCGTGGCCGGGGACGACGATGACCGCGCGCTCGACGAGCGGCGCGAGGCGCTCGAGCGTCGCGACGTAGGCGTCGCGCGAGCCTTCCTCGCCGATCATCGGGATCTCCACCGGCGAGAGGTAGTCGCCGCACACGAGCACGCGCGCGGCAGGGTCCCAGATCGCCATGCCGTCCGGCGTGTGGCCGTCGGCCGGGTGCAGCTCGAGCTCGCCGCCGCCGAGCTCGAGCCGGCCGGGGACCGGCAGCGTCTGCAGCTGCCCGAGCGCGAGCGGCCGCCGGCCGCGAACGTACCAGCGCTCGTCGAACGCGCGCAGCTCGCGCTGGGCCGCGCCGAGCTCTCCCGCGAGCCGCGCCGCGGTGCTCTCCGCCACGCCGAGCGCGGCGTCGGGGAACGCGCTGCGCCCGAGCAGGTGGTCCCAGTCGCCGTGCGTGGCCAGCAGCCCCGAGAACGGGAACCGCGCCTGCTCGAGCACGGCGCCGAGCGCGTCGAGCTCGTCGGGCAGGATCGGCGAGTCGACGACGAACGCCTCCTCGCCGCCGCGCAGCACCGTGCACGTCGTCTGCCACACCGCCGACGTCGCGACCAGGACGTCGGGGTGGACCGAGACGACCCTCACTAGAGGCCGAAGAGCTTGGCCGCGTCGAGGAGGGTCCGCACCTCCTCGGTGGGCTTCTTCTGGCCCGGCTCGAGCGTCTCCTTGTTCCGGTTGACCCACACGACCGGGACCTTCTCCTTCAGGCACGGCTCGACGTCGTGGTAGTAGCTCGACGCCACGTGCGCCCAGCCCTTCTTGCCGCCGATCCGGCGCGCGCACTCCTTGAAATGGGCCGGGTCGGGCTTGTACGAGCGCACCTGCTGGGCGGTGACCACCAGGTCGTAGTCCATGGGGATGTGGCGCCGCGTCTGCCCGAGCAGCTTGTCGTCGATGTTGGAGATCAGCCCGATGTTGAACTTCTTCTTGAACTTGTTGAGCTGGGTGACGGTCTCCTTGAACGCCGGCCAGCGCTGGACGGAGTCGGGCAGGAAGCCCGAGCGCGACGGCTCCAGCGGCCACTCGATGCGCTTGGCGATCTCCAGCGCGGTGCGGCGCAGCACCTCGGCGTACAGCTCGTACGAGCCGCCCTCGACCTCGCGCGAGACCTCGTGGAAGAGCTGGATGACCTGGTCGCGGTCGATCGTGAAGCCGTCGCGCGAGGCCTCCCTCTCGAACGCGTCGGCGACGCCGCTCTCCCAGTCGATGAGCGTGCCGTAGACGTCGAAGGTGACCCACTGGATGCCGGAAGGGAGCGCCATGAGCGGCGGAATGATGCCATGCCGGGACCTTCCGCTAGGCTCCGCCGCCCCTCATGGACCTGCTCGAGTACCAGGGCAAGCTGCTCTTCAAGCGCCACGGCGTGCCGGTCTCGCCTGGCGCGCCCGCCACCACCGTCGAGGAGGCTCTGGCGGCCGCCGACGAGATCGGCTACCCCGTCGTCGTCAAGGCCCAGGTCCTCATCGGGGGGCGCGGCAAGGCGGGCGGGATCAAGCTCGCCGCGAACCGCGACGAGGCCCGCGCCCACGCCGAGGCGATCCTCGGCATGGACATCCGCGGGCACACCGTCCACGAGCTGTGGATCGAGAAGGCCTCCGACATCGCCGCCGAGTACTACGCGAGCTTCGTCTTCGACCGCGCGGCCAAGAAGACCCTCGCGCTGCTCTCGACCGAGGGCGGCGTGGACATCGAGGAGGTCGCCGAGCGCGACCCGGACGCGATCGCCCGCGTCCACATCGACCCGCTGCTCGGCTTCCAGGACTTCCATGGCCGCGAGCTCGCGTTCGCCGCGGGCGTCGACGCCGACGTCGTACGCGGCGTCGGCGCGCTGCTGTCGCGCCTCTACGACGCCTACGTCGGCGAGGAGGCCATGCTCGTCGAGGTCAACCCGCTGATCGTGACGCCCGAGCGCGAGGTCCGGGCCCTCGACGCGAAGGTCACGCTCGACGACAACGCCCTGTTCCGCCACGCCGACAACGCGGCGCTGCGCAACCCGAGCGCCGAGGACCCGCAGGAGCAGATGGCCAAGGAGCGCGGGCTGACCTACGTCAAGCTCGACGGCAACATCGGCATCCTCGGCAACGGCGCCGGGCTGGTCATGAGCACGCTCGACGTCGTGGCCCAGGCCGGCGGGCACCCCGCGAACTTCCTCGACGCGGGCGGCGGCGCGAAGGCGGAGGAGATCACCTCGGCCGTCGAGGTCATCCTCGACAACGAGGCGGTCACCGCCGTGCTGTTCAACATCTTCGGCGGCATCACTCGCTGCGACGAGGTCGCGCGCGGCCTGATCGCCGCCTTCGAGCAGATCAAGCCGCAGGTGCCGTTCGTGGTGCGGCTCGACGGCACCAACGACGAGGAGGGCCGCCGGCTGCTGGCCGAGGCGAACCTCCCGAACGTGCACACCGAGGCGACGATGGACGGGGCGGCGCGCAAGGTCGTGGAGCTCGCAGGATGAGCATTCTCGTGGGCGAGGACACGCGCCTGTGCGTCTCGGGTATCACCGGGCGCGAGGGCACGTTCCACACGCTCAACAACAAGCGCTACGGGACGAACGTCGTGGCCGGCGTGACGCCGGGCAAGGGCGGCCAGGACGTCGAGGGGATCCCGGTGTTCAACACGTTCGCCGACGCGGTGAACGAGACCCAGGCCAACACCGCGATGATCTTCGTGCCGCCGCGCTTCGCGGCCGACTCGATCCTCGAGGCGGCCGATGCCGGCATCGAGCTCGTCGTCGCCATCACCGAGGGCATCCCCGCCCACGACGAGCTGCGCGTCTACACGCACCTGCAGCGCAACGGCCGGACCCGGCTCGTCGGCCCCAACTGCCCGGGGATCCTCTCGCCGGGCAAGGCCAACGTCGGGATCATCCCCGCGGCCTTCTTCAAGGAGGGCAACGTCGGGGTCGTCTCGCGGTCGGGGACGCTGACCTACCAGATCGGCAACGAGCTCGCCCAGCGCGGGTTCGGCAA
>VAWY01000039.1 GCA_005888335.1 Actinomycetota bacterium
TGGAGCGCACGCAGTTCGACGGGCTGCCCGACCGGCTCCGCGCGCGCCTCGACTACGAGATGCGCTCCCACACGGCGTTCTTCGGCGCGGCGGGCGAAGCCCGGGGACCCGCAGAGGTCGCCGTGGTCACGGCCGGCACCTCCGACGCGGCGGTGGCCCGCGAGGCGGTTCGCACCCTCGCGTTCCACGGCCTCGAGGCGGTCGAGATCTGCGACGTCGGCGTGGCCGGGCTGTGGCGGTTGCAGCAGCGGATCGAGGAGCTGGCGGCGCTCCCGGTCGTGATCGCGGTGGCCGGGATGGATGCGGCGCTGCCGACGGTGCTCGCCGGACTCGTTCCAGGCCTCGTCATCGCGGTGCCGACGTCCGTCGGCTATGGCGTCGCCGAAGGCGGCAAGACGGCGCTGCACAGCCTCCTGGCGAGCTGCGCGCCCGGCCTCGTCACGGTCAACATCGACAACGGCTACGGAGCCGCGTGCGCCGCGATGCGCGCTCTGAGCGCTCACGGCAATGCGTGAGCTCACCGCCGCGCTGCGGCGCATGGGGGACGTCGCAGTAGCCGTCTCGGGCGGCGTGGACAGCATGACGCTCGCCGCCGTCGCGCACCGCGATGCTGCGCAGACGGTCGAGGTGTTCCACGCGGTGTCGCCGGCGGTGCCACGCGAAGCGACCGAGCGAGTACGGCGGTACGCGGCGCGCGAAGGCTGGGAGCTGCGCGTCATCGATGCCCAGGAGTTCCGCGACCCGGACTACCTGCGCAATCCCGTGACGCGCTGCTTTCACTGCAAGTCGAACCTCTACAGCGCGATCGCCTCGTCGACCCGCGCGCAGATCGTGTCGGGCACCAACACCGACGACCTGGGCGACTATCGGCCGGGGCTCGATGCCGCGCGCGCGCTCGGCGTCCGCCACCCCTACGTCGAGGCAGGGATCGACAAGCAGGGCGTGCGTCGCATCGCCCACGAGCTCGGCCTGCACGACATCGCCGATCTGCCCGCCGCGCCTTGTCTCGCCAGCCGCATCGAGACCGGCATCACGATCGAGGCCGAGGCGCTCAACCTGGTGCATGAGGTCGAGCGGCATCTCGCGGCGACCATCGCGCCCCGGGCCGCGCGCTGCCGGGTGCGGGCCGGCCGGGTGGTCGTCGAGCTCGACGAGGAGACGCTCCACGCGCTCGACTCCGCCGCTCGACAACAGATCATCGACGACGTCGCCGAGCGGTGGCGACGGCGTGGCCGGCCACGTCCGGCGGAGCTTGCGCCATACCGGCGCGGAAGCGCATTCGTTCACACCGCGTGAGAGGAGAAATCCCTTGACCACAACGACTGCCGACGAGCAGCTCAGCACCTCGAACCTGCAGTTCGACTTCACCGGCCGCACCGTGATCGTCACCGGGGCGGGCAAGGGGATCGGCCGGTCGCTCGCGGAGGCGTTCGCCGCCGCGCACGCCGATGTCGTGCTCGTCGGCCGCACCAGCGACGCCCTCGAGCAGGCCGCGTCCGAGGTCGGCGGCATTGCGGCGGTCGCCGATGTCGCGAAGACGCAGGACGTCCAGCGCGTGGTCGAGGAGACGATCGCGAGAACGGGACGCATCGACGTGCTCGTGAACAACGCCGGGTTCCTCCGCGACGCCATGCTGTGGAAGATGGACGACGACACGTTCGACGACGTGCTCGCCGTCCACCTCGGCGGAGCGTTCCGCTTCATCCGCGCGTGCGCCCCGCACTTCCGCCAGCAGCAGTACGGCCGGATCATCAACTTCACCTCCTACACCGGGCTGCACGGCAACCTCGGCCAGGCGAACTACGCCGCGGCGAAGGCCGGGATCATCGGCCTCACCAAGACGGCCGCGAAGGAGCTCGGGCGCTTCGGCATCACCGCGAACGCCGTCCTGCCCTTCGCCGACACCGGCATGACCGCCTCGATCCCGGACGACAAGAAGGCGGCCCTCGTCGCGACGGTCCCGCTGGGGCGCGTCGCTGAGGCGTCCGAGATGGCGGCGGCGGTGGCGTTCCTCGCGTCCGCCGAGGCCGGCTACGTCACCGGCACGGTCATCCACGCCGACGGCGGCATCTCGATGTAGTGGCTCGGACGTGCGGGGCTGGCGGCCCGCACCGGTGATCGAGCGCTCGCACGATCACGTCGGCGATGAGGTCGGCGTGCTGCGCCACCGCGGCGCGGTCGAGCGGGTCGGCCGCGTCGAAGTGGCGCGCGAGGGGCGCGACGCTGAGCGGCGCCGCGCCGCCGTGGGCGATGAGGGATCGCCGCCGGGCCGGGCCGCGGGGCCTGCGTACGGCCGCGCTTGCGTCGAGCGTGGGCGCGAATGAGATATCTGGAAGAAATTTTTTTGACACCCGACTATATATTTTCTACCGTGACGGCATGGAGCCACGTGGTCGCACGCGCGAGCGCGGCGGCCACCCCGCCCTGCCCACGGCTCGATAGCCGGGCCTCAGTCACACGTTCAACTAGGGAGGACACGATGAAGAAGCCCGCTGACAAGCGAGCCGCCTCGACCGCTGGCAAGCGCGGCCTGGACCCTTCGCTGATCGTGCTCATGCTCGTGCTGGTGACGACCGCCGGCGGCTTCATCTGGATCGTCCACGGTTACGTTTGAGCGGCCGCGAGGGACGCGCTCGGGAGAAAGCGCGCGCCGCGGCACGGGCGGAACGTGAGCCCGGGGCGCCGTTGCGTTTGTGGCGCTGAAACGGCCCGGTGTGGTCGGGGGACAAGCGCGTCGCCCTTTGGGCTCTCGGCGTTGCCGCCCGACCCGGGTACCGGACCTGGGCGCCGGGGCCTGGTCGAGCCCCGCGGTTTGTAGTCGGGCGTCCAACGACGGAGGGCGAACTTCGTCGCCGGGCTCCGCAGACGCCGCCGTGGGCCGGATCTACGTGCCAGCTGCGATGTCATCCACTCTGGCCACGGCACCCAGCGCGGTCCTCGTCACCCGGTCCTCTCGGGGTCGCCGACGCCCGCAGCGACGCCGAGCGGCGTGCTGCGCCAGCCTGAGACTGAAAACATCTGCCGTATTTCTATTTGACAACCGACAAATCATCGGCTACGGTGCTCGGCATGGATACCGCCACGATCGTCGTCACCGGCCTGCTGGCCGCGCTGTTCCTTTCCGCCGCCGGCATGAAGCTCGCCGGCGTGCCCCAGTCGCTGGAGATCCGCGACCACCTCGGGGTGGCCCCGGCGCAATGGCGTCTCATCGGAGTCCTGGAGCTCGCCGGCGCGGTCGGCGCGGCGGTGGGGCTCGCCGTCCGCGGGCTCGGCGTCGCGGCGACCGGGGGACTCGTCCTGGTGTCGCTTGGTGCGATCGCCACGCATATCCGGGCCGGTGATCCTCCGGGGGAGGCTGGGGCCGCGGGACTCGCGCTCGTGCTCGCGGCGGGAGCGCTCGCACTGCAGCTCGCGACCGCGTAGCGCGCGGCAAGGAAGAGGAGGAGGAACGCGCGATGTCATCGCAGGCAACTCTCGACGCTCCGGTCGTCATCGCCGGCGCGGGTCCGGTCGGCCTGGTCCTGGCGCTCGAGCTCTCTCACCAGGGGGTTCGCTCGATCCTGGTCGAGCGTCAGCCGACGACGACGACGTTTCCGAAGATGGACGTCACCAACGCGCGCAGCATGGAGCTGCTGGCGCGGCTCGGGCTCGCGGACCTGGTGCGCGCGGCCGGCGTCCCGTCGCAGCACAGCTTCGATGTGATCTTCGCCTCGTCGCTGGCGGGGCGCGAGTTCGGGCGCTGGCGGCTCCCGTCGGTGGATGAGATGCGGGCGGAGATCGCCGGCTGCACCGATGGGTCGGCCCCGGCCGAGCCCTGGCAGCGGGCCATGCAGGCGGACGTCGAGGCGGTGCTGATGCGGCGCTGCCTGGAGGACGACATGGTCGACGTCCAGCGGCCCTGGCGGGTGACCGGCGTCACGCAGGACGCCGACGTGGTCGAGACGACGATCGTGCACGCGAACACCGGCGAGCGGCGCGTGCTGCGCAGCGCCTACGCCGTCGGGTGCGACGGCGCCCGCTCCCAGGTGCGCGCGTCGCTGGGCATCGAGCAGGAGGGAGCCGAGGAGGTGGCGACGTTCGCGCTCGTGCACTTCCGCTCGCGGGACCGCGAGCGGCTGCAGGCGCACGGCCAGTTCTGGCATCTGTTCTTCGCGACCGGCGGCATCGTCATCTCCCAGGACGAAGACGAGGTCTGGACGGTGCACTCGCAGGTACCGCCGGAGACGCAGCCGGGATCGGTGGATCCCGTCGCGGTCGTCCGCAACGTCTGCGGCGTGCCCGTCGAGATCGACGAGATGCTCGAGCACACCATCTGGCGACCGAACGTGCTCGTCGCCGACCGCTACCGCGCCGGCCGCGTCTTCCTGGCCGGCGACGCCTGCCACCAGGTCATCCCCACCGGCGGCTACGGGATGAACACCGGGCTGGCCGACGCGGTCGACCTAGGCTGGAAGCTCGCGGCGGTGATCGACGGCTGGGGCGGCGAGGCGCTGCTGGACAGCTACGAGGCCGAGCGCCGTCCGGTCGCGCTGCGCAACCGCGACTGGTCGTTCCGCCACCTGTCCGTTCACTTGCAGATGCCGGAGCGCGCCGACGTGGCGCTGATCGATGACGACTCCGACGCAGGCGCGCGGCACCGCGCGGAGCTCGGGGAGTTCGTCGCCGCCAACAACGGCGAGAACACGAGCGTCGGGATCGAGCTGGGTTACGTCTACGCGAGGTCGCCGGTCGTGGCGTCAACCGCCGAGGACGAGCCGCCCGAGCTGGATCCGCTGGTGTACCGGCCGACGACGTTCCCGGGGGCGCGGGCGCCGCACGTCCCACTGGCGGATGGCGGCTCGATCCTGAGCTGCTTCTCGCGCGGCTTCACGCTCGTCGACCACGGGGCGCCCGATCCGGCGCGCCTGCTGGACGCCGCGGCCGCGCTCGGCGTCCCGATGACGCACGTCGCGCTCGGCCCGGACGCCGCCAGCGCGAGCGTCTACGAGCGCCGCCTGGTCCTCGTGCGTCCCGACGGGCACGTCGCCTGGCGCGGCGACGACGCCCCCGACGACTGCGACGCGCTCGTCGCCCATGTCACCGGACGCGGCGAGCGCGTCGCGACCGCCTCGGCCACCGCGAAGGAGTCCGCAGCATGACCACGATCGCCGATCGCCCATCCACGCAGACGCTCGCCGACGCGTTCCTGTCCACCGTCGAGGCGCGCGGCGATGCCCCGGCCTTGCTGGATGCCGACCTGACCGTCGCGCTGTCGTGGCGGGGGTACGGCGAGCAGGCCCGGCGCGCCGCGGCCGGCTTGCGGGCGCTCGGGCTGCGCCGCGGCGACACGCTGGGGCTGCTGCTGAGCAACCGGCCGGAGTTCCACGTGGCGGACGTTGGGGCGCTCCTGGTCGGCGCGACGCCGTTCTCGATGTACAACACCTCGTCGCCGGAGCAGCTCGCGCATCTGGTCACCGACGCCGGCTGCCGGATCGCGGTCACCGAGGCCGGGCTGCTGCCGCGGCTGCTCGCGGCGCGCGAGATCACCGGCGGGCTGCTCGAGCACGTGATCGTCGTCGACGACGGCGATGACGGCCTGCTGCGCTGGCCCGAGCTTCTCACCGGCGGCGACGAGCTCACGGTCGACGTCGCGGCCGGCGCGGCGGAGGACCTCGCGACGATCATCTACACGTCGGGGACGACCGGTCCGCCGAAGGGCGTGCAGCTCACGCACGCCAACGTCCTGGCGATGGTCGGCGACGTGCGCGGCCTGCTGGGGGTGGCCCCGGAGGGGCGGGCCATCTCCTACCTGCCGATGGCGCATGTCGCCGAGCGCACGGCGACCCACTACCTCCACATGGCCGTGGGCTTCGGCGTGGTGTGCTGCCCGCGCCCGGGCGACGTGGCCGACCTGCTGCCACGCGTGCGCCCCGACTTCTTCTTCTCGCCCCCGCGACTGTGGGAGAAGCTGCGCGCCGGGGTGCTCGCGCGCGTCAGCGCCGAGCAGCTCGCTGAGTCGGAGCAGGCGTGCGTCGACACCCGCTGGGCGCTTGGGTTCGACCGGCTGCAGGCGGCGATCACCGGCGCGGCGCCGTGCCCGCCGGCGGTGATCGAGTTCTTCCACTCGATCGGCGTGCCGCTGCGCGAGGTCTACGGGCTGTCGGAGACGACCGGGCTGATCTCGTTCAGCCGGGCCGACGACATCCGTGTCGGCACCGTGGGCCCGCCGGTGCCGAGCATGGAAGTCCGGCTGGGCGACGACGGCGAGGTGCTGGCGCGCGGGGCGTTGGTGATGGGCGGCTATCGCAACATGCCCGAGCAGACGGCCGAGATGATCGACGCCGACGGCTGGCTGCACACCGGCGACATCGGTGCGCTGGATGGCGACGGGCACCTGCGGATCGTCGACCGCAAGAAGGAGCTCATCATCAACGCGTCCGGCAAGAACATGTCGCCGGCGAACATCGAGGCGCGCCTGAAGGAGGCAAGCCCGCTGATCGACCAGGCGTGCGTGATCGGGGACGCGCGGCCGTACAACGTCGCGCTGATCGTCTTGGACGGCGAGGCGGCGGCGGCGCTCGGCGAGGTCAGCGAGGAGGATCGGCGCGCCGAGGTGCAGCGCGCGGTCGACGCGGCCAACGCGAAGCTCGCGCGCGTGGAGCAGATCAAACGCTTTGCGCTGCTGACCGAGGAGTGGCTGCCGGACTCCGACGAGCTGACGCCGACGATGAAGCTCAAGCGCAAGCCGATCGCGCAGAAGTACGCCGAGCAGATCGAGGAGCTCTACGCGGAGGGCCGGTCGTGAGGATGGTCAGCTTCAGCACCAACGGCGACGCCGCCCGTGCGGGCGTGGTCGTCGGCGAGGAGGTCGTCGCGCTCGGCGACATCGATGGCGCCCCGGCGGACGTGGTCAAGCTGCTTGCGGCCGGCCCGGAGGTGATGGCCGACGTCGCGGGTAAGGCGCCGGCGGCTGCGCGGCGCTCGCCTCTGCCCGACGTCACGCTCCACGCGCCGGTCGCACGGCCGTCGAAGTACCTGGCGATCGGGTTCAACTACACCTCGCACCTGCGCGAGATCCAGGAGGCCGCGGCGCGCCCCGAGTTCGCCGAGGCGGCGGAGCGCTTCGGGCACCTGCGCCAGGCCTACCCGGACCCGCAGCTGCCGACGTTCTTCAACAAGCAGGTGTCGTGCATCACCGGTCCGTTTGACCCGATCCTCGCGCCGGCGGACTCCGACCGGCTCGACTACGAGGGCGAGCTGGTGGTCGTGATCGGTCGCCGCACCCGGCGCGTGGAGGCGTCGGACGCGATGCGCGCCGTGGCCGGCTACGTGGTCGGCAACGACGTCTCGGTGCGCGACTGGCAGCAGGACACGCCGACGATGTGGCCGGGCAAGAGCTTTGACACCCACGGCCCGCTCGGTCCCTGGATCGTCACCGCCGACGAGCTCGACGCCGCCGACCTGCGCATCCGCACGTGGGTCGACGGCGAGCTGCGCCAGGACGGCTCGACCGCCGAGATGGTCACCGGCATCGCCGAGATGATCGCCGCGCTGTCGCGCGTGTGCACGCTGGAGCCCGGGGACCTGATCGCCACCGGCACGCCCGGCGGCGTCGGTCTCTTCACCGGCGGGCTGCTGCGGCCCGGACAGCGCGTCCGCATCGAGATCGAGGGCATCGGGACGATCGACAACCCGGTCGTGGCCGAGGCCGAGCAGGAGGAGAACTAGGGATGGTCACCCGTATCGGTCACGTCGGCCTGCACGTCAAGGACGTCGATCGCTCCGCGGACTTCCTCGAGCAGGTGCTCGGGCTGCGGGTCAGCGAGCGCGCCGGCGGCCGCGCCTACCTGACGTCCAACGGCCGTCATCACGAGGTCGTGCTCATCCAGTCCAAGGACCGCGGCTATGACCACGTCGGCCTGGAGGTCGCCGACCGCCAGGCGCTCGAGTCGGCCGAGCGCGCGCTGCGCTCCGCAGGCGCGCGCGTGGTCGGCTACGAGGAGGAGCCCGGGATCGATCGCGCGCTGCGCGTCGTGATCACCGGCGGGCACGTGTTCAAGCTCTTCTGCGGCATGGAGCACCATGGCGGCCCGGTCGGCGACGGGGATCGGGCGGTCAAGTTCGAGCACGTCTCGCTCAACGTCCGCGACATGGCCGGCGTCGAGCGCGTGCTCGAGCAGCTCGGCTTTCGCCTCTCCGACCGCGTCGGCAAGATCCTCGCCTGGTGGCGCTGCGACGCCGACCACCACGGCGTCGCGCTGTCGCGCTACCCGCGCACCAAGCTGCACCACTACGCGTGGACGTTCGAGGACGTCGCCGCGCTGACGCGCGTCGCCGACCGTGCCGCGGCCGCCGGGCACCCGCTGCTGTATGGCCTCGGCCGCCACGGCCCCGGCAACAACCACCACATCTACTTCCGCGACGTCGACGGGTTCGTGGTCGAAGGCTGCTCCGAGCTGGCGCAGATCGGCCCCGACAGCACCTACGAGCTCGGGCGCAAGTGGAAGATTCGCGACACCAACCTGTGGGGTCCCCAGGCGCCGCTCCCGTTCATCCGGGCCGGGGTGCCGATCGCCCGCTCGGCGCGGAGGGCATGAGATGTCGACCGCCGTGCCGCCGCGTCCGTCTCAAGCGAGCATGCGCCGCATGCTCGCAGTGCTCGCGCCGATGCGCCGCTGGGTCGACCCGAAGGTCTCCGGGCTCGAGAACCTCCCCAGCGACCGCGGCTGCCTGATCGTCGGCAACCACTCGCTCTACGGCGTCTACGACCTGCTGATCGCGACCGAGCTGTACCGCCGGACCGGCGTGATCGCCCGCGGGCTGTTCGACCACGACCACCTGCGCATCCCGGTGTGGCGGGACGCCCTGCGGGCGATCGGCGGGGTCCACGGAACGCGCGAGAACTGCGCCGAGCTCATGCGCCAAGGCGAGGTGATCGCCGTCTTCCCCGGCGGCGCCCGCGAGGTCTGGAAGAAGCCCGGCCAGCGCTACCAGCTGTTGTGGGGCGAGCGCCTGGGCTTCGCCCGCATGGCGATCCAGCACGGCTACCCGATCGTGCCGCTCTCCCAGCTCGGCGCCGACGAGACCTACGACATCCACTTCGACGTCGACCACCCGCTCGCCGGCCCCTACCGCGCGGCCGTCGACCGGCTCGGCTTGCGCCGCGACAACGTCCCGTCCTTCGGCCTCGGGTGGGGCCCCACGCCGCTGCCCCGCTCTCAGGACGCCTACCTGCACTTCCACCGCCCGATCGAAACCGAGCGACTCGCCGGCCGCCACGACGACCGCAAGACGCTCGAGAGAGTCCGCGACCAGGTCGCCGCGGCGATCCAAGACGGCCTGCAGCGGCTCGCGGGCGAACGCGCCCGTCACGGCAACCCGGGCGTCGTCCCTCGCGTGCGCCGGTTCATCACAGGAGGACCGCAGCAATGACCTCAGAGGAGCACACGGTCAGAGAGTTGTTCAGAGCGACCGACGGCGGCGATCTGGGACGAGTCCTCGAACTGCTCACCGACGACGTCCACTTCCAGTTCGGCAACGCCGAGCCGGCGGTCGGCCACGACGGCTTCGCCGCCACGGCCGCCAACCTCCAGACCGTGGTCGCCGGCATCTCCCACGACCTGAACACCGTCTGGACCGTCCAGGACCCACATCCGGCGGTGATCTGCGAGATGAGCGTCACCTACGAACGCCACGACGGCAGCCGCCTGACGCTCCCCTGCGCGAACGTCTTCCGGCTGCGCGACGGCCGCATCGCCGACTACCGCATCTACATGGACATCAACCCCGTCCTCGCGCCATGAGCAGCGGCCGGCGCGTCGAGTCCAACGTCAGCGCCCGCGGCACGGTGTGACCTCCTCCTCGGCGCTGCTCGGCGTGGGCGTGCTCGCGCTCCTGGGCGCGACGAATGCGCGCCGGGCGGCGGCCTCGGCGTCCTGGCTCGGGATCGTCCGATGGCCTGCGGCGCTGGCGGCGATCGAGCTGGCGCCCTTGCTCATCGTGCTGAGTCTGGGCGCGGCGATATTGCTGGCCGCGCTGGACGGGCTCGAGGGCGCAGCAGGGTGGGGCGGGCTCGGTGCTCTGCTCGTTGCCGACGCCATGACGGTGCCGTCCATGTTGGGAGCGCGCCGGCTGGTGCTCCACGTCGACGGCCTCGCCCGCCCGTTCGACCCCCGAGAAGCCGCCTCGCGGCACCCGCGCAGCCACGCCGTGCTGCCATTCCTCATGCTCCGCCGCGCCGGCGTCCAGCGCGTCCGCGGCGTCGTCTACGCGTCGCACGGCGGGAGGGACCTGAAGCTCGACGTGTACCTCCCCGCATCGCCGGCAAGCGCGCCTCGCCCGGCCATCGTCCAGGTGCACGGCGGCGCGTTCTGCGGCGGCTCACGGCGCGAAGGGATGCCGCTGCTGGCCCATCTGGCCGCAAACGGCTGGGTCGGCTTCAGCATCGACTACCGGCTCAGCCCGAAGGCGACGTTCCCTGACCATCTCGTCGACGTCAAGCGGGCGATCGCCTGGGTTCGCGAGCACGCGCCGGCCTACGGCGTCGACGCGTCGTTCATCGCCATCACCGGCGGCTCGGCCGGCGCGACGCTGGCGACGCTCGCCGCGCTGACGGCGGGCGACCCGACCCTGCAAGCAGGGTTCGACCGCGCCGACACCTCCGTGGCCGCCCTCGTCGCGCTCTACGGCGCCTACGACCTGCTCGACGAGGAAGGCGCCAAGCCCGCCTTCGCGATGCGCGCGCTCGAGAGGCTGGTGTTCAAGGCGCGGCGCGCCGAGGCGCCGGCGCTCTTTCGTGCAGCGTCGCCGTTGCACCGCGTCCATCCGGACGCGCCACCTGCGTTCGTCATCCACGGCGACATCGACACGATCGTCCCCGCCGCGCAGGCCAGGCGGTTCGTCCGCCGGCTGCGCGCCGTCTCGCGCAACCTCGTCCTGCACACCGAGGTCGCCGGCGGCCACCACGTCTTCGACGCCGTGCCGTCATGGCGCACGATCGCGGTCGTGGAGGCGATCGAGCGCTTCCTGTGGGCCGTGCGGCACGACACCCTCCGTGCCGGCGCGGCAGCGTAGGTCATGCCGTTCATTGAGCTCATCCACGAGGAACACCGGCGAGGAGGGCCGCGCGGTCGGCGGCCGGGTCGGTCTTGGCGGCGACGATCTCGGCCGGGGTGTGCTCAACCGTTGTCATCTGGCCAGCCAGTCGCAGTCGGTGCTTCGTCGAGGCCCTCGCTGAGCAGCAGGTTCCGGGATCGGGGCCCTGACCGCCGCGGCACTCGAGTGCGTGCTTGTGGTGCTGCGGATACCGAGCGTCCGCGCGGCGGAAGGCGCCGCTGACCGCACTCACCAATCGCGTGGGACCGTCTGGAACTCTGACGAGGCGCTGTGGGATAGCAGGGGCGTGCGCGTGGCGCGGCGTCGATGAGGCGCCGCCGGTGCGGCGCTACGCGGTGAAGCGCGCGTTGAATGACGCAAGCCCCTGGAGCGCGTTGTTGCGCGTGCGCGTGGCGCCCCAGACCTCGATGCCGTTGACGCGCTCGACCATCGCCGCGAGGAGGGCCTGCATCTCGAGCTTGGCGAGGTGCAGTCCGACGCAGGTGTGCGGGCCGTTGCCCCAGCCGAGATGGCCGCTGGGGCGATCGAGCCGGAAGCGCTCAGGCTCGGGGAAGCGCGTCTCGTCGAGGTTGGCCGAGGCGTATAGGAGGGCCGCGCGGGTGCCGGCCGGGATGGTCACGCCGCCCACGTCGACGTCGCGGGTCACGTAGCGGGTGAACAGGCGGACCGGGGAGGCGAGGCGCACGGCCTCGACCACCGCGGCCGCAATCAGCGAGCGATCGGCGCGCAAGCGCGACCAGCTGTCGGGGTCGCGCCCGAGCTGCCACAGCAGCTCGCTGGCGGCGAGGATCGTGGTGTCGAGGCTGGGCACGACGAAGTCGAGGACCATCTGCCTGGCTTGGAGGCGGTTCAGCTCGCCGTTGCGGTGCGCCTCGAAGACGGAGGCGGCCCAGCTTCCCGGCCGTACGTTGCGCTCGTTGAGACGCAGGGTGTAGAGCAGGAGGCCGATGGCGACCGGCAGTGCGGCGATCGTGCGGCGGTTGAGCGGGCCGGTGCCGTCGAAGACGTTCGATGCCCAGCGCAGTGCCTGCTTGGGCGTCACGTTGATCCCGACGAGGTCCGCCACCACGCGGATCGGGAGTGCGCTGGCGAAGTCCGCGCTCCCGTCGAACGCGGGGCCCGCCAGCAACTCGTCGACGATGCGCCGGGCTTCCTGCTCGACGTGGTCGCGGATCGCCGCCACCGGCCGGGCGCCGAGCGAGCGCATCAGCACCCGGCGCTGCGACGTGTGCTGCTCGCCGTCGCTGGAGATCGTGGTGCGCCGGCCGAGCACGTTGGTGATCGGGTTGGCCGCCACTCCGCGGCCGCTCACGAACACCTCGTCGTTGCGCAGCGCGGCGCGGACGTCGTCGAAACGGCCGATCGCCCACATGCGGTTGCGGGGCAGCCAGACCGCGGGACCGGCCGCCCGGATCGTCGCGAAGATCGCGGTGGAGTCCTCGAGCGCCTCGCGCGAATAGAGGTCGACGTCGAGCGTCGGGCCGGCGACGTCAGGCATAGCGCGCCGCGTACTATATAGGCGACCGACAAGTTTTTGCTTGCGATGCCGCCGCTGCCGGTACCCTTCGCGCATGAGCTCGGCACAGGGCGCGGCACGGCGGCGCGGCCGGCCGCCGGCCGACGAGGCCGTCGA
>VAWY01000040.1 GCA_005888335.1 Actinomycetota bacterium
CAGGCCGCCTACATGGCGTGGCGCGATCCCCGCGTCCAGCTCCTCACGCAGTACGCCTGGGTCGACGAGGCCGTCGGCGGCGTCCGGTCCTACACCGGCTGGCAGTCCGGTCTCATCGACGCCGACGGCAACGCGAAGCCCTCGCTCGCGCACGCCCCCGACCCGTTGTGGGTCGACCTCGCCCGGCAGACGATCTGGGGGCAGGTCCGTCCAGGCGGCGCCCACGCGGTCGACGTCCGGTGGCGTCCGGCCGGGACGCGCGCGACGTGGAGACCGCTGGCCCGCGTTACGACGCGGCCGGACGGAACCTGGTCGCTGCGCAGGCGCATCGTCCCGTTCGCCTCGTACCGGGTGGTGACCGACGACGGCGAGACGAGCGCCACCATCGTGGCGCCGGCGCCATCCGTGTCGGCCTTGAGCTCGGCGAGCGCCGCCACGGGCGGCGTCGCGGTGCGCACCCTCGGCTCGAGGCCAGGAGCGCGGATCCCGCCGTCGTTCGCCGGCCTGTCGCTCGAGTACGGGTCGGTCCTCGACTACCTCGGCTCGACGGGCCGCGGCAACCCGGTGTTCGCCCGCCTCATGACGACGCTGCGTCGCGCGGGCGGTGCCGCGCCGCTGTTGCGTTTCGGGGGCGAGTCCTCCGATCAGACATGGTGGAACCCGGGCGGCGCGCCGCGGCCGCCTGGCATCACCACCGACATCACGCCGGCCTGGATCGCGCGCGTGCGCGCGTGGGAGGCCCTCGCGCACACCCCGCTCGTCCTCGGGCTGAACCTGGCGAGCGACGCGCCCGCCAACGCGGTCGACCTCACGCGCGCGGCGGTGGCGGGCCTGCCGGCGCGCAGCGTGTCGACGTTCGAGATCGGCAACGAGCCGGACCTCTACGCCGAGCCCGGGCGCTCGACGGGAGCCGGCCCGCCGGCGGCCCGCGCGCAGCTACGCCCGGCCGGCTACGACTTCGCGCAGTACCTGGGCGACCTCGATCGCTACGTCTCGGCGCTGGCGGCAGCGGCGCGCGGCGTCCCGCTGTCGGCCCCGGCGTTCGCCTCGCCGTGGTGGGACGACCACGAGGACGACGTCCTGCACCGCGAGGGCCGCGCCGTGCCCGTGTACGCGACGCAGGCCTATCCGCTGCAGACGTGCGATCCGTCGAGGCGCCGGCGCGACCGAGGCCGGCTCATCCGCAGGCTGCTCTCCAACGAGCTGTACGCACCGACGGTCGCGCGCGCCGCCCAGCTCGCCGCCGTCGCCGGCGCGCACGGCGCCGCCGTGCGCGTCTCCGAGCTCAACTCGGCCATCTGCGGGGGGCTGCCCGGCGTGAGCGACAGCTTCGCCTCCGCGCTGTGGGGACTCGACATCCTGTTCGGCCTCGCCGACGCGGGCGTGCGCAACGCCCTGTTCCACGCGTGGACCGGCTCGCACGGCGCCCCGGTGGACTTCGGGTCCGCCTCCGGCCGCGTCGTCGGCCGCGTTCACCCGCTGTACTACGCGCTGCTGCTCTTCGAGCGCGCCGCCCCCCGCGGCTCGCGCCTGCTGGCGGTCGGGCCGACCCCGGCCGGCTCGCCGCTGAAGACCTGGGCCACCATCGACCCCGCCGGCACGCGGCGGATCGCCGTCATCAACAAGGACCCCCGCGCCACGTTCGACCTGGTCGTCCGCCTGACGGGCCGGCCGGGCCGGGCCGCCGTCGAGCGGCTCATCGCGCCGTCCCTGGGCTCGACGGGCACGGTGACGCTCGCCGGCCAGAGCTACGGGACGGCGACGACCGATGGACGGCTCCGCGGGCGGCGGCGTTCCGAAGCGCTCGTCGATCGCGGCGGCGCCCTGCGCGTGCGGATGCCGCCGGCGAGCGCCGCGCTGATCACCGTGCCGGCGGCTCGGCGCTAGTGCTGCGCCAGGTGACGTTCGCCCCGTCGCCGGCGGAGCGATCGTCGTGGCTGGCGTCGACCGTCATCCGAAGGTGTGGCCCAGCCACATCGAGGATCGACGGGTGGCGCCAGGCGCGGCGAGCGCCCGCCGAACGGGGCGAACGTTGCCTGACGCGGCACTAGATCTCAGCTGCCCGCGGTGGCCAGCGCGGCCTCGGCGCGCGCCTCCGCCGACGCCGGCGCCGGCCTCGCGCGCAGGACCGTGACGCCGACCAGCGCGGCCGTCGCCGCGAACGCCGCGCCGATGAGGAAGGCGACGTGGTAGCCGCCGAGCAGCGCGGCCAGCCGCGGCTCGCCGCCGGCCAGCAGGCTGTTCGTGCGCGACGACGCGACGCTGGCCAGCACGGCGAGGCCGAGCCCCCCGCCCATCATGAACGAGGTGTTGACGACGCCCGACGCGAGGCCGGACTCCTGCGGAGCGACGTCGCTCATCGCCGCCAGCAGGACCGGGTTGAACGCGATCCCGGCGCCGAAGCCGAGCAGCAGCATGCTCGGCAGCACGTCCAGCGCGTAGCTCCCGCCGAGCGGCGCCCGCGCCAGCAGCGCCAGGCCGATCGTCGCGACCGCCAGACCGGCCCCGAGCGGCGGCCTGATCCCGAAGCGCATCACGAGCCTCGCCGACACGCCGACCGACAGCGCGCCCATGATGATGTTGGCCGGGAGGAACGCGAGGCCCACCTGCAGCGGGCTGTAGCCGAGCACCAGCTGCAGGTACAGGGCGGACATGAAGAACCACGCGAACATCCCGGCGGCCCACAGCACCCCCACGACGTTCGCGCCCGCGACGTTGCGCAGCCTGAACAGGCCGAGCGGCATCAGCGGCGCGCGGACGCGGCGCTCGATGACGATGAACGCGGCGAAGAGCGCCGCGGCGCCAGCGAGCACGCCCAGCGTCCGCGCCGACGTCCAGCCCGCCTGATTGCCGTTGACGATCGCCTCGACGGCAAGCATGAGCGACGCCGTCACGGTCACCGCGCCGCCGACGTCCAGCCGCCCGGCGGCCGCCAGCCCGGGCGTCTGAGGCAGCAGCCGGCGCGAGAGCGTGCACACGAGGACGCCGATCGGGAGGTTCACCAGGAAGATCCAGTGCCAGTCGAGCACGTCGGTCAGCACGCCGCCGAGCAGCACGCCGATCGCCCCGCCGCCCGAGGCGACGAACCCGGTGATCCCCATCGCCTTCGCGCGCTCGGCCGGCTCGGTGAAGAGCGTCATCACCAGTGACAGGCCGACCGCGGAGGCGACCGCGCCGCCGACGCCCTGCACCGCCCGAGCCACCACGAGCATGCCCTGCGTCGTCGAGAGCCCGCAGGCCAGGGAGGCGAGCGTGAACAGCGCGATCCCGATCAGGAACAGCCGCCGGTGGCCGTACAGGTCGCCCAGCCGGCCGCCGAGCAGCAGCAGCCCGCCGAACGTGAGCATGTAGGCGTTGACGACCCAGGCCAGTGACGTCTGCGAGAACCCCAGGTCGCTCCTGATCGAGGGCAGCGCCACGTTCACGATCGTGGTGTCGAGCACGATCATCAACGTGCCGAGGCACAGGACGTAGAGAGCGAGCCAGCGGGTCCGATGGTCCATGTGGTCGTGTCCTTTTTTCGTCGGTGTCTGAGCATGAGACCGGCGCGAGGCACCCAACTCATCGGTCGGGCGCTCCGCGATTCTGGCGGGGGCTACGCGGTCGGCGGCTCGTCGAGCTGGAGCCGCGCCCAGACGCGCGTGGTCCAACGAGGAGGGCGACACGCACTTCTGCGGTCACGAGCCGAGGCGGCGAGCGAGGCGCTCGACCGGCGAGGCTAGGCCGATGCGCCACAGATGCAAGCCGCGCTTCGCCCGCGTGGATGGTCGCGAGCGCACGAGCCCCGTCCGGCGGCGTTAGGGTCGCTCCGATGGCCGATCTCCAGCTCGCGCGCAGCCGCGACGACCGGCGGCTCTACGAGCTCGCCGGCATCGGCACGCTGCGATTCCACGGCTGGGCCTCGCGCGGCGCGACGGCCGAGGCGGGCGGGCGCAGCTGGCAGATCGCCCGGCGCGGGCTCTGGAGGACGGTCGTCGAGGCCACCGACGTCACCGGCACCCCCGTAGGGGAGTTCCGGGCGAGCGCGATGCGCCGCGGAGGGACGCTGCGCTGGGCGGGGAACGAGTTCGCGGTGCGCCCCGCCAGCGTCTGGCGCGAGCGGTACGCGCTCATCGCCGGCGACGGGGAGCTGGCCGTGCTCGACGCCAAGGGCTGGGGTCGTCGGCCGGTCAGGGTCACGCTCGACGACGGCGATCCGCCGGAGCCGGGGCTCGTGCTCTTCGCCGCGTTCATCGTCAAGGGGTTGGCCGAGGACACCGGCGCCGCCGCCGGCGCGTCGGCGGCCGCCGCGTCCTAGTGCAGCACTAGCCCCAGCGCACGGGACCGCGCCGGAGCAGCCAGACGGCGCCGGCTGACAGCGCGAACGGCACGAAGGCGAGCACGACGACGCACGGCTGGGCGGAGAGCAGCGGCAGGTTCAGCGACGTCGTGATCAGCGCTCCCCGCCCGACCTGCCACGCCAACAGGCCGGTCAGCGCAATGGAGGCGCCGCCCGCGCCCAGCAGGGCGCCGGGCAGCCCCCAGCCCGGCGAGCGGCCGAGCAGGTGGTCGACCCGCTCGGGCGCGATCCCCACGACCGCTGGGTCGGCGGCCTCGCCGAACGTCAGCATCGCCGACGCCAGCGGCGCGGCGTCGCCGTCCAGGCTGCTGACGGCCGCCTCGTCGGCGCTCAGCTCGGCCAGCGCGCAATAGCGCTCGGTCAGCCTGCGCAGCACCGGCAAGAAGAACAGCGCGTCGCACAGGCCGCGCGCGGCGGCGATCCGCAGCGGGTCGCGCCGCAGCCGGTGATGGGCCTCGTGTGCGAGGACGGCGTCGAGCTCGGCAGCGCCGAGCAACCGCACGGCGCCGGTCGACACGTAGACACGCGGGCGCAGGTGGCCGGCGCAGAACGCCTGCGGCCGGTCGTCGTCGACGAGCCAGACCCCGGGGTGGGACGGCAGCCGGCCGGTGAGGGCGAGCGACTCCAGAAAGCGGCGCTGCGCGACGAGCTGCCGGACGCAGGAGCGCATCCCCTGGATCACCGAGACCAGCCCGAGCGCGGCGAGGGGCAGCATCAGGGCCGCCGCGACGTTGATCGCCGGAGCGGTGAGGCGCTCGCCGAGGACCCGCAGGTGCGCGACGTGCGCCGACTGGACGTCGACCCCGCGCAGCACGTCGAGCACACCGGCGCCGGTGGACAGCGCACCCAGCGCCGCGACCGCGACGGCGAGGCCGTACACGTGCGACGCGCGCCGAGTCAGCGGGCGTGCGCGGAGGGCGGAGCCCCGCTGCGACGGCGTGGCCATCAACGATGCACTGTAGTACATGCGGCGGCGCCGAGCAACAGCTCCACCAGCGGAGCGGCGCCGGAGCGACCGGGAGCCGCGGCAAGAAGCTCGACGGCGTCGATCTGATCGGGCGGGTGCGTCCCGTCCTGAAGCCAAAGCGCATACGCGTCACGCATCGCGACGGATTCCAGGAACAGGAGCACCAAGGTCTCGGTCGCGGCACGGAGCCAGACGGCCGCGTGCACGCCGCGGGCGCCGGCCACGCGTTTCGCCAGCGCGTCGACGTCGGGGGCCTCGTCCCAACGAGCGCGGAGGCCGGGCACGGAACGGGTCGGAGGCATGGCGGACAATCTACTACGCTGCGTAAGAGAAGTGGTAATCGCCCCACGGAAGGACCGCCATGAGACAGCCCGCCCCGCTCGATATCGACGCCGCCTGCCGCGCCCACCGGGAGGCCGTCGTCGCCACGGCGGCGCAGATCCTCCGTGACCGTGACGCGGCGGAGGACGTCGCGCAGGAGGTGTTCGCCGGACTGTGGGCGCATCCCGAGCGTCACGATTCGCGCCGGGGGTCGCTGAGGACGTATCTCGTCATGCTCGCGCGCCATCGCGCGCTCGATGCCTGGCGAAGGCAGGCCGCCCGTGAGCGGGCCCACCAGCTGGTGGCGAGCGAGCTCGACGGGCGGGCCGAGGACGACGCCGAGACCCGAGCGCTGCTGCGCGAGCGGACCGGCATGGTGTGGCAGGCGCTGCCCCGCCTTGCCCCCGCGCAGCGTGAGGCGCTGGTCCTCAAGTACTGGGCCGGCCTCAGCGACGCGGGGATCGCCGCGCACACCAGCGCGCCGCTGGGCACGGTCAAGGGCCGCATGCGGCTCGCCTGCACGGCGTTGCGGCCGCTGTTGCGGTCGGCGGTCGAGTGCGGGTGATCCAATCATCTACGACGGTGCGTAGTAGAAACGAAATCGCCGTCGAGTCTCTTGGAGGGACCCTTGCCCAAGCTCATCCCCACCTCGGCCGCCGCGGCCGCGCTGGCCACCCTGGCGCTCGCCGGAACGGCGGCGGCCGACCCGGCCTATCCCACCGGCGCCGCCGCGCCGGCCGCGCCCACGACCAACCCCGTGGTCGAGTGGAACCGCGCCCTGCTCACCATCGTCCGCACGCCCGGCGCACAACCGGCCACGGTGCACCCGACGCGCAGCTTCGCGCTGCTGCACGCCGCGATCTACGACGCGGTCGTCTCGATCGACCACAGCGCTCCCGCCTACCGCGTCGCGATCAATGCGCCGCGGCGGGCCTCCCGTCCAGCCGCCGCGGACGCGGCCGCCGCCACGGTGCTCGACGCGCTCTATCCCTCCACGAGCTCGACCACCGACACCCAGCTGCGCGAGGATCTCTCGGCGCTGGGCGGTGGCGGCCGCGTCCAGGACGGCGCCCGCGTCGGACGAACGGTCGCCACGCGCCTGCTGGCGCTCCGTGCGAACGACGGGTCCGCCGCGACGCCGCCGGCGTACACGAGCACCGCGCAGCCCGGCGACTTCACGCCGCCGCCTCCCGCGCTCGCCGCGCCGGTGTTCACGCACTGGTCGCAGGTGACGCCGTTCGTGCTGCGTACGGCCGGTCAGCTCCGCCCCGCTGCCCCACCGCCCGTCACCAGCCCCGCGTACAGCGCGGCTCTGCGGGAAGCGGAGTCGCTCGGCTCGGCGACCAGCACCACGCGCACGGACGACCAGACGCAGGTCGCCCGCTTCTGGGCCGCGCCGATCTGGAACTACTGGAACGAGATCGCCCAGTCGGCCGTGCTCGCCAAGCGCGCCGACCTCGACACGAGCGCGCGCGCCTTCGCGCTGATGGACCTCGCGCAGGCCGACACGACGATCGCCTTCTACGACGCCAAGTACGCCTACCGCGTCTGGCGGCCCGTGTCGGCCATCCGCGCCACGGACGACTCCGGCTGGACGCCGCTGGCGACCACGCCGTCCGACCCCTCCTACCCCGGCGCCCACAGCGCGATCAGCGCAGCCTCGGCCGCCGTCCTGACCGCCGTCCTCGGCGGCCACCAGCACATCGCGGTGACCTCCGAGGCCCTGCCCGGCGTCACCCGCTCGTTCACGAGCTTCCGCGCCGCCGCCCTGGAGGCGGGGCTCAGCCGCATCTACGCCGGTGTCCACACCCGTTTCGACCACGAGGCCGGCGCGACCCTCGGGCAGCAGGTCGGCCGCTTCGTCCTCGACCGGGCGCTCAGGCCGGCGCGCGCCAAGGCACGCGCCCGCGCGACCGCGGCCGCGGCGGGAGCCACGGTCGCCGTCGCTCGATCGCGACTCGGCGCCATCCTCGTCGACGGCAAGGGGCTGACGCTCTACGACTTCGTCAAGGACAAGGGCACCGAGAGCACCTGCTACGGCGCGTGCGCGGCCCTGTGGCCGCCCTTCACGACCAAGGGCAAGCCGCACGCCGGCCGGGGGGTGCGCGCCGCATTGCTCGGCACGACGAAGCGCAAGGACGGCACGCTCGAGGTCACGTACAACCGCCACCCGCTCTACTACTACGTCGCCGACAAGCGCCCCGGCCAGACGACGGGCCAGGGACTCCCCCAGTTCGGTGCGCCGTGGTGGGTGCTCTCGCCCTCCGGCCGGGAGATCCACCGTGTCCGATAGCGCGCGCCGGCGTCGCAACGAGGTAGCGGGCGAGATCGCCCGCTACCTGGGCGCGGCCTCGGTTCTGGTCGTCGGAGCCGTCCATGCCCAGCAGTACTACGGCGCCTACTTCCGGGCGGTCCCGACGATCGGCACGCTCTTCCTGCTCAGCTTCGCCGGGTCGGGCGTCGTCGGCGCCGTGCTGCTGACACCCGTCAGGCGACTCGGCCGGAGCATCGGTGACCTGATCCTCGTCGCCGCCGCGCTCGCTGCCATCGCGATCGCCGCCGGATCGCTCGCCGGCCTCCTGGTCAGCGAATACACCCCGCTCTTCGGGTTCATGGAGTCCGGCTATCGACTGGCCGTCGTTCTCACGCTCGTCTTCGACGCCCTGACGGCCGCCTCGCTCGGAGTCTTCGTGGTGACGGTGACGCGCGCTCGGCGTCGGCGCGGCGCCGCCGGCCTGCGGATCGCGGCATGAGCCGCGATGCCCGCCAGGCGCGGCCAGGCTGACATGGTGCGCCGGTAGTACGGTCGCGACCGTCGGTTCTGCGGCCGATCAGGCCCGGGACCGACGGTGTTCCGACCCGCGGAGGACATGGCGTCGTCAGCCGAGCCGGGGTCTGCGGTGCTCCCATGGGCGGGCTTCCTCGAGCTGGCGGGCGAGCGCGATGATCGTCGGCTCGTCGTGAGGCGCGGCGACGAGCTGGATCGCCACGGGCAGACCGTCGGCGGCGATTCCCGCGGGCACGGACGCAGCCGGATTGCCGCAGACGTTCCACATCGCGGCATAGGCGATGGAGGGCAGTGACCGCAGGCTGGCGCCGATCGTGCCGAGGCCGTCGAGCGCGCCGATCGGTCGTGGGCGCGCGGCGACGACGGGCGTCAGGAGGGCGTCGTGGGTTTCGAAGATGCGGTTGAGACGAGTGCTGAGCCGCTCGCCGTAGGCGATCGCCCGGCGCACCACGGCTCGCGGGAAAAGGCGTGCGATCGCGACGGTCTGTTTGGTGCGCCGCTCGAGGAGATCGGGGCGTTCGACGCCGCGCGCCTCCTCGCGGACTCCGCCGTAGAACTGCGGGCCGAACGCGAGGGTGGTGTCCGGGTAGGCGGGGTCGACCTCGCGCACATCGTGTCCCATGTCTCGCAGTAGGTCAGCCGTCTGCTCCAGGGCCGCGGCATGCGCGCCGTCCAGCCGTATGCCGCGCAGGGGCGATCGGCGGGCGACGCCGATCCGCAGGCGGCCGGGCGGCGTCAGGGGGGCGTCGACGAAGCGCATGCGCGGCTCCTGAGCGCGATAGCGATCGATCGCCGTGGCGCCGCGAGCGACGTCGGCCAGCAGCGCCGCGTCGGCGACGCGCCGTGCGATTGGACCGAATACGCCCAGCGCCTCCCAGAGCGCCTCGCCCGGCGCAGAGCTGATCCGTCCGCGCTGCGTCTTGAGCCCGAACACCCCGCAATGGGCGGCCGGGATCCGTACCGACCCGCCGCCGTCGCTGCCGAAGCCGCCGCCGACCAGGCCCGCGGCC
>VAWY01000178.1 GCA_005888335.1 Actinomycetota bacterium
CCGATTACGACGTCCTGTCGGCGGTTGGCCACGAACAGGTCGCGGCGCTGGTCGCGGGGCTCGAGCGGCGCGGCATCACGCCCGCGTGCGTGGTCAGCGGGGCGCTGCGCCGCCAGCGCGAAACGGCGGAACCCTGTGCGGCCGCCGCCGGGCTCGACGTCACGATTGACGACCGCTTCAACGAGTACGACGACGCCGACGTGCTCACTCACCACTCGACGTCGCCGGCCCGCCTCGCGCACCATGCCGGTGACGCGCCGCCGCTGAGCTCGCGCGAGTTCCAAGTGATCCTCAACGAGGGTCTGCGAAGCTGGGTCGCCGCCGGAACGTCGAGTCCCTGCCGGCTACCGTGGCCGAGCTTCCACGGTCAGGTGACGGCCGCCCTCGGCGACGTTGCAGGCGACCTGAGCAAGGGACAGACGGCGGTGGTGGTTAGCTCGAGCGGCGTGATCGCCGCGCTGGCGGCCTCGCTACTCGGCCTGGCGCCGGACGCCTTCATCGCCTTCAACCACGTCAGCGTCAACACCGCGATCACCAAGGTCGTCGTGGGCCGCGGCGGCACGACGCTGGTCTCATACAACGAGCACGCGCACCTCGAAGCCGCCGACGCAGCCCTGATCACGTACCGCTGAGCTCGGGCGTTGGAGGATCGAGTGGTCCTCGATCCACCGTACGACAACGACGCCACTTCGTCGGCTCGGCTGCCAAGGCACACCCCGAGGCGCCCTTGGCGAGCGCTCGGTCTCTTAACTCGCGCAGTCTCGCCGTCAACGCTCGCTGGCTCGACCAGAAGGTCCTGTCGCGCGGCGTCCAGGTGTCACGTCATCCGTCCGCGGCGACGGTGGCGCGCGTCTGCGTGCTGATGCACGGCGACCCCTTCCTTACCATCGAAAACGCGGCGTCCCAAGGAGTCCACCGGAGGGCAAAGAGGCCGAGGGTTGGTGGACCCGGATGGACGCCTTCGCCCTCCGAAGGACTAGAGGGTGGTCCCCAGAAGGACCCCACGACACGGCGCCGTTACATCCCGCCGAGCTGGCCGCGGCGGGCGAGCGCTGGTCTCATACAACGAGCACGCGCACCTCGAAGCCGCCGACGCAGCCCTGATCACGTACCGCTGAGCTCGGGCGTTGGAGGATCGAGTGGTCCTCGATCCACCGTACGACAACGACGCCACTTCGTCGGCTCGGCTGCCAAGGCACACCCCGAGGCGCCCTTGGCGAGCGCTCGGTCTCTTAACTCGCGCAGTCTCGCCGTCAACGCTCGCTGGCTCGACCAGAAGGTCCTGTCGCGCGGCGTCCAGGTGTCACGTCATCCGTCCGCGGCGACGGTGGCGCGCGTCTGCGTGCTGATGCACGGCGACCCCTTCCTTACCATCGAAAACGCGGCGTCCCAAGGAGTCCACCGGAGGGCAAAGAGGCCGAGGGTTGGTGGACCCGGATGGACGCCTTCGCCCTCCGAAGGACTAGAGGGTGGTCCCCAGAAGGACCCCACGACACGGCGCCGTTACATCCCGCCGAGCTGGCCGCGGCGGGCGAGGTGGGCGGCGACGGCGTCGGCGCGGGTGCGCGCGCCGGACGTCTGTAACTCCCAGAGCGCCAGCGCGGTCAGCAGGGCGGCTACGAGCGCGCTGAGCGTAAGCGCGTTCAGGTGGCCGGCGACCGGGGCCAGCAGCACAAGCACCGCCGCGACAGCGAGCCGCTTCACGTTCGCCAACTTGGTCATCCGCCAGTGGAAGAGGCACTCGCCGAGCAGATAGAGCGCCGGACCACCGAGCAGCATTGCGAGCGCGATGCCGTGCAGCGCCCGCTGGGGCTCTCTGATCAGGAGGTCGTCGCCGACCGCCACGGCGATGATGCCGGCGACGATCGGTAGGTGCAGGTAGGTGTAGGCGTCGCGCGCGAGGCGGCCTGGGTCCTCGCACATGCTCATCACGGCGCGCGACTGCTCGGCCGTGGCGCCGAAGTACAGCCACCACAACGCTGCCGTCTCGAGGAAGGCAATGGCAAGACAGGCAACGCGGTCGCGGTAAGGCCGGCGTTGGCTGCCGTCGCGCCCGTGACGACGATCGACTCACCGAGGGCGATGATGATGAAGCCCTGGCACCGCTCAGCGAAGTGCCCTCCCTCGATGTCGTAGTCAGTCGTCGCGTTCCGGCCGCGACCGGGCAGCCAGTAGCCGGCGACCGGCGCCATGAGGTCCAGGGCCAGCGCAGCGATCCACACGAGCAGCCGCTGGTCGCCATCCAACGCCGCGCCGGCCAGCCACAGCACGCCCGACACGGCGCTCCACGCGACCAGCCGCTCGAACACGTCGCGCAGGGGATGATCGCGCGCGAGCAGCGCCGCGGCCGCGAGGTTGCGCCCGACCTGCAGCGCTACATAGCTCACCGCGAACAGCACGCCGTGCTCGCCCAGTGCCTCGGGCAGGGCGGCAGCCATGAGAAGGCTGGCGAGCATCACCCCGGTAAGCACCGCCCGCACCACGGGTGATGCGGGGTCGAACCAGTTGGCCATCCACGTCGTGCAGATCCACGCCCACCACACGACCACCAGCAGGAACCCCGCGTGTGCGACGCCGGCGACCGAGAGGTCGTTGAGGATCAGGTGCGACAGCTGGGTGACGGCGAAGACGTAGACGAGGTCGAAGAACAGCTCGACCGTGGTGATCGGCTGCGTCGCGCCATCGCCGCGCGGGCGTAGCTGTCGGCTGGCGAACCCGGGCTGCGCCCTCTTGAACGCGGTCGAAGTGGAACTCGTCACCACCATGCGCGCGCGTCAGGCCTCGCGGACCCGGAGCCGCCGGAGCCCGTGGGCCAACACCGACGAGCGGTGCGTCCGATGGTGCTCGCGGACGTGGCGAACGAGCAGGTAGGGCATCGCGAGGATCGCGGCCAGCAGACCGAGGACGATCGCGACGGCGAGGAGCGGGACCGCGACGACCACGGCGAGGATCGCCAGCGGCGGGCACACCAACAGCCCGGTGAGCACGGCCATCCCCACCTCGGCGCCACGCAGCAAGATCCCGGGCGCGAGGGCGGCCGCTTCTTCTACGGTCTCCTCGCGGTTGACGTCGACTTCGTGGGACCGGGTCTTCTCGATAACGGTCATGTGGTGAGCCTTTCTCGGTACTTGGGTGGCCTCAGTACGAAGCGAGCAGCCGGTTGGCCTCGGCGAGGGCGTCGGCCAGTCCGTGCGCGCCGATAACGACGGCGGCGCCGTCATCGCGTGGCTCGATTCGGAGCATGAGGTCGCCGTCGTCAAACTGGGTGAAGCCGATCAGCCGGCCATCCGACCAGAGCTCCGCCACGCCGTACGACGCCTCTTCGGCGCTGACGACGCTCACGTTGATCTCATGCATGGCTGGGGAGTTCGGTGGAGGCCTCGATGAACTGGATGCGGTCGAACGGCAGGTCCATCCGTTCCAGCTCGTCGGCGAACAGATGGGCGACGCGGAGGATCGTCCGGGCTTCGCTCGGCGAGCGAAGGGGCTCGACGGTCTGGTGGGCGCGCAGGAGCACACCGGCGATGAACTCGTCGATCGCCAGCCGCTCGCCCGCGGCGAGACCGGCGCTCTCAGCGCCGTCGTTCGTTCGGCTATCCCAGCCGGCGATGTTGGTGACGGACATGTGCGACTCCTTTGGTCGGTCGCGGTCGGATTCAGGCCGCGGCGCGCAGCGCGGCGGCCTCGAGGATCAGCTCGACCGTCACCTGCGGGTGGGCGACGGGGATGGCGTGCGAGGCGCCCGGGATCTCGATCGTGCGGTGGGCGCCGGCGCGCCGGGCCATGTAGTGCTCGAGGGCGGCGGGGATGTTGCGGTCCTCCTCGCCGAAGACGAACCACGACGGCAGCTCCTCCCAGAGCGGCCGCTCGCCGGACGGCTCGACGAGCGCCTCCTGGGTGACCGGCCGCTGCGTGGCGGCCATCCGCGCCGCCTGCGGCGCCCGGACATCCGCGGCGAACTGCTCGTGGAAGCGCTCCGGGACGATCGTCAGGTCGGTAGTGCCGTCGCTGCGCGGGACCGCCTGCAGCGCGTCGCCGAGAGTGCTGCCGGGGAAGACCGCCGACAACTCGAAGCAGCTGTCGCCGGACTTCGGGGCGAAGGCGGCGACGTAGACGAGTCCGACAATCTCCCCGGCCTCGGGGTCGACGTTCGTGATGACGGCGCCACCGTAGGAGTGGCCGACGAGCACGACCGGGCCCTCGATCGAGCGGACGTGGTCGCTGACGCACGCGGCGTCGGCCGCGACGCCGCGCAGCGGGTTGGCGATGGCCGTCACCGGATACCCCGCGTCGAGCAGCTGATCGATCGCCTGATCCCAGCTGGACGACTCGGCGAAGGCACCGTGGACGAGCACGATGGTCGGGCGCATGAGAGACCTTTCGGTTGGGCGTTCGGAACGCCCGTCACGCTCGCGCTTCCGGCCGGCCGCCGCGTCCGTGTGAGGCCCTAGTCCGTGCCCTAGGCCGGTGCGGCTACCTGCTCGGGGTCCGCGAGCGCGGCGCGGAGCTCCTTGCGGGAGCTGATGCCGAGCTTGGTGAACACCTTGTGCAGGTGGTACTCGACGGTGCGTGGGCTGATGAACAGCTCGGCGCCGATCTCCGGGTTCGTGTGCCCCGCCTGCGCGAGCCGGGCGACCTGCGCCTCCTGGGGGGTGAGCACGTCACGCGTCTCGACCGTCAGCTTGCGCACCGTCTCACCCGTGGCCGTCAGCTCGCGTCCGGCGCGCTCGGCGAACGCTTCGGCGCCGAAGCGGCTGAACATGTCGTGCGCGCTGCGTAGTTGTTCGCGGGCGTCCACACGCCGGTGCTCGCGACGCAGCCACTCGCCATAGAGGAGACGTGCGCGGGCGAGCTCGACGCGGATCCTGGTGCGCTCGAGCCGCTCGATCGCCTCACGGTAGAGGGCGTCCGCGTCCTCCCCCTCGCTCATCAGCGCCTGTGAGCGTGCCAGGACTCCGAGCGCCCAATCGGTGCCCGCCGCGCGTGTCCGTTCTTCGAGCCGGGGCAGCGCGGCGGCAGCGACCTCCGGCCTGCCGGAACGAGCTGCCGCCTCGACGAGTTCTGGCAGCGACGCGCCGGAGTACCCGAAGTCGCCGTCGTCGGTGCCGCGCCTGGCGCCGTCCATGGCGGCCTCGTAGCGACCCAGGCCGTTATTGAGAATGGCGCTCGCATAGCCGGCCATCGCGACCACCCTTCCCTCGCTGCGCGCGGTGGTGTTCTCGAGACCAGCGTTGATGAGCTCCACGGCTTCGGCTTCCACCCCGCGCCAGGCGCTGAGGGGGAGCCGGGCGTACATGAGGTCTGTGTTGCCGGTTGCGAGCGCAATCGCGTCTGCCTCCTGGATCAGAGCCGAGGCCGCGGTGAGCTCGCCGCCGAACAGGTGCACACCTGACCGGTAGACGAGTGCGACGGGAAGCAGGGCAAGCGCGCCGGTATCCCGAGCCAGTCGCACCGCACGAATCGCGAGGGCGTGGAAGGCGTCGTCGTCCCACAACTCGAACACCGTCATCGACTGGACAATCGGAGACAGCAAGAGCCAGCGCATGATCTCTGCGTGACCATCGAGAGCCTCGCTCATGACCGCCTCGAGCGCGAGCCTGAGGGGCGGCACACCCGCATTGGGTCCTTCCGTGCACCGGCGCGCCAGGCCGTCGAGAACGAGGTCGGTCGATCGCGGTGGCTGCGCCGCCACGGGCGCGGCCCGGGCGGCCTCGGCCACTTCCAGCACACCGGAGTCGGCGTCGACGCGTCCGGCGTACATCGCCGCGCCCAGAGCCCCGAGATAGGTCTCACGCGCCACGGCGGGATCGAGCGCCTCGAGCCGTCTGGCGGCATCGACGAGAACGGCCGGACCATCGCTGCCGCGCCCGAAGACGAACACGATCTGCGCGCGCAGCAGCTGCAACTGCGCGCGCTGAACCTCGTCGAGCGGCGTCAGCTCCGCCGTCGCCAGCAGTCCATCTGCCGCCTCTGGCGCCCCAGCCTCCAGCTTTGCCTGCGCTGCGGCCAGGGCCCGCGCCCCTCGTCGCGACGGGTCGGGCGTGAGCTCGGCCGCTCGCTCCAGGAACGCGGCCGCGGCCGCAACGCCGCCGCGGCCCCGCGCTCGGCCGGCCGAGCGCTCCAGCTCGCCGGCCACCGCCTCGTCGAGCCCCGCGGCCGCGTGCGCGCGATGCCACGCCCGCCGATCGGGATCCGCTTCGGGATCGGTCGCCTCGGCCAGCGCGCGGTGGACGGCTTGACGCTCGTGCGGCGGGGCTGCCCGGTAGATCGCCGAGCGGACCAGTGGATGCCGGAAGCGGGCGCGGGCACCGAGCTCCATCAGCCCGCCGGCCTCGGCCGGGGTCAGCGCGTCGGCTCCGATGCCGAGTCGCTCGGCCGCGCGCCAGAGCAGTGGGACGTCGCCGGTGGGCTCCGCTGCCGCGATCAGCAGCAGTTGCCGCGAGTCGGGTGGGAGCGATTCGAAGCGCCGCAAAAAGCTGCGCTCGATGCGCCCCGACAGCGGGCCGCGGTCGGGCAGCCCGAAGCCTCCGGCGAGTTCGGCCGGGGTCAGCCCGAGTGGCAGCTCCAGCAGGGCGAGCGGGTTCCCGCGAGTCTCGGCCACGACCCGATCGCGGACCCGCGTATCCAGCGGGCCGCTGATCCCAGACGCCAGCAGCGCGCGCGCGTCGTCGTCGCCGACCCCTTCGACGAAGAGCTCTGGCAGACCCGTGAGCTCGTCCGCGTCGCTTGGCTCGCGGACGACGAACACCATCGCGATCCGCTCGGCCAGCAGGCGCCGCGCGACGAATCCCAGAGCCCGACGGGAGGCTCGATCCAGCCATTGCGCGTCATCGATGACACACGCGAGCGGACGCACCTCGGCCGCGTCGGCCAGCAGGCTCAAGACCGCCAGCGCCACCAGGAAGTGATCCGGGGCACCGCCCTCCTCGAGCCCGAACGCCTCCCGCAACGCGTCGCGTTGCGGCGGCGCGAGTTCGCCCAGCCCGTCGAGCATCGCAGCGCAGAGCTGATGCAGGCCGGCGAACGGCAGCTCCATCTCCGCCTGCACGCCGGTGGCTCGGACGATGCGCCAACCCGATGCCCGCTCCACGACGTGCTCCAGCAGCGCGCTCTTGCCGATGCCCGCCTCGCCGCGCAAGACCAGCACCTGACTCTGGCCGGAGCGCGCGTTGCGCAGCAGCCGATCCAGCGTCTCGCACTCGCTGCGTCGACCGAGCAATCCGCGCGGAGGACCGCTCTTGGCCATGGACAACGCCGACCCTACTAGGGACCCGACTGGGGACCCCACAGACGCGCGCGGCTGGCCCGTGGGCGATCTTCGACGACGTCAACGACAACCGGAAGGAACGTCATGAAGATCGTGGTCATCGGTGGCAGCGGGCGCGTCGGCAGCAACGTCGTCAGCCGGCTGGACGCGCAGGGGCATGAGGCGGTGGCGGCCTCGCCCGCCACGGGCGTGGACACCATCACCGGCGAGGGCCTTGCCGAGGTGATGGCGGGCGCCGACGTCGTCATCGACGTCTCCAACGCGCCGGTCTGGGACGACGATGCGGTGCTGGAGTTCTTCACCACCTCGACGCGCAACCTGTTGGCGGCCGAGCGCGAGGCCGGCGTCGGCCACCACCTCGCGCTGACGATCGTCGGAGCCGACCGCCTGCCCGACAGCGGCTACCTGCGCGCCAAGGTCGCCCAGGAGACCGAGATCGAGGCCGGGACCGTCCCCTACACCATCCTGCGCGCCACCCAGTTCTTCGAGTTCCTCCCCCAGACCGTCGAGGCCGGCGCCGAGGGCGACCGCGTCCGGCTCTCGACCGGGCTGATGCAGCTCGTCGCCGTCGACGACGTCGCCGCGACCGTGGCCGAGCTGGCGACCGGCGCGCCCGTCGGTGGCCGCGTCGAGCTCGGCGGGCCCGAGGCGCTCGGCATCGACGCCTGGGCGCGGCGCCTGTTCGCCGCCACGGGTGACAAGCGGACCGTCGTCGCCGACCCGCTCGCGCGCTACTTCGGCACCGAGCTGCACGGCGGCGAGCTGACGCCGGGCGATGGCGCCCGCATCGGGGCGACCGGCTTCGACACGTGGTTCGCCGCCCAGCAGCTCTCGCTGCGCGCCGCGGGCTGACCGGTCAACACACGACAGAAAGAACCGACGATGTCCGCCACCACCAGCTCCCGCCACCAGCTGCCCTGGGTCGCGACGCGCGCCCAGGCGCTGCTCGTCCTCGCGTACTCGACAGGAGCCGCTGCGCTTGCCGGCGTGGGCGCGGTGCACGTTCAGCAGTACGTCACGCTCCTGCACGTCGTCCCCTGGATTGGCCCTCTGTTTCTTGCCAACGCCGCGGCGTGCGCCGCCATCATTGTCGGACTTGCGTTCCGGCCGACGCGACAACTCGCCGCGCTCGGCGGGGTCGTCATCTCAGCGCTCACCCTCGGCGGACTTGTCGTCAGCTATGGCCCAGGGCTTTTTGGCTGGCGCGAAGCGGGGTTCCGCACACCCATCGCGGTCGACGTCATCACTACGGTGGTCGCCACGATCGCGCTGACCCTCGCGCTCGTAGTCGCCGCTGCCCGCCCTCGCGAGACCACTGACCGAAGCACTCTGTACGGCTGACCCAGAGCGGCAGCGCATACCAGCGCGACCATGCGGAACGCGAAAAGGTCCGCACGCAGGGGTGGTCGCGCTGTGGATCGCCCTCAACGCGATCGCCGTCGCCCTGTGCTGGGACCTATCCACTCATCCTGCTCAACCTCGCGTTCTCGACCCAGGCCGCCTACGCAGCTCCACTGATCCTGCTCGCGCAAAAACGCCAGGCCGAACGCGACAAGGACGCCGGCGAGCAGGCCGAGGCCCACCACGAGGAGCTCGCGCGTGGATGCAGCAGCGCGAGGCGGCGATCAAGCGCGAGACCGACGAGCTCAAGTCACTACTCAACGCGAACACGGATCTCACTCGGCAAGACAAGGAGCTGACCGAGCAACTGGAGAGATTGACGCGCGAGATCCACGCTCGGCTGCACGCGGGAGAGCCGACGGACGGACTAGAACCGGCGACCCATCATGACGAGCGAGTGCCACGGGCTCTGTTTCCACGTCGTTACCACGCTCAGGCGATGCCGCTCGTACGCCGCGTCTCGAGCGATGCACTCTGCGCCAGGGAAGGCGTCAAGCGGGCAGATGGTCGGCATGCCGACCACCACCTCTCCACGTCGCACCCGCTCCTCCCTGCCCGGCGTCTACTACCGCGTCAACGCGGCTGGCCAGCGCACCTACGAGTTCACCTATCGCGATGGCGCCGGACGCCAGCGTTGGCAGTGCGGCTACGCGACCCTCCAGCAGCGCGTGACGAGCGCTCGGCGCTGCAACGCCGCCGCCGGCGCGGCGAGCGGATCGTCCCGATCAAGGCGACGTTCGCCGAGTTCGCCCGCGGATGGCTGGCCGCCCAGCGCCACCTTCGTCCCGCGACGCGCGAACGCTACCGGTGGGCGCTCGAGAGCCACCTGATCCCGTCCTTCGGGCGACACCACCTGCCCGAGATCCGCGAAGACGACGTCGCCCGGCTCATCGCCGACCTCTCCGCCGATCTGCGCCCGTCCTCCGTGCGCGCCGCCCTCAACGTGCTCTCCCGAGTG
>VAWY01000123.1 GCA_005888335.1 Actinomycetota bacterium
ACGGGGCGGTCGAGCAGCCCGACGAGTACCGCTTCCGCTTCATCACCCCGGCGCGCGGCGGCATCCCGTACCAGTCGCACTACAAGAGCATCACGGCGGTGCTGCCCAAGGGCGTGGCGCTCTCGCCCGCCGCGGCCTCCGGGCCGGGCTTCACGGTCTGCACGCCGGACCAGTTCGCCGCCGACTCCGTCCGGCCGGCCGCGTGCCCGCAGGCCTCGAAGATCGGCGACATGAAGGTGCTCTCGCCGCTGCTCGACGGCGACCGCAGCACGCCGGTGGACGTCTTCAAGCTCGCACAGGACGGCTGCAACGGCCCGGCCGACAACCCGTGCCAGAACCTCGTCACCCAGGCGCACCTCGACCCGATCGGGGGCGACATCTGGGCCGGCCGGCAGGTCGAGGGTCACCCCAACCAGTTCCGCATCTACGGCGAGATCACCGACGGCGGGATCACCCGCGTCAAGCTCCAGGGGGTCGCGACGGCCGACGAGCAGACCGGCCAGATCACGGCGACCTTCGACAACCTCCCCGAGCTGCCGGTCTACGACGTCGACCAGCGCTTCTTCGGGGGCGACCACGCGACGCTGACCAATCCCGACACCTGCGGAACGTTCACGGTCGGCAGCCAGATCGTCCCGTGGGCGGCGGTCCACGACGGCGGCCAGGTCGGCGCGCAGCCGGCGGCCGCGACGCCGAGCGACGGCTTCACCACCTCGTACGACGGCAGCGGCGCGGCGTGCCCGGCCGACAAGCCGTTCCTGCCGGGGCTGGCGCTGCTGTCCGACCCGTTCACGGCGGGCGCCGACACGACCCTGACGACGAGCATCACGATCCCGGAGCGCTCGCAGAACCTCGTCTCGGCCGACGTGTCGCTGCCCGACGGGCTGGTCGGCGCGCTGGGCGCCGTGCCGATGTGCCCGCGCGACCAGGCGCGGGCCGGCACGTGCGGTGACCAGAGCCTGATCGGCAGCGTCGACGTGGTCGTCGGCAACGGGGGCTCGCCCGCGCACACGCCCGGGAAGGTCTTCTTCTCGGAGCCCGGCGGTGACGGGGAGCTGGCGCGGATCACCATCGTGGTCCCGGCCCGGGTCGGCCCGTACGACCTGGGCACCACGATCGTCAACGAGCTCGCCGTCCGGCTGCGCCAGAACGGCGGTCAGATCGGCATCGACAACGTCGGCGTCGACAAGCTGCCGACGATGCTCGCCGGCATCCCGATCCGCGTCCGGCAGATCAACCTCACGATCGACCGGCCGCAGTTCCTGCGCAACCCGCTGAGCTGCGACGCGTCGCAGGGCACCGGGACCTTCGGCTCCGACGGCGGCCGGACGGTGACGGTCAACGCGCCGTTCCAGGCGACCGGCTGCGAGGGCGTGCCCT
The DNA here is from genome assembly GCA_005888335.1 of Actinomycetota bacterium. Next base: position 1,381 of record VAWY01000123.1, read on the forward strand.
TCACGCCGAAGCTGTCCGCGACGCTCGGCTCGGACAAGCAGCCGGCGACCGCGGCGTCGCACCCGCCGCTGTCGACCGTCGTGACCCAGCCCGATCACCAGGGGGCGATCCGCAAGGCGGTGGTCACGCTGCCGAAGGGCCTGTCGCCGAACCTCGCCGCGCTGCAGACCGTCTGCGAGCCCGGGGCGGCCGCGGCGCGAGCCTGCCCCGAGGCCGCGCGCGTCGGGTCGGCGACGGCGACCTCGCCGCTGCTGCCGACGCCCTTCACCGGACCGGTGTTCCTGCTGCGCAACGCGGGCGGCGCCTACCCGAAGCTCTCCGTGCAGCTGCACGGCGCGTTCGACCTGCAGCTCGAGGCGAGCACGTCCTCCGATCGCGGGCAGCTGGTGACGACGCTCGACAACCTGCCGGCGGCGCCGGTGACCCGCTTCGAGCTGAACATCGACGGCGGCCCGCGCGGCCTGCTCTCGATCGGCACCGGGTTCTGCCCCAAGCCGACGATCGACGCGACGTTCGACTCGCACAGCGGACAGACGGCGAAGCTGAGCACGCCGGTGCGCGTCGTCGGCGGGGCCTGCGCGACGAGCGCCTCGTCGCGCTCGGCGCGCCCGCGCGTCTCGCTCGCCGTCCGCCGCGTGGGCGGCACGCCGGTCGTGACCATGCGGGTCCGCCGCGCCGCGGGCGGGCGCAAGCTGCGCAGCGTGCGGCTCGCGCTGCCGTCGCAGCTGCGGGTGAACGGCCGGCGGGCGGCCGCGGGCGTCACGGTCCGGGCCGGCACGCGCAAGCTCTCGCGCCGCAGCTGGACGCTCTCGCGCTCGGGCGTGCTGACGGTCCGCCGGCCGCGCAGCGCCGCCGCCTCGTCGATCACGGTGACGCTGCGGTCGGGCGTGGTGCGCGCGGCGACACGGCTGCGGTCGCTGGCGGTGCGCAAGCGGACGCTTCCGCGGCTGACGTTCTCGGTGCGCGTCGTGGACGCGAAGAGCAGGAAGTACAGCTATCGCCTGCGCGTGCGGCCGAGTCGCTAGATCAGCGCGTGACGCGCGCCTGCGCTGCCGCCGCGCGGGCTTCCGCTGACGCGCGGCGCCAGCGGTAGGGTCCCGCCCTTCCCGTCCCCGCCGGAGGTCCCGTGCGCTCCCGCCGCCTGCTCGTCCCGCTCATCGCGCTGGCCGCCGCCGCGCCGGCCGCAGCGCTCGCCCAGGAGGGCCGCATCGGCCCGCAGCAGGGGATCGTCAACCTCGGCCGCCACCTGACCCCGTACGGCCGGCTGGTCTCGGTCGGCAACTTCGCCGACGGCGCCGCGGTCACGCCGGACGGCCGCTTCTACTGGACGGTGTCCGCGGGCGCGGGCCTCAACGACGTCCGCATCGTCTCGACGAAGACCGCCAAGGTCGTCCAGATCGTGCCGCTGCCCGGCGCGTCGGGCGGAGTGGCCATCGACCCGGGCGGCGGGCGCGCCTACGTGTCGGGGATCGCGGACTCCACCAACAAGGCGACGACGCGCCCCAAGCTCCCCGGCGGCAACGGCGACGTCATCCACGTGTTCCGCTACTCGCGCTCGTCGGGGAAGGCCAAGGAGATCGGTCAGATCGCGGTGCCCGCGCCGAGCTTCGCGGCGCCGCCGCAGCAGTTCCCCCTGCCGGCCACCACGAAGGTCGGCTATCCCGAGAAGATCGCGGTCTCGCCCGACGGGCGCCGGCTGCTCGTCGCGCTCGGCCTCGCCAACGCGGCGGCGATCGCCGACACGCGAACCCGCAAGGTGCGCTACGTGCCCGTCGGGCGGTATCCGTACGGCGCGGCGATCACTCCGGACGGCCGCCGCGGGCTCGTCTCCAACGAGGCGAGCGGCACCGTATCTGTCATCGACCTGCGCCGCGCCCGCAAGGTCCGCGACATCCCCGCCGGCGGCCACCTGGCGCACCCAGAGGCGATCATCGCGCCCCCCGGCGGGCGCGCCTACGTGACGATCACCAACCTCGACCAGGTCGCGGTCATCGACGTGCGCCGCCTGCGCGTCGTGCGCCGCCTGCCGGCGGGCATCGGGTCCGACCTGGGCGCCTCGCCCAACGCGCTGGCCGTCACCCGCGACGGCCGGCGGCTGCTGGCCACGCTGTCGGGCGCCGACGTCATCGCGGTCTGGCAGGTGCCCCGCCGCGGCTCGACGGGCTTCCGGTTGCTCGGGCGCGTCCCCACCGCGCGCTATCCGAGCGACGTGCAGGTGACCGGCGGCCCGCGGCCCAGGCTGCTGTGGCTGAGCGCGAAGGGCCTCGGCGTCGGCCCCAACCCGAAGGGGCCGAACCCGTTCAGCTCGGCCACGCTCGACCAGACCGCGGCGCAGAGCGTGCAGTTCCTGCCGCGCATCACCGACGGCGCCGCCGGCATCGGCGCGCTGCCCAGCGCCGGGCGCCTGAAAGCCCTCACCCGTCAGGCCGACACGCAGGTGCCGCCGGAGAACCTGCCGGCGAGCCCGCCGCCCGACACGCCGGTGCGCGCCGGCAGCCCGATCAAGCACGTCTTCTACATCGTGCGCGAGAACCGGACCTACGACCAGGTCCTCGGCGACGACCCCCGCGGCGACGGCGACCCCAGCCTCACGCTCTTCGGCCCGCAGACCACGCCCAACCTGCACGCGCTCGTCCAGCGCTTCCCGCTCATCGACCACGTCTACGCCGACTCGGAGGCCTCCCAGCAGGGCCACCAGTGGACGTCGGCCGGGACGATCACCGACTTCACCGAGCGCAACTGGTGGCAGATCTCCACTCCGTTCGGCTCCTACGGCGCCCGCGGGCGCCCGCTCGAGCCCGGCTTCCTCGCGGTCACCTGGCCGAAGAACGGCTACATCTTCGACCAGGCCATGCGCCAGGGCGTGTCGTTCTTCAACTACGGCGAGGCCTTCGCCGGCGACCTTCCGCTGCCCGATCCGCAGCTGCCGATCCTGGCCAAGACCAACGACCGCGACCGCGACGCCGCCGACCGGGCCGCCGTGCAGGCGAAGTTCGCGCGCTCGGACTTCGGGCCCGGCGTCGGGGGCTGCTTCCCCAACGTCCTGTACGCCGCGACGCAGAACATCCTCACGGGCAAGCCGGTCTTCGACTCGACCGTGCCCCCCGGCGCGCCCGAGGGCAGCGAGTCGCGCACCGAGTGCTTCCGCCAGCACCTGGCCGATCAGCTCGCCGCAGGCGACGTGCCGGCGCTGAACTACATCACGCTGCCCAACGACCACACCCGCGGGCTCAGCGCCAACCAGCGCACGCCGCAGGCCTTCATCGCCGACAACGACCTCGGCACCGCGCAGATCATCGACACGATCTCGCACTCGCCGATCTGGCCCGAGAGCGCGGTCTTCGTGGTCGAGGACGACTCGCAGGACGGCGCCGACCACGTCGACGCCCACCGGCGCGGTCGTCCACACCCGCTACGACCAGGTCTCGGTCCTGCGCACGATCGAGCTGATCCTCGGGCTCAAGCCGCTCTCGATCAACGACGCGCTGGCCACGCCGATGTACGACGCCTTCGATCCGACCCCGGTCAACCTCGCCCCGTACGACGCCCTGCCCGAGAGCCAGGACCTGCTCGCCACCAACCCGAGCACCGGACCCGGTGCACGCGCATCGGCGCGGCTGGACTTCTCGCAGGTGGACGCGGTCCCCCAGCACGAGCTCGACGACCTCCTGTGGCGCAGCGTGCACGGCTGGCACTCGACGCCGCCTCCGCCGGGCCCCGGGGCGACCCCGGACGGCGACGGCTGACGCCCGGTCAGGCGATCGGCGGCGGCGTGCCCTCGGCCGTGGCGGCGAGCGCCGGGTCCCACTCGCATACCTCGCACGCATGGCGGAACACCGAGCGCGCGAACTCGACGCTCGTCGCGAACGGGTCGGCGGTCGCCGCGACGTCGTCCCAGTCGAGGACGTACAGCCCGAGCGCGGCGTCCCAGCGCGCCGCCGCGGGCGAGATCGCCGCGTCGGCGAAGCCCGCCGGCGCGGGGTGCGCGTAGGCGTAGAAGGCCGCCTTCCCGTAGCGCGCGTCGCCGGGCCACCAGCCGACGGCGACCTCCTGGGAGTCCATCGCGTTGCGCATGATGAAGTCGTCGGACGGGGGATCGGCGGGCAGGCCCGAGAAGAGGTTCACCGCGAGGTCGAAGGAGCCCCACCACGCGTTGACCGGCGTCGAGCGGCCGCGAAAGGGCGCGCGAAAGGCGGCCAGGACGAGCGCCGCGCGCGTCGCCGCGGCGAAGTACGGGGCAACCTCGCGGGGGTCGTAGCGCGCGTGCTCGTCGTCCTCGTCGAGCGGGACGGTCCAGGTGACCTCCTGGGGCGTCGGGTCGATCTCGACCGGCCCGGCCAGGTCGCGGACCGCCTCGAGCGCCTCGCGCGTGACCTCGCGGACCGCCCGGTCCGGGGTGAGCGCGACGCGCCGCGCGCCCCCGTCGGTGTGCTCGGCGACCGCCTCGTGCGCGCGCAGGTCGAGCGCGACGACCACCGCTCCCGACCCGTCGGGCGCCGGCAGCGGGGCCGTCTCCCAGCCGCGCGCGGTCAGCCGCAGCGCCGCGTGCTGCAACTGGGGCTCGGGTGGCGCGAGCGCCACCGCGAGCTTGCCGAGGACCTGGGTGTGGGCGTGAAGCGTGTCGCACGTCGCGCTCCACGCCTCGTAGGGAGGCACCGGCGGCCACGGCGAGGGCATGGCCGCACGCTATCTGCCGGGAGTGGCGAGCGCAGGTAACGCGACCGGGTGGCTCGGCGAGGAGAGCTGCTTGAGCTCGACGACGTTGCCGTCGGGGTCGCGCGCGTAGGTCGTGCGGACGCCGAGGCCGAGGTCCTGCGGCGCGGAGTGGAAGGGCACGCCGGCCGCGCTCAGGCGCTCCTGCTCGGCGTCGACGTCGTCGACGAGCAGGCACAGGTGCGTGAGCCCGTGGTCGCACACGGGGCGGTCGGCCGCGGCCGGCGCCGCGGCCGGCGAGCTGAACTCGAACAGCTCCAGGTAGGCATTGCCGGCGCGCAGCATGACCTGGCGCGCCGACGAGCCCTCCAGGGCGGTCAGCGCATCCGCGGCCGCGCTCCCCCGCGACCAGGCGCCGGAGTAGACGACGCCGAAGCCGAGCAGGTCGCGGTAGAACGCCACGAGCCGGTCGGCGTCGGGCGTCGAGATCGCGACGTGGTGCAGGCGCGGGGTCATGCGGCCATCTCCGCCGCGAGCACGCCCATCAGCGCCTGGCTGATGCCGACCGTGACGCCGCCGTCGACCGTGATCGCCTGCCCGGTCACGTACCGGCTGGCGTCCGAGGCGAGGAACTCGTAGACGCCGACGAGGTCCTCGACGCGGCCCTTGCGCCCCGCCGGCGCCATGATCTCCAGCAGCCGCTCGGGCATCGGGTTCATGGGCGTCCACGTGGGGCCCGGCTGGACGGCGTTGACGCGGATGCCGCGGTGGCCGAGGTCGATCGCCGCGCTGCGGGCGAGCGCGGACACCCCGGCCTTCGCCGCGCCGTAGAGGCCCTCGAACGGCGTGCCCATCACGGCCGAGATCGAGGACGTGAGGATGATCGAGCCGCCGTCGGCCATCCGCGCCGGGCCGTGCTTGAGACCCCAGAAGACGCCGAGCAGGTTGGTGTCGACGACCGCGCGCGCGGCCTCGGTCTCCAGGCCCTGCAGCGAGGTCGGCGGCTGCGCGACGCCCGCGTTGAGCACGAGGACGTCGATCGCGCCGAGCCGCACGTCGGCCTGGTCGAGCGCGGCGACGACGCTCGTCTCGTCGGCGACGTCGAGGGAGGCGAACCCGCAGCCGGCGTCGCGCGCGATCTCGGGGCCGTCGGTCGCTGCCCGGCGATCGTCACGCGCGCGCCCGCGGCGGCGAACGCGGCTGCCACGGCGAGCCCGATGCCCGACGTGCCTCCGGCCACGAAGGCGGTCTTGCCCTGCAGTGCGCTCATGATCCTCCAGGGTCGGGTGGTGGGTACTGGCCGACGTTCGCGGTGATGCCGCCGTCGACGGGGACGACCGCGCCGTGCACGAAAGACGCGGCCGGCGAGATCAAGAAGCGGATGACGCGCGCGATCTCGACCGGCTCGGCGAGCCGCTTGAGCGGCACGTTGCGGCGCAGCCGGTCGCCGAGCTCGGGGCGCGCGGCGAGGACGGGCGCCGCCATCCCGGTCAGCGTCGGCCCGGGCACACGCAGTTGACGCGGATGCCGCGCGGTCCGAGCTCGACGGCCGCAGAACGGGACAGGTTGATCACGCCGCCCTTGCTGGCCGCGTAGACGCCCATCGCCGGCTCGCCCTGGAGCCCGGAGATCGAGGCGACGGTCACCACGGCCGGGTGGCTCGCCCGCGACAGCGCGGGGAGCGCGGCGCGCAGCCCGAGCGCAACGCTGCGCAGGTTGACGCGCAGGATGCGGTCGATGAGCTCCGGCCCGGTGCGCTCGAGCGACCCGATGTGCGAGATGCCCGCGTTGAGCACCAGCGCGTCGAGCGAGCCGAAGTGCCAGATCGCCTCGGAGACCATGTCGGCGTTCGCCTCCTCGGTCCCGACGTCGCCGGCCACCGCCACGGCGCGGTCGCGGTCGTCGAGCCACTCCAGCCGCTCGGGCTCGACGTCGACGCCGACGACCGCCTCGCCGGCGTCGAGCAGCAGCTCGGCGGTCGCCCGCCCGATGCCCGATCCGGCGCCGGTGACGACCGTCGTCATGCGCGGGGGGCGCTGAGCAGCGCGCGGACCGCGTCGCGGGCCGCGCCGACGTCGGGCTCGCCGCCGGTGATGACGTCGGTGTAGAGGAAGGACTCGACGATGCGCACGATCAGGTAGGCGAGGCTGTCGAGCGCGAGTGCCGGCTCGATCGCGCCTGCGCTCGCCTGCTGCTCGAGGACCCGGTGCACGGCGGCGATCGACCGGCGCTGCATCGGGCTGTGGCGCGAGGCGATGACCTTCAGTGCGTACTCCGGGTCGCGCGCGACGAAGCGCCAGAGCGGCTCGAAGCCCAGCGCGGCGTTCATGTAGCGCTCGATGACCTCGGCGACGAAGTCGGGCCCGCTGCCGCGCGCGTCGTCGACGGCGGCGTCCATGGCGTCGGCGGCCAGCGACCACAGGACCTCGCCGAGCAGCCGCTCCTTGCTGCCGACCCAGCGGTACAGCGTCGCGCGGCTGAGGCCGAGCTGCGCGGCGAGGGCGCCCATGTCGAGCGTCTCGCCGGCCAGCAGCGTCTCCTGCGCGAGGCGCAGGGCGTCGAGCGGCGTGGCGCGGGCGGCGCCGGGCTCCAGCGATCGCTCCAGGGGGGTGACGGATCCGGTCATGGTCTCGCAGACTAGACAAATTGGCAATCTGTTGCAACAGTGCGACCCATGCGCGTCTTGTCTCTCTCCTCCGCCGTCGCCGCCTTCGCCCTCGCCGTCGCGCCCGCCGTCGCTGGTGCGGCGTCCTACGGGCACGGCGACACCGGCGTCGTCGACGTGTCGGCCAGCCCCGGCTACGCCGAGGGCGAGGAGCCGCTGTCAGCCGACCCGCTGGATCCCTCGCATCTCGTCGCCGTCGCCAACGTCTTCCAGGCCAACCTCCCTGCGCCGCTCGACCGCGTCTTCGGAGGCGGCGGCTTTCAGGACACGCGCGTGTACGCCTCGCAGGACGGCGGCGCGCACTGGACGACGCACAAGCTCGACCAGGGCGGTCTCGGCACGCTGACCGCCCCGGTCCCCGAGTCCGAGGGCTTCTCGCCCGAGTTCAGCGACGCCTTCAACGTCCTCAACACCGACGCCGCCTCGGCCTGGGATCGCCACGGCAACGCGTACTTCGAGAGCGGCGACGTCCACGGCATCCATCACGGCGGCGACGAGGTGGCCACCGTCTGGCGCTCGACCGACGCCGGGCGGACCTGGGGCCCGGCCGACGGCTACGCCGCGGTCCGCGTGTCCGAAGAGGGCGACGAGCTCGACCGGCCGTGGCTGGCCGCCGACACCTCGGGCGGGCCGTTCGACGGGACGCTCTACGTGACGTTCGAGACCAGCCCGTTCGTCGATGACCCGCCCAAGGTCTTCGTCAAGCGCTCGAGCGACCAGGGCCGCACCTGGAGCGCGACGGTGCGCGTCGACGCCGGCTTCTACAAGACGCAGTTCAACCCGCGCCAGCGCCCGGTCGTCGGCGCCGACGGGACGCTGTACATCGTCTACGTCGAGGCGCCGCCGACGGTGACGCCGTTCGCGCCGCAGAACGCGCCGATCCACCTCGTCGTCGCGCGGTCGTCCGACGGCGGGCGCAGCTTCGAGCGCACCGAGATCGACGGCGACGTGCACCGCGTCACGAGCCCCGACGAGGCCGTCGAGGGCTACACGGAGATGATCCCGGCCATCGCCACCGACCCGGCGCGTCCGGGGCGCCTGGCCGTCGCCTGGCCGGAGGCGACCGGGGCGGGGAGCTCGCGGATCGTCCTGCGCTGGTCAGCGGACGGCGGGCGCAGCTGGAGCCCGCGCCTCGACGTCACCGACGACCCCGCCGCCAAGCCTGACCAGCACGACCACGTGACGCTCGCGTGGCTGCCGGGCGGAGCGCTCTTCGCTGGGTGGCGCGACCGGCGCTGCTGCGGCGGGACGTTCGACGACCGCTACCAGCAGTGGGTGCGCGCCCTGGAGCCCGGCCGGTCCGGAGCGCTCGTGCCCGGCCGCACGCTCGAGTTCAGCGACGGCCCCCAGCTCGGCAACACCGCCGACGGCCGCGCGCAGCTGCAGCCCGACGAGTTCCAGGGGCTCGTGGCGACGGCGCAGGGCGTCGGCCTGACCTGGTCGCAGCTGACCGGGACCTATACCGACCTGATGTTCCGCCGCGTCCCGCTGCGCGCCTTCGGCCTGGGACACTCCAGCGCGGCGCGAGCCCGGCCCCTCAGGCCGCGAAGGCCGAGCGCTCGGCCGCGGTGACGCGGTTGCGCCCGGCCGCCTTGGAGGCATAGAGCGCCCGGTCGGCGGCCACGAGGAGCGCCGTGGCGTCGGACGCGCCGAGCGGATAGGTCGCGACGCCAGCGCTTACCGTGACACGCGGGTGATCGGGCAGCGCCTCGATCGCCCCGCGCACCCGCTCCGCGATCGCGAGCGCGTCCTCGGCGTTCGTGCGGGGCAGGACGAGCGCCAACTCCTCGCGCTCTGGGCCTGCACGACGCCGGCAGAATCGGTGATCGCGAACCGGTGCCACTTCTTGGCGTCCACGGTGCCGTCCGGGAAGACGGCGTCGCCGCTCGCGAAGGCGTAGTCCTCGGCTCCCGTTCCGCTGCCGCTTCGCAGCTTGCCCAGCGCGAACGTCGCCTGGGCCGGCGCGGCGGCCACGAGGGCGGCCAGCAGGGCGAGCGCACACGCGCGCGCGAGACGCGATATCGGGCGAGACATCTCCGCCGGGCGATCGGCCGATCGGCCGCCGCAAGTGGCCGTCCGACCGCCGACTGGACGGGTTTACGAGCGCGTCGGTGGGTCAGGCGGGGGCGCGGGCCAGCACCTGGTAGACCGACGTGAAGCCGCTCTCGAAGCCCCGCCGCGCCGCGCGCAGGTAGACCCGCCACACGCGCAGGCGCTCGGGGCCGACGAGGGCGAGCGCCTCGTCCTCCCGAGCCTCGACGCGCCGCAGCCATTCGCGCAGCGTGCGCGCGTAGTCGCCGGCAAAGCCCTCGACGTGCTCGGTGACGAAGCCGGCGGACTCGAGCGCCGCGAGGATGCGCGAGAGGTGCAGCGGCGCGGCGTCGGGGAACACGTAGCGCTCCGAGAACGGGCCCGCCTCTGGGTCGCCGTGGCGCAGGCGCGCGATGCCATGGTTGAGCAGGCGCCCGCCGGGGCGCAGGAGCTCGGCGAGCCGCGCGGCGTACGCGTCGATCATGGCGTTGCCGACGTGCTCGACCATCCCGATGCTGGCGATCGCGTCGAAGGGCTCGTCGCGCAGCTCGCGGTAGTCGGCGACCCGGATGTCGACGCGGTCGGCGAGGCCGGCGTCGGCGGCCCGCCGGCGCGCCAGCGCCGCCTGCGGCTCGGAGAGCGTGATCCCGGTGACGTGCACGCCGTGCTCGCGCGCGGCGTGCAGCGCGAAGCTGCCCCAGCCACAGCCGACGTCGAGGACGCGCTCGCCCGGCTGCAGGCCGAGCTTGGTGCAGACGAGCTCGAGCTTGGTGCGCTGCGCGTCCTCGAGCGTCTCGGCGCCGCGCGACCAGATCGCGCACGAGTACGTCAGCGACGCGTCGAGCATGAGCGCGAAGTAGTCGTTGGAGACGTCGTAGTGGTGGCGGACCGCGCGCCGGTCGCGGGCGATGCTGTGGCGCCGCCCGCGCGGGGCCAGCTCGGTCGTGGGGACGCGGGGCAGCGCGGTCAGCGCGCCGGCGCGCAGCGCGCCCGCGGCAAGCTTCGCCTTCGCGCGCGCGTCCAGCGGCGGCGCCGACCAGCCGTCGAGGAGATCGAGGGCGGCGTCGACGTCGTCGACGTCGAGCGCGCCCGCGACGTAGGCGCGCCCCAGCCCGAGCTGGCCGGGCGCGCGCAGCGCGTGGCTCAGCGCGACCGCGGAGCGCACGCGGAAGGTCGGCCCGCCCCCGTTGGTCGAGGGCAGCGCGGTGCCGTCCCACAGCTCGAGCCGGAAGGGCCGCTCGGGCAGCGCCTCGGCGAGCGCGTCACGCAGCGGTGCGGTCGTCATGCCGCCCACCACCGACACGGATGTCGGTCGACCGCATTCATGCGGCCAGCTTGGTCGCTTCGCGCGCCGGGCTGACGCGCACGACGTCCCACGCCAGCCCCATCCGCTCGAGCGCCCAGATCACCGCGGCGGAGATGTCGAGCTCCCAGGGGCGCCGGCCGTGCGCGGCGGAGGTCGGGAACGCGTGGTGGTTGTTGTGCCACGCCTCGCCCAGCGAGGGCAGCGCCAGCCAGGCGAGGTTGCGCGACTCGTCGCCGGTGTCGAAGCGCCGGCGCCCGAAGAAGTGGCACAGCGAGTTGATGCTGTAGGTGACGTGATGGAGGACCAGCATGCGCACGCCGCCGCCCCACAGGAAGCCGGTCAGCGCGGTGTGCAGCGTCCCGCCGATCGCGTAGCCGAGCGCGAACGCTGCGGCGAGCCCGCCCAGCGCCCACGCCAGGAACGTCCGGTCGACGTAGGCGACGATCGGGTCGGCCAGCAGGTCGGGCGCGTAGCGCGTCCTGCGCCCGCGATGGGTGTGGATGAACAGCCAGCCGACGTGGGCGTGCGCGAGCCCGCGCAGGGCGCCGCGCCAGCCGGTCCCGTGGTCGACGTGCGGGCTGTGCGGGTCGCCCTCGCGATCGGAGAACGCGTGGTGCTTGCGATGGTCCGCCACCCACGAGATGACCGGGCCCTCGATCGCCGCGGAGCCGAGGATGGCCAGCGCAGCGCGGATCGGCCGCGTCGTCGAGAACGACCGGTGGGTGAACAGCCGGTGGAAGCCGACGGTGACGCCCAGCCCGGTCGCGACGTACATGACCGCGAAGACGGCGATGTCGCTCCAGCCGAGGAAGTCGGCCCAGAGCTGCCAGCCGACGATGCCGAGGCAGACGATCGGGGCGCCGGTGACGATCCCGGTGATGATCCGGTCGCGCGTCTGGTGCAGCACGGGTTCGACGTCGTCGGCGATCACGGGCGGGTGGCCTCCTCGAGTGGGAACAGGAACGATTCGTACGGCGCGCCGGTGGCCTGCTGCAGCCCCAGCTCGCAGGTCCGGTTGCTGGACACATACCCATCCACGCGGCGTTCGCGCAGCTCGGCCGCCTCGTCGCGCGTGGCGGCGGCGGTCAACTCGGGGTGCAGGAGCCCCCGGTCGCCGGCGAACCCGCAGCAGGTCGCCGCGGCGGGGACGAAGACCTCGTCGGCCAGCGCGCCGGCGAGCTGCGCCAGCTCCTCGTGCAGGCGCAGGTGCCTGGACGCGCAGGTCGGATGGACGGCGAGCGAGCCGACGCGCCGGCGGACGCTGAGTCGCGGCAGCAGCCGGTCGTGCGCCCAGGCCACCGCGTCGAGGACCTCGAGGCGGCCGTGGCGCTCGCGGTTGGCCTCGGTGAGCGCGCCGGCCATGTCGTCGACGATCCCCTGCGTGCACGAGGTGGCGTCGACGACGATCGGCAGGGCGCCCTCGTCGCTCCAGCGCCACATCGCCTCGAGCGTGGCGTTGGCCATGTGCGCCGCGCCGTCGCGGTAGCCCTTGGACTGCCAGGGCGTCGCGCAGCAGTGGCCGCGCACGTCATCGGGGATCCAGACCGGCGCCCCGGCGCGCGCCGAGAGCGCGACGAGCGCCTCGGGCGCCGAGAGCGCGCGGTCGTAGCCGAAGATGCGGTTGATGCAGGCCGGGAAGTAGACGGCGGCGGCGCCCTCGCGGCGCGTCGCGGGAAGCCGCGCGGGCCCCGGCGGGGGCATGCCCTCGGGCCAGCGCGGCAGCAGCTCGTCGCTGACGAGGCGGCGCAGCGCGCCGGTCACGCCCCCCATCGCGCGGTCGCCGGCGACGTGGCCGGCGCGCAGGCCCGCGCGGGCGCCGCGCTCGACGGCGTCGAAGCGGCGCGCGAGGCGCAGCGCGACGCGCTCGGAGCGTGCGGTGCGCTCGCGATGGCGGTAGTCCTTGACCGCCTTGCCGGTGTCGATCCCCAGCGGGCAGGCGAGCCCGCAGCTGCCGTCCGCCGCGCAGGTCTGCAGGCCGTCGTACTCGTACTCGTCGAGCAGCGCGGCGAGGACGGGCGAGCCGGCGCCCTGGCGCGCCATCTCGCGCCGCAGGACGATCCGCTGGCGCGGCGTGGTGGTCAGCCAGCGGCTCGGGCACACCGGCTCGCAGAAGCCGCACTCCACGCAGGTGGTGATCACGTCCTCGATCGCCGGCGTGCTCTTGAGGTCGCGCACGTGGACGCCGGGGTCGCGGTTGAGCACGACGCCCGGGCCGAGGACGCCGTCGGGGTCGGCGAGCGCCTTGACGCGCCACATGAGCTCGGTCGCCTTGGCCCCCCACTCGCGCTCGACGAAGGGCGCCATGTTGCGCCCCGTGCCGTGCTCGGCCTTCAGCGAGCCGTCGTACTTGCCCACGATGAGCTCGACGAGGTCGCCGATGAACGCCTCGTAGCGCTCGAGCTCGCCCTCGGTGCCGAAGGCGGGCGTGAGCATGAAGTGCAGGTTGCCCGCCGACGCGTGGCCGGCGACGCCCGGCAGGAAGCCGTGCTTGGCGAGCAGCGCCTGGACGTCCTTGACCGACTCGGCGACGCGCTCGGGCGGCACGCAGACGTCCTCGGTGATCAGCGAGGTGCCCGCGGGGCGCAGCTTGCCGACCAGGCCGAACATCCCCTCGCGCACGCGCCACGCGAGCTCGACCTCCTCCGGGTCGCGGGTGAACGCCGGCGCACGGAGGAGCTCGCAGCGCTCGAGCACGGCGTCGGCGCGCTCGCGCAGCGCGTCGAGCCCGGCGTCGTCGTCGGCGGCCAGCTCGACGAGCAGGGCGGCCGACTCGGGCGCGAGCTCGCGCCAGTGCTCGGGCGTGCCCGGGATCGAATGGCTGGCCACCATGAGCGCCGGCGCGCCCATGAGCTCGACCGCCGTCGCGCCCGCCGCGACCAGATCGGGGACGACCTCCGACGCGGCGTCGACGTCGCGGAAATGCAGCCACGAGACCGTCGTGCGGCGCGGCAGCGCGATCGTCTCGAAGACGGCCTCGGCGACGAACGCGAGCGTCCCCTCGGAGCCGACCAGCAGCCGCCGGAAGATCTCCACCGGCGTGTCGGCGTCGAGGAAGGCGACGAGCCGGTAGCCCATGGTGTTCTTGATGCGGAACTTGCGGCGGACGCGCTCGGCGAGCTCCGCGTCGGCGCGCAGCTCGTCGCGGATCTGCTCGAGCCCGCGGGCGAGCGCGAGCTCGGCCGCGGCGAAGCGCTCCTCGGCGTCGGGCGCGGCGGTGTCGATCACGGTGCCCGACGGCAGGACGAAGGTCAGCGAGCGCACGGTCTGGTAGCTGTCGTGCACGACGCCGCAGCGCATGCCGCCCGAGTTGTTGGCGATGACGCCGCCGACGGTCGCGGCGTCGGTGCTCGCCGGATCGGGGCCGAGCTTGCGCCCGTACGGCGCGAGCGCGGCGTTGGCCTGACCGAGGATCGTCCCCGGGCGCACGCCGGCGCGCGCGCCGCCGTCCTCGACGGTCACGCCCGTCCAGTGGCGGCGCACGTCGACGAGCAGCCCGTCGCCCTGCGCCTGCCCGTTGAGGCTCGTGCCCGCGGCGCGCAGGGTCACCCCGATGCCGCGCTCGCGGCCGAAGCGCAGGACTGCCGCGACGTCGGCGACGTCGCGCGCCATGACGATCGCCTGGGGGAGCAGCCGGTACGGGCTGCCGTCGGACGCGTAGCGGACGAGGTCGCTGACCCGCGTCAGCACGCGGTCAGCCCCCAGCGCGGCGATCAGCTGCGAGCGCAGCGGCTCGGGCGTGCCGGCGGCGAAGCGGTCCGGCACGCGGTCGGGCGCGGGCGCGGCGGCGGACGGCGCGATCCGCCGGACGTCGGGGGCGAGCAGCGCCATCAGCCCACGGACATCCCGGGCGCGATCGGCGCCTCGACGAGCTCAGGCGCCGACGAGGCGAGCGCCTCGGCCAGCGCGTCGCGCAGCTCGGCGGGCGTGCCGGCGCGCCGCGTGCGCATCCCGTAGCCCTCGGCGACGCCCGCGACGTCGAGACGCGGCAGGTCCAGGCCGGGCGCGCCGCTGACCGACTCCAGCCCGGCGAACCACTTGAGGATCGAGTACTCGGCGTTGTTGACGACCAGCACGGTGAGCGGGATGTCGTAGGCGACGGCGGTCCACAGCGCCTGGATCGCGTACTGCGCCGAGCCCTCACCGAGCACGCAGACGACCGGGCGGTCGCGCTGGGCGAGCTGCACGCCGATCGCCGCGGGCAGGCCGAAGCCGAGGCCGCCGCCCGACGAGAAGTAGTAGCTCCCGGGCCGCGACAGGCGCAGGCGGTTGCGCAGCGCGATCGTGCTCGACGGCGACTCGAGCACGACGATGCCGTCGGCGGGGAAGGCCTCGGCCAGCGCGCTCATGGCCGCCGACGCGCTCATCGGGTCGCCGTCCTCGGCGGGCTCGGCGGGCGGGCGCGGCTCGGGCGCATTGCGATCGGCCTGGGGGAGCTCCTCGAGCAGGCGCTCGAGGGTGAGGCGCACGTCGGCGACGATCGCGTCGCCCATCGGCGCGCGCGCCGCCTCGTCGGGGTCGCTGGTGATCGCCACCAGCGCCGCGCCGTCGGGCAGCAGCGGCCCGGGGATGTTCGGGTAGTAGGGAAACACCGACGAGCCGACCACGACGATCAGGTCGTGGCCCTTGAGTGTCTCGCTCAGCGGCCCGATGGCGGGCGGCAGGACGCCGCGGAACTGCGCGTGGTCCTCGGGGAAGCCGAGCCGCCCGCCGCCCGGCGCGGGGGTCGCCCACACCGGCGCCCGCGTGCGCTCGGCCACCGCGACGGCGACGTCCCACGCTCCGCTCGCATCGATGTCCGGGCCGGCGACCAGGACGGGGTTGGCGGCGCCCGCGAGCTGCTGCGCGAGCGCGCGCACGAGCGCCGGGTCGGCCGCCGCCCGCCCGCTCACGGTGCGCGAGATCGCACGGCGCGCGGCATCCTCGTCGACCTCGACCTCCCAGTCGTCCATCGGGATCGAGACGAACACGGGCCCCGCCGGCGGGAGCGACGCGAGGTACGTCGCGCGGGCGATCGCGTGCGGCACGTCCTGCGCGCGCGGGGGCTCGTAGCTCCACTTGACGAGCGGGTGCGGCGTGCGGATGGCGTCGCGGTTGGTCAGGTTGGCCTGCAGCGTCATCAGCGCGCGCACCTGCTGGCCCGCCGTGACGACGACGGGCGCCTTGTTGGCCTGCGCGTTGAAGATCGCGCCCATCCCGTTGCCGACACCGGGCGCGGTGTGCAGGTTCACCATCGCCGGGCGCCCGCTCGCCTGGGCGAAGCCGTCCGCCATGCCCACGGCAACGATCTCCTGCAGCCCGAGCACGTAGGTGAAGTCGCTGGGGAAGTCGGCCAGGAACGGCAGCTCGGTGGAGCCGGGGTTGCCGAACATCGTCGTCATGCCGCGGCTCCTGAGCAGCTCGTAGACCGACTCGCGCACCGTGCCCATCTGGGTGTTCTCGCCCTTTCGCTCGTGGCGCCGAAATGCGCCGGCGGCCTCATTCTCACGTCCTCGGCGAGTCGGTGCGTCGCGGCACACCCCGCGGCCCAGCCGCGTGCGGCATGCTTCAGCTGAGCGAGAGAGCGAAGGGGACCGGCCATGCGACAGCTGACGAGCCTGGACGCGCAGTTCCTGGCGATTGAGACCCCGCGGACGTGGGGCCACGTCTCCGGGTTGGCGATCTACGACCCGTCGACCACGCCCACGGGCCAGCTGACGATCGAGGACGTCTCCCGGCTCGTCAGCGAGCGCCTGCACATGCTTCCGCCGTTCCGCTGGCGCCTCGTCTGGGTGCCCTTCGGGCTCGACCACCCGTACTGGATCGAGGACCCGTACTTCGACCTGGACTTCCACATCCGCGAGAGCGCGGTGCCGCCGCCGGGCGACGACCGGCAGGTCGCCGAGACCGTCTCGCGGATCGTGTCGCGGCCACTGGATCGTCGCCACCCGCTGTGGGAGCTCTACCTGATCCACGGGCTCAGGGATGGCAACGTCGGGATCCTCACCAAGGTCCACCACGCGGCAATCGACGGCGTCTCGGGGGCGGAGATCACCAGCACGCTGCTCGACCTGGACCCCGAGGGCCGCGAGATCGCGCCGCCGAAGAAAAAGCAGGTCGGCGAGCGCAAGCCCGGCCAGTTCGAGATGCTCGCCCGCGGCGTGCTCGGCGTGCCCCGCCAGCCGCTGCGCGCGGCGCGCACGCTGCCCTCGACGATCCCCAACCTGGGCGGCCTCCCCGGGCTCAACTCGCTGCCGGTCGTTCCGACGGTCGGACGCGCCGCGTCGCGCGTTCGCCGCCTCGTGCAGGGCAGCCGCGACGGCGAGGTGCTGGAGCGCCCGAACACGCCGGTCCCGCGCACGCGCTTCAACGGGCGCGTCTCCCCGCACCGGCGCTTCAGCTTCGCCTCCGTCTCGCTCGACCGCATCAAGGCCGTCAAGAACGAGGTCGGCGTGACCGTCAACGACGTCGTCGTGGCGATGTGCGCGAGCGCGCTGCGCGCCTGGCTGCTCGAGCGCAACGAGCTTCCCGAGGAGCCGCTGGTCGCCATGGTCCCGGTGTCGGTGCGCACGCAGGAGCAGATGGGGACCTACGGCAACCGCGTCTCGGCGATGTTCGTCCCGATCCCGACCGACGAGCCCGACCCGCGCGAGCGGCTGCTGCGCGCGCACGAGATCCTCCGGGCGGCCAAGGAGCGCCACCGCGCACTGCCCGCGTCGCTGCTGCAGGACGTCACGCAGTTCATCCCGGCCGCCGTCTTCGCCCGCGCCACGCGCGTCGTCACCCAGCTGAGCTCGCTGCCCCGGGTGCGCCCGGCGCTCAACCTCGTCATCTCCAACGTCCCCGGGCCGCGCGTCCCGCTGTACATGGCCGGCGCCGAGCTCGTGGCGAACTACCCGGTGTCGGTCGTCACCGACGGCGTCGGGCTCAACATCACCTGCATGAGCTATCGCGACCACGTCGACTTCGGCATCGTGGTCGACCGCGACATGGTCGACGACGCCTGGCCGCTCATGGACGCCGTGCGCGAGGCGCTCGACGAGTTCGAGGAGATCGTGGGCGGCCGCCGCACCGCCGACGTGACGTAACCGCCGCACGGGGCTACGATCGCCGTGCATGGAGGCCACGGCAGGCGCCGCGACGGACCTCACGGACGCGACGCGGGCCGTGCTCGACGCGCTGCCGGTGGCGATCTCCGTCGGCTGCGCGATCCGCGACGACGCCGGCCGCATCGTCGACCTGCAGACGATCTTCGTCAACGCCGCCGCCGAGCGGGTGACCGGGGTCGGGCGCGAGCGGCTGGTCGGCGTGCGGCTGGGCGAGGCGGTCGGGGGCTTCACCGACTCCGAGCTGTTCGCGCTCGTCGTGAACCTCATCGAGACCGGCCAGGGCACGGGCGGCTACGAGACGCCCTGGTGGCGCGGCGAGGACGACGTCGGCGTCTTCCTTGCCGAGGGCGTGCGGTTCGGCGACGGCTTCCTGGCCGTCTTCCACGACGTGACGGAGAGCCGCCGCGCCGAGGCCGACCTGCGCGCCAGCGAGGCGCGGCTCGCCGAGGCGCAGCGCATCGCCGGCCTCGGCGTCTGGGAGTGGGACATCCGCCGCGATCGCGTGGTCTGGAGCGACGAGCTGTTCCGGATCTTCGGCGTCTCGCCGGCGGAGTACACGCCCAGCTACCAGGGCTCCATCGACCGCGTCCACGCCGAGGACCGCGACCGGGTCGCCTCCGTCCTCGAGGAGGCCGTGCGCGGCGGGCGGCCGTTCACGTTCGATCAGCGCATCGTCCGGCCCGACGGGACGGTGCGACTGCTGCACTGCGGCGGGCGGGTGACGCTCGACGAGCAGGGGCGCCCGACGCGGATGCTCGGCGTCTGCGACGACATCACGGAGCGCTCGCAGGCCGAGCGCGCGCTGACCGAGGCGCGCGCCGACATCGAGCGCCGGCGCTTCGCCGAGCGCCAGGCCGCGCAGATCAACGAGGGCATCATCGACGGGCTGGTGACCGCGATGCGCGCGCTCGACGAGGGCGACGCCCGCGCGGTCCGCCAGGCCATGACCCAGACGCTCGAGCAGGCCAGCCGGATCGTCACCGACCTCCGGGCGCTGCCCTCCCGCCGTCGCTGAACCGTCATGTCGCCGGATCCCGGCGGGACTACGCTGAGACCATGCTCTTCACCCGCGCCAAGACCCGCCTCCCCGAGTCCTCCGAGGCCCTGCCCGGCCGCGCGGACGCGATGCCGGTCCCCGCCCGCCACGACGTCCTCGGCAACCCGCTCACGCCGCCCTTCCCGGAGGGGTTGCAGACCGCCGTGTTCGGCCTCGGCTGCTTCTGGGGCGCCGAGCGGCTCTTCTGGCAGGTCCCGGGCGTGTGGACGACGGCCGTCGGGTACGCGGGCGGCCTGACCCCGAACCCCACCTACGACGAGGTCTGCAGCGGGCGCACCGGCCACGCCGAGGTCGTGCTGGTCGTGTTCGACCCCGAACAGACCAGCTACGACGCGCTGCTCAAGGTCTTCTGGGAGGGCCACGACCCGACCCAGGGGATGCGCCAGGGCAACGACGTGGGCACGCAGTACCGCTCGGCGATCTACGTGGCCGACGACGCCCAGCGCGCGGCGGCCGAGGCGGCGCGCGACGCCTACCAGGAGCGCCTGTCGGCGGCCGGGCACGGCACGATCACGACGGAGATCGCGCCGGCCGGCGAGTTCTTCTACGCCGAGCCCTACCACCAGCAGTACCTCGCCAAGAACCCGGGCGGCTACTGCGGGCTGGGCGGCACGGGCGTCAGCTGCCCGGTCGGGCTGGGCGCGGCGTAGGCCGGTACGGCACTCCGCCGGCCGTCGCGCCCGCGGCGAC
This sequence comes from Actinomycetota bacterium, assembly GCA_005888335.1. The sequence continues at coordinate 20,868 of VAWY01000123.1, forward strand.
GTCGCGCGTGACGACGGCGTGCGCGAGCACGCGCGCGCCGGCGCCGACCGTCACGCCGCGCAGCACGCAGGCGCCACGGTCAAGGACGGCGTCGTCCTCGACGCGGACCGGCGCGGTGGCGATGCCCTGCCGGCGGACCGGCTCCTCGGCGTCGGCGTAGACATGGTCGAAGTCGACGAGCACGTTGCCGCCCTCCAGCCGGCACCGCGCGCCGATCTCCACGCGCTCGTGGGCGGCGACGACGCAGTTGGGGCCGAGCCGTGTCTCCGGCCCGATGGCGACGCGGCCGGCGCGGACGTGCACGCGGCAGCCCTCGTCGAGCCGCGCGCCGGCCCCGACCTCCAGGCGCGTGCCGGGCGCCGCGTCGAGGCGGACGCGCGGACCCAGGTGCACGCCGGGCTCGAGGCGGATGCGGCCGCGCCCGCGCAGTTGGGCGGCGAGGCGGCGGGCGGCGACGAGCGGGCTCAGCGCACGTCGGCGGCGCCGGCGTGGAGGTCGTGGGCGGTGTCGAAGACGCTGGTGGATGCGATGGCGGCGAACAGGAGGAACGCGACGCCCAGGACGGTCGCCGCGATGCGGAACTTCAGCATGTCTGTGCCTCCGTGGCGGGTGGTGGTACGCCGCGTTAACACGCGTGCGGCGGCCTCCGTCACGCGGGGGTCAGCTCGCGAGCGCGATGCGGCGCGCTACGCGGCGGCCGGCTCGCCGTCGGTGCCGCGCCGCGCGCTGGTCAGCACGTCGGCGCCGCGGGGGCGCAGGCGGAAGCGCCGCTCACGCAGGCGCTCGGCCCCGACCTCCTCGATGAGCCCGGCCTCGACCGCGTTGCCGAGCCACGCGGCGACGTCGCGGACGGTCGCGGTCTCGGCCCGCCGGCTTAGCTCCTCGAAGGTCAACGGCTCGCTGGAGTGCAGCAGCGCGCGCGCGAGGTCGTCGGCGCAGGAGGTACGGCGGTCGCTCGGCGGGCGGAGCTCCATCTACAAGGCGCTATTCCCAGGTGCGCGGGCGGATATGCGTGCGCCGTGTCACTCATGATCTGAGTGCGACGACGCCACCTTCTCTCAATCGCCGCGCCACGTCGCGCAACCACATGCGGCCCCATGCCCACGCCCAGCGCGCCAGTGCCCGTGGGCCCTCGTCGGGCTCGGCCTGCGCGGACGGAAGCACCGGCGCCCCGAGCGCGCGGGCGGCGCGGTCGGCGATCGCCAGCTGGCCGACGGCGTGGGGGTGGACAGCGTCCGGGAGCAGCGCCCGCCACCCGCGCAGGTCGTCGAGCGCCACGACCTGCGCGCCGTGCGCGGCGGCGAGCCGGCGGATGATCGCGTTGGCCTCGCCGACCTTGGCGCCGGCGCGCGGGCGGCCGAGGTCCAGCGGGATCGTGAGCGCGAGGACGCGCGCGCAGCGCTCGGCCAGCGCTTCGACCGCGACGGCGTAGTCGCGGGCGAACGGCTCGGCGTCCCAGTCGACCGAGCGCACGTCGTTGACCCCGACGTACAGGCCGCCGACGTCGTAGGCGCCGGCCAGGCGCGGCAGCTGGCGCGCGACAACGTCGGCTGCGGTGGCGCCGTCCGTCGCCAGGCCCGTGTAGGGGAGGCCGAGCGCGAGCGCCAGCCAGTGCGCCCACGAGCGCGGGTAGACGCCCAGCGCCATGTTGCCGCCGCCGTTCGTGATCGAGTCGCCGAGCGCGACCACGCCCAGCCGACACGGTTCGCCCGCCATGGGGCGCGAGGGTAGGACGAGGTCCTAGGACGGTTGTCCCATGGTGGTCGGGCGGGGTGCGGTCTAGCGTGCCGGTCACCATGCCTGGAACTTCGCTTTTCATCGCCGTTCTCGCCGCCCTGACCCTCGCCCTCGTTCCGGGAACGTCGCTCGCCAAGGGCGGCGACGACACCAAGCTCGAGGGCCGCGTGGTCTCCGTCGACCGGGGCGCGCGGGCCTTCCGCCTGCGGGACTCCGAGCGCGGGACGTTCCGGATCTATGTCACCCGCTCGACGCGGTTCGAGCGCGTTGCGGGGTTCGGCGCGCTGCGCGCCGGGCGCCGTGTCGAGGTCGAGTTCTGCCGGTCGGGCGGGCGCGTGGTGGCGGTGAAGATCGAGCCGGGTGGGTCGCATGGGTAGGGGCTCGGGGCGCTCCGCTCGTTTGCCGCGGCGGGTTGCGGCCGCGTCGGTGGCACCGAGGGAAAACGAGCCTGGTCTGCGCCCGGGCCGAGCGGCAACACGCCACGCGCGGTGACCCGGGGCAACGAGAGAGGGATCGACCGCCTATATCGCGGTCGATCGCTCTCTCGTTGCGGACCGAGCGGCAACCCGCCACGCGCGCCCCAGGGAGGCGCGCGGAGCGCGCTCGACAGGTGCGGCCACAAGGACGAACCGCTCCTTCCCCTCAGTGCAATCGGACCACGTCGCAGCCCGCCACACACGCCCGAGCGGAGCGCCCGCGGCGGCGACCCGCCACACACGCCCGAGCGGAGCGCCCGCGGCGGCGGCCCGCCACACACGCCCGAGCGGAGCGCCCGCGGCGGCGACCCGCCACCCACGCCCGAGCGGAGCGCCCGCGGCGGCGACCCGCCACACACGCGCGAGCGGAGCGCAACAGCAACAGCAACAACAACAGCATCAAGCCCGCCCCGCCTCCTCCGTCACCTCCCGCAACCGCCCCGCATGCCCCGCCCCCAACTCCCCCGACCGCAGCCGCCACTTCCACGCCCCCCGCGCGCGCCCCGGCACGTTCATCCGCGCCTCGGGACCCAGCCCGAGCACGTCCTGCAGCTGGGTCATCGCCACCGCCGCCCGCGACGAGAACAGCAGCCGGATCAACGCCCAATGCACATCACGATCAGCCGGCATCGCCGCCCGGGCCGCAGCCCGCTGCTGCGCGCCCACCGACGCCCACCACCCGGCCAGCGTGTCGGTGTCGTGCGTGCTCGTGTACGCCACCGACTGCTCCTCGTGATTCGAGAGCCGGTGCGGCCCGCGCGGGTCGTCGGGCTCGAACGCCCACTGCAGCACCACCATCCCGGGCAGTTCGAGCGACCGCCGCAACGCCGTCACGGCCGGCGTGATGACGCCCAGGTCCTCGGCGATCAGCGGCAGCTGACCGAGCTCGGAGACCATCGCCTCGAAGACCGCCCGCCCCGGCCCGCGCCGCCACCGGCCGGCGCGCGCGTCGCGCGCCGCCCGCGGCACCGCCCAGTACGCGACGAACCCGCGGAAGTGGTCCACGCGCGCCAGATCGAACAGCTCCACCGTCCGCCGCAGCCGCTCGATCCACCAGCGATAGCCCCGCCGCCGCAGGGCAGGCCAGTCGTAGATCGGGTTGCCCCACCGCTGGCCCTTCGACGAGTACGCGTCCGGCGGCACCCCCGCAACCACGTCCTCCAGGAACAGCTCCGGGTGCGCGCGATGGTCCGCCCCACGCGGCGCCACGTAGATCGGCACGTCGCCGATCAGCCGCACCCCCGCCGAAGCGGCATACCCCCGCAAAGACGCCCACTCGCGCTCGAAGCGGACCTGGTCGGCCACGGCGCCGCGCCCGGCGAACCGCTCCCAATCGCCGATCCACGCCGCGTGGCGCTCGCGAAACGACGACTCGTCGCCCGCAGACACCCGCGCTCGCGGCTTCTCCAGCAGCCCCGCCCAGGCCGCGAAGGCCGACGGAGACTTGTACGGGGAGCCGTAGCGGTCCGGCGGCCCGAGGGGCAGCATCTGCCACCACGACTGCCTCGCGGACGCAAGCCAGTCCACGAACCGGTATGCCTCAGGTCCCAGCCGCCCTCCGGGCAGTGACGTGGGATGCAGCTGGACGCCGGCGCTTCGCGGGAGGTTCACGGTTTTGACGTTACGAACGGTCGAAGAGCGGACACAGACGGGGCCAGTGCCCGGCCCTCGCGAATGGCAACCGCGCATCCAGATCGAGGACCCCCGGCCGCTCGTCGACGGCGGCCGGTACCGCGCCAAGGCGGTCGCGGGCGACACCTACCAGGTCGCGGCGCTCATCTTCCGCGACGGCCCCGACATCCTGCGCGCCGTCGTCAAGTCCCGCCCGCAGGGCGCCGCCGAGTGGCGCGAGGAGCCGCTGCACTGGATCGACGCCCACGAGGGTGGCGATCGGTGGGCGGGGAGCTTCCCCATCGACGTCCAGGGCATCTGGGAATGGACGGTCGAGGCGTGGACCGACGCCTTCGCCTCGTGGCGCTCCGAGCTCGAGCGCAAGGTCGACGCCCGCCAGCCCGACCTCTCCGGCGAGCTCTCGGAGGGCATGCTCCTGCTGCGCCAGGCGGCCGAGCGCGCCACCGGCGAGGACCGCGCGCACATCGAGGCCGCCATGGCCGACGGCAGCCCGGCGGCCGCGCTGGACCCCGCGCTGCTGGAGATCGTCCGCCGCCATCCGGACCGGTCGGACGCGACCACGCTGCCGCGCCCGATCGAGATCAACGTCGATCGCGGGCGCTTCGGCTCCTGGTACGAGCTCTTCCCGCGGTCGTGGGGCGGGTTCGCCGGGGTCGAGCGCCAGCTGCCGCGCCTCGCCGAACTCGGCTTCGACGTCCTCTACCTGCCACCGATCCACCCGATCGGCCGCACCAACCGCAAGGGCCGCAACAACTCCCTCAACGCCGGCCCCGACGACCCCGGCAGCCCGTGGGCGATCGGCCTGCACGGCGTCGGCGGCCACACCGCGATCCACCCCGACCTCGGGACCGACGAGGATTTCCGCCGCCTCGTCGTCGCCGCGCGCGAGCACGGGATCGAGATCGCGCTGGACTTCGCGATCCAGTGCTCGGCCGACCACCCGTGGCTGACCGAGCACCCTGAGTGGTTCAACCGCCGTCCGGACGGCACCCTCAAGTACGCCGAGAACCCGCCCAAGAAGTACCAGGACATCTACAACGTCAACTGGGACTGCGACGACTGGCGCGGGCTGTGGCAGGCGCTGCTCGACGTCGTCCTGCACTGGGTCGAGCGCGGCGTCACGGTGTTCCGCGTCGACAACCCGCATACCAAGCCGACACCGTTCTGGGAGTGGCTGATCGCGGAGGTCCGCCGCGAGCACCCCGACGTGATCTTCCTCGCCGAGGCGTTCACCCGCCGCGCCAAGATGGACACGCTGGCCAAGGTCGGGTTCAACCAGTCCTACACGTACTTCACGTGGAAGAACGCCCGCTGGGAGCTCATCGAGTACGTCGTCGAGCTGGCCTACTCCGACGAGCGCCACTACTTCCGGCCGAACTTCTTCGTCAACACGCCGGACATCCTCACCGAGTACCTCCAGCACGGCGGCCGCCCGGCCTTCGAGGCGCGGCTCGTCCTCGGCGCGACGCTGAGCCCGACCTACGGCATCTACTCGGGCTTCGAGAACGTCGAGAACGTCCCCGTCCGGCCCGGGAGCGAGGAGTACCTGGACTCCGAGAAGTACGAGATCAAGCACCGCTCCCTCGACGGCCCGCTCCTGCCGCTCATCCAGCGCGTCAACGAGATCCGACGCGCACACCAGGCGCTGCACCACCTCGACACCGTCACGTTCCTCGACACCGCCAACGAGGCGCTCGTCGGCTACGCCAAGCGCGCCTGGGACGACATCGTGATCTGCGTGGTCAACATCGACCCGCGCTGGGCGCAGGAGGGCGTGGTCGTGCTCCCGGCCGAGCTCGGGCTGCCGCCGACGTTCAGCGTCGTCGACGAGCTCGGCGGCGACCGCTACACCTGGCACCTGGGCCGCAACTACGTTCGCCTCGAGCCCGGCAAGTCGCACGTGCTGACGATCGAGCGATGACGCCCGGCCACTGGTTCGAGTCGAACCCGCTGTGGTTCAAGACCGCGGTCTTCTACGAGATCCACCTGCGTGGCTTCTTCGACGGCAACGGTGACGGGTCGGGGGACTTCCGCGGGCTGACCGAGAAGCTCGACTACCTGCAGTGGCTCGGCATCGACTGCATCTGGCTGCTGCCCATGTACGCCAGCCCGCTGCGCGACGGCGGCTACGACGTCGCAGACTACGAGCACGTCCACCCCGACTACGGCTCGATCGACGACGTCCGCACGTTCATCGAGGCCGCCCACCAGCGCGGCATGCGGGTCATCGCCGACCTGGTCATGAACCACACCTCATCAGACCATGCCTGGTTCCAGGCCGCGCGCTCGAGCCCGGACTCGCCGTACCGCGACTACTACGTCTGGTCGGACACGCACCAGCGCTACGAGGACGCGCGGATCATCTTCATCGACACCGAGACCTCCAACTGGACGTGGGACGAGCACGCCGGCGCCTACTACTGGCACCGGTTCTTCAGCCACCAGCCCGACCTCAACTTCGACAACCCTGAGGTCCAGGAGGCGATGCTCGACGCCCTGCGCTACTGGCTGGACCTCGGGCTCGACGGCTTCCGCCTCGACGCCATCCCCTACCTCTACGAGCGCGAGGGCACCAACTGCGAGAACCTGGCCGAGACGCACGACTTCCTCAAGCTCGTCCGCAAGACCGTCGACCGGGAGTACCCCGACCGCGTCCTGCTCGCCGAGGCCAACCAGTGGCCCGAGGACGTCGTCCAGTACTACGGCGACGGCGACGAGTGCCACATGTGCTTCCACTTCCCGGTCATGCCGCGGATGTTCATGGCGATGCGCCGCGAGGACGCGACGCCCATGCTCGAGATCCTCGACCGCACGCCCGACATCCCCTTCAACTGTCAGTGGGGCCTGTTCCTGCGCAACCACGACGAGCTGACCCTCGAGATGGTCACCGACGAGGAGCGCGACTACATGTACGGCGAGTACGCCAAGGACCCGCGGATGAAGCTCAACCTCGGCATCCGCCGCCGCCTCGCGCCCCTGCTCGACAACGGCCGCGACGAGATGGAGCTCATGCACGCGATCCTCTTCTCCCTGCCGGGCTCGCCGGTCCTGTACTACGGGGATGAGATCGCGATGGGCGACAACGTCTACCTCGGCGACCGCGACGGCGTGCGCACCCCGATGCAGTGGACCGGGGACCGCAACGGCGGCTTCTCGCGCGCGGACTTCGCGCAGCTCTACGCGCCGCCGCTGATGGACCCCGTCTACGGCTACCAGGCGGTCAACGTGGAGGCCCAGCTGCGCACGCCGACCTCGCTGCTGCGCTGGATGCGGCGCTTCATCGCGCTGCGCAAGGAGCACCCGGTCTTCGGCCACGGCACGTACGAGCCGCTGCGCCCCGACAACCACCGGATCTTCGCCCACGTGCGCCGCTGGGAGGAGGACGTCGCCCTGTGCGTGCACAACCTCGCGCGCTCGGCGCAGGCGGTCCAGCTCGACCTGTCCGAGTACGAGGGCCGCTACCCGGTCGAGATGTTCGGGCGCTCGCGCTTCCCGCGCATCGGCGAGCTGCGCTACCTGCTCACGCTCGCCCCGCGCGGCTTCTACTGGTTCCTGCTCGAGGAGGCCTCCGACGATGGCTGAGCTCCCGGCGCTCGACGAGCAGGTCCTCGCCGACTGGATCGTGCGCCAGCGCTGGTTCGGGGCGAAGGCCAGCCACGTCAGCCATCTCGGCGTGCTCGGCGCCGTGCCGCTGCGCGAGGGCGAGCCGCCGCTGCTCGCCGCCGCGCTGCTGGAGGCGCGCTTCCCGGCGGGCACGCACGAGCTCTACCAGGTGCTGCTCGGCGCGCGCCCGGCGAGCGAGCGCTGGAACCAGGGCGTGATCGGCGAGGCCGGCGAGTGGACGCTCTACGACGCGCTCGTCGATCCGAAGGCGACCGCGCTGCTGGGCAATCTGCTGGCCGACGGCGCCGAGCTGACGGGAGGCGCAGGCGTCGTGCGCTTCCGCACCGTCGACACGCCGAGCCTGGGCGGCAGCGTGCGCGCGATGGGCGCCGAGCAGTCCAACTCGTCGGTCGTCTTCGACGAGCGCTCGGTGCTGAAGGTCTTTCGCAAGGTCGAGGCCGGCGACAACCCCGAGCTCGAGATGCTGCGCTTCCTGCAGGAGCACGGCTTCCACAACATCGCCGAGCTGGAGGGCTGGTACGAGTTCGCCGGCGAGCTGATGGAGGCGACGCTCGGCGTGCTGCAGGCCTTCGTCGCCGACGCGCGCGACGGGTGGGAGCTCGCACTCGACGAGATCGCCGAGCCGCGGCTGATCGACCGCCTGCGCCGGCTGGGCACGGTGACGGGGCGGATGCACTCCACGCTCGCGTCCGACGCCACCGACGCCGACTTCGCGCCCGAGGACCCGGGCGACGAGGCGCTGTCGCTGCTCGTCGCCACGATCGACGAGCAGATCGAGCAGATCTTCATGCGCCTGCCCGATGACGACGAGCGCGTCGCCCCGATCGCCGGCCGCGGCGAGGAGATCCGCGACCGGCTCCAGCAGCTCTCGCACGTCGGCGTGGGCGGCCGGCTCATCCGCCACCACGGCGACTACCACCTAGGCCAGACCCTGCTGTCGCGCGAGAACGACTGGGTCATCCTCGACTTCGAGGGCGAGCCCGCCCGGCCGCTGCTCGAGCGCCGGCGCAAGCGCTCGCCGCTGCGCGACGTCGCCGGGATGCTGCGCTCGTTCGCCTACGTCGCCAGCGCGAGCGACCTGCAGCGCGGGCGGCCGGCCCCCGACGGCTGGGAGGGCCGCGCGCGGGACGCGTTCCTGCGCGCGTACTACGACGCGATCGAACCGGCGCTCTTGCCCGCCAGCGAGGCGGGTACGGAGAAGCTGTTGCAGATCTTCGAGCTCGAGAAGGCGGTCTACGAGCTGCGCTACGAGCTCAACAACCGGCCGGACTGGGTGCGCATCCCCGTGGCGGGCATCCTCCGGCTGCTCGAGGAGCCCATGGCATGAACACCGCCGATCCCCACAGCCACCTCGGCGCCCACCCGACCAAGGGCGGGGTGATCGTCCGCGCCTACCGCCCCGACGCCGAGCGCGTCGTCGTGCAGCCCGCGGGCGTGGAGCTCAAGCAGGTCAACGGCGACGGCCTGTTCGAGGGCGTCATCAAGGACGCGAAGCTGCCGATGCGCTACGAGCTCGAGGTCGCCTACCCGACCGGCGACACCTACACGTTCGCCGACCCGTACTCGTTCCTGCCGACGCTGGGCGAGATGGACCTGCACCTGGCGGGCGAGGGCCGTCACGAGGACCTCTACTGCCGGCTGGGCGCGCACGTCAGGGAGATCGAGGGCGTGACCGGGACGGCCTTCGCGGTGTGGGCGCCGGCGGCGCGCTCGGTCAGCGTCATCGGCGACTTCAACTCGTGGGACGGGCGCCTGCACCCGATGCGCTCGCTCGGCTCGTCGGGGATCTGGGAGCTCTTCCTGCCGGGGGTGGGGGAGGGCGGCGTCTACAAGTTCGAGATCCACACGCAGGACGGCAACCTGCGGCTGAAGGCCGACCCGGTCGCCTTCGAGACCGAGGTGCCGCCGGCCACCTCCTCGGTCGTCAACCGCTCGGCCTACGAGTGGCACGACGAGCCGTGGGTCAACCGCCGGCGGCTGCGCGACCCGCAGGTCGAGCCGATGACGGTCTACGAGGTCCACCTCGGCTCGTGGCGCCGTGACCCGCGCGAGCCCGACCGCGAGCTGGGCTTCCGCGAGCTCGCTGACGACCTCGCCGCCTACGCGACCGACATGGGGTTCACCCACGTCGAGCTGCTGCCGGTCATGGCCCACCCGTTCCCCGGCTCCTGGGGCTACCAGGTCACCGGCTACTTCGCGCCCGCCGCGCGCTGGGGCACGCCCGACGACTTCCGCTACCTGGTCGACCGCCTGCACCAGGCGGGCGTCGGTGTCATCCTCGACTGGGTCCCCGCCCACTTCCCCAAGGACGACTGGGCGCTGCGGCGCTTCGACGGCACCGCGCTCTACGAGCACGAGGACCCGCGGCGCGGCGAGCACCCCGACTGGGGGACGCTCGTCTTCAACTTCGGGCGCAACGAGGTGCGCAACTTCCTGCTGGCGAGCGCCCTGTACTGGCTGCGCGAGCACCACACCGACGGCATCCGCGTCGACGCCGTCGCCTCGATGCTCTACCTCGACTACTCACGCGAGGAGGGCCAGTGGATCCCCAACCAGTTCGGCGGCCGCGAGGACCTCGACGCCGTGTCGTTCCTCAAGCAGGTCAACGAGGTGCTGCACGCGCGCGAGCCCGGCGTCGTCTCGGCCGCCGAGGAGTCGACCGCGTGGCCGGGCGTGTCACGGCCGACGTACCTGGGCGGCCTGGGCTTCGGCTTCAAGTGGAACATGGGCTGGATGCACGACACGCTCAACTACTTCGCCAACGACCCCGTACACCGGCGCTACCACCACCACCAGCTGACGTTCTCGCTGATGTACGCCTTCAGCGAGAACTTCATCCTGCCGCTCAGCCATGACGAGGTCGTCCACGGCAAGGGCTCGCTGGTGGCCCGCATGCCGGGCGACAAGTGGCAGAAGCTCGCGAACCTGCGAGCGCTGTACGGCTACATGTGGGCGCACCCCGGCAAGAAGCTGCTGTTCATGGGCTGCGAGTTCGGCCAGGAGCGCGAGTGGTCGCACGCGACGTCGCTGGACTGGCACCTGCTCGAGGACGCCGGGCACGCCGGCGTGCAGGATCTCGTGCGCGACCTCAACCGCGTCTACCGCGAGCAGCGCGCGCTGTGGGGCCTGGACTTCGACTCCGAGGGCTTCTACTGGCTGGAGGCGAACGACGCCGACGCCAACGTCGTCGCCTTCGCGCGCCAGACGCGCGCCGGCGAGGACGTGCTCGTCTGCGTGTGCAACCTCTCGCCGATCCCGCGGCACGGCTACCGCGTCGGGCTCCCGCGGCCCGGGCGCTGGCGCGAGGTGCTCAACACCGACGAGGAGCGCTACGGCGGCTCGGGCGTCACCAACGGCGGCTTCGTCGAGGCCGACGCCGGCTGCCCGTGGCACGAGCAGCCGCAGTCGGCGGTAATCGACCTGCCGCCGCTGGGCGTGGTGTGGCTCGTGCCCGCCTAGCTCCCGTACCTCGTGCCGGGGGCCGGCGTGCGTCGCGTGATCAGGTAGTCGGCGATCGCGGTGTTCGTGCGGCTGTGCGGGCCGAGCCACGACGACGTGTGGCCGTCGCCCTCGCGGGTCAGCAGGACCGCGCGGGGGATCTGGCGCGCGGCGCGGCGGGCCCAGACGTACGACGTCGACGGGTCGTGCGTCGCCGAGACGAGCAGGATCGGCGGCGCGCCGTGGATCTTCGGGCGGTGCTGCGGGTTGGCCTGCGGGACCGGCCAGCCCAGGCAGCCGAGGATGCCGAGCCAGGCCTCGCTCGCGCCCTGGGTATGCGGCGCGACGCGGCGGCCGAGCTCCTCCATGGCGGCGAAGTCGTCATAGCCCGCCACGTTGCGCGCGTAGTCGACGCAGTTGACGGCCAGGCTGGGGAACGGGTCGTCTCGCGGGCCGGTGGCCATGGGCGTCGCGAAGGCGCTCGCGTCCCCCTGCTCGGCCGCCGCCAGCGCTTCGCCGAGCCCCTGCCAGCCCGGGAGCCCGAGCGCCGCGAGCGGGTTCTTGGTCGTCAGGGCCACGAACGAGTTGAGCCTGATGTCGCCGCCGGTCACCGTCGCCGTGCGGCACGGCTCGGTCGCGCACCGCGCTGCGGGGATCGGCTCGCGGTCGGCACGGGCGACGAGCTCGTCGAACAGCGCCGCGACGTCGCGCCCGTGCAGCGCGCAGCGCGCCTCCCGCCCGCACCACGCGGCAAAGCGGTCGAAGGTGTCCTCGTACGCCTCCGCGGCCTCGCGGAAGACGGTGGTCGTCGAGACCGAGTGGTCGAGGATCCCGTCGAGCGCCATCGCGCGGATGCGCCTGGGGTAGAGCTCGGCGTAGAGCGTGCCGATCTCGGCGCCGTAGGAGAGCCCGAGGAAGTTCAGCTTCCCGTCCCCGAGCGCCCGGCGCAGCGCCTCCATGTCGCGCGTCACGCTGAGCGTGTCGACGTGGCCGAGCAGCGGCCCGGTTGCGCTCAGGCAGCCCGCCCCGAGCCCGGCGGCGTACTCCTGCAGCCGCGCGAACTCCTCCGGCGATCGGGGGAAGAACGACGCCGGCGCGTTGAATGTCGCGGGGTCGCACAGGACCGGCGTGCTCGTGCCGATGCCGCGCGGGTCCATGCCGATCAGGTCGAAGCGCCGGTGCAGCGCCGGGTGCCACAGGTGGCCCCCGGCGGCTTCCACCCCGATGACCTGGCTGCCGGCGCCCCCGGGTCCGCCGGGGTTGATGATCAGGCTCCCGATCCGGTGCGCGCGATCCTGCGCGGGCAGCCGGGCGAAGCCCAGCTTGATCTTCGCGCCGCGCGGGGCGGCGTAGTCCAGCGGCACGGCGAGCTCGGCACACCGGAGGGCAGCCGGCAGCTGGGAGCCGCAGCCGTGCCAGCGGATCGTGCCGGCGGCGGTGGGCGCGGTGACGGCGAGGATCGCTCCGCAGGCCGCCAGCGCCGTGGTGACGCGCGTTCTCATGGCGTCGAACCTCGCATCCGCGCCCGCGCGCGACCAGCCGGAGAGCTGGTGTTCGGGGGGGCGGGTTTCTGGTCGTCTCGGGTGCGGCCAGCCCTCAGGACCGTAGGAACAGGAGGACCGCGAGGACGCGCCGAGACTCGCTTTTCGTCGACGGCAGGCCGAGCTTGTCGAAGATGCTGGACACGTACTTCTCGACCGCGCGCAGCGTGATGACCAGCGCGTCGGCGATGCCCTGGTTGGAGCTGCCCGTGGCCATCAGCTCGAGGACCTCGCGCTCGCGGGGCGTCAGCGCGGCGAGCGGGTCGTCGGTGCGCCGCCGTGACAGCAGTGTGGAGACGATGATCGGATCGAGCGCGGAGCCCCCGGCTGCCACCCGCCGCACGGCGCCGACGAACTCGTCGACGTCGGTGATGCGGTCCTTGAGCAGGTACCCGACGCCATCGGCGGACTCGGAGAGCAGCTGCAGCGCGAGCCCGAGCTCGATGTACTGCGACAGCACCAGCACTCCCACCGAGGGATGGCGGGCACGGATCTCCAGCGCCGCGCGCAGGCCCTCGTCGTTGTGCGTCGGCGGCAGGCGGATGTCGACGATGGCGACGTCGGGCGGGAAGCTGCGCACCTTCAGCAGCAGCTCGTCGGCGGTGCCGCACTGGGCGACGACGTCGAACCCGGCGTCGCCGAGCAGGCGGGCGACGCCCTCGCGCAGCAGGACGCTGTCCTCGGCGATCGCTACGCGCACGGGATCTCCGCTCGGACGCGCGTGCCGTGCCCGTCGGGAGCCCAGATCCGCAGCCGGCCGTCGAGCGCCTCGACGCGGTCGGCGAGGCCGCGCAGGCCCAAGCCGCGCTCGACGTCGGCGCCGCCGACCCCGTCGTCGGCGATCTCGACGACGACCCGGCCGTTGGTGCGCGCGACGTCGATCGTGGCCGACGTCGCGTGCGCGTGCTTGCCGATGTTCGCCAGGCTCTCGGAGACGAGGTAGTACGCCGCCACCTCGAGCGGCTCGGGCAGCCGGTCGTCGAGCTCGACCGTGAGCCGCACGGGGACCGGGGCGTGGGCCGCCAGGGACTCCAGCGCGACGGTCAGGCCGTGGCCGCTGACGACGGCGGGGTGCAGCCCGTGCGCGATGTCGCGCAGCTCCTGGAGTGACAGGGCCAGCTCGTCACGCGCATGCTCGACGCGCGTGCTGGCCTCGGGGTCGTCGTCGACCCGCTTCTTGAGCAGGCTCAGCTCGAGCGAAAGCGCCACGAGGCGCTGCTGCGCGCCGTCGTGCAGGTTGCGCTCGAGCCGTTGACGCTCCTTCTGGCCGGCCTCGATGACCCGAAGGCGCGAGCCCCTCAGCTCCTCCACGCGCGCGGCCAGCTCGGCCTGCAGGCGTGCGTTCTCCAGCGCGAGGCCGGCCGCCGCGCGGACGGCGGCGAGCAGCTCGGGCTCGTCGTGCACCGACGAGTCGTGAACCAGCGCGGCGACCGGCGCGCCGTCGCGCTCGATGAGCGTGGCGACCCTGGAGCCGCCCGGCTCGGGCAGCGTCGCCGGGCGGCCTTCGAGGTCGGCCCAGCTCTCGAACTCCGGCAGCCAGTACGCGAGCTTCAGCGATGGGTCGCATACCGCGCGCGCCAGCGCGTCCCGCAAGTGGGCCGGGGCCGGGTTCGCTCGCAGGTCGACGATCAGACCGGCCACGGCCGAGCGCGCGAGGCGCGCGTCGAGCAGGCCGATCAGGAAGGCCACCGGCCCGAGCCCGAGGACGAAGAAGGTCGCCCGCCGGATCGTCTCGAACGCCGGCCCGTCGAACGCCCCGATGACGAACAGGACCGCCACCATCACCAGGCCGAGGGCGAAGGAGTCCAACAGCAGCGCGACCGAGCGGCGCCGCGGCCGGCCGGCCTCGCGGCGCCGCGCCGCCAGCACGCCGATGCCGGCCACGCAGCAAGCGCTGATGGTGACCAGCTGGACCTGGAGCAGGACCGCAGCCGGATGCGGCGCCGCGACGACCTCGAGCAGGTTGTGAGGGCCGAAGCCGCCGAGCGCCATGCCGACGAGCTGCAGTCCGAACGCCGCCACGTACGCCGTCGCCACGATGACCCGCGCGGGCCACCGCTCGAGCCGGCCGCTGGGGAAGGCCAGATAGACGTGCATGAAGAGCACGGCGGGCAGCAGGTCGAACGCGACGCCAAGCGTGTGGAGGACGTCGGCGTTGGTCCACTGGAAGGTCCCCAGGAAGGTCGTGAACCCGGCGCCGACCATGAGCGGCCCGATGCGGCTGGCGGGCCGGCGCCACCAGGCGATCAGCCCGCTGAAGATGAACGGGACGGTGATCCAGTCCATCAGCGCGGCCTGCAGGCCCGGCTCGTTGACGTGGTCGCTCGTCAGGGCCAGGGCGACCGAGGTGGCGGCCGCCGCACAGCCCGCGAGGGCGAGGGCCCAGAGGGTGAGTGGTCGCGGCGCGTGGATGACCCGGCCTCCTGGCCGACCATATCCGGCGCAGGCGGCGCCGGCCAAGCGTCAGATCACGGTGATCTCGGCCGTCGCCGTCGACGTGCCGTTGCCGTTGGTCGCGGCCAGCGTCAGCGTGGACAGCCCCGGCGGGATGCCGGCGAAGATCCGGTAGCTGTAGGTCACGCGGTACGTCCTGTGCGGCGCGATGCGCACCCTGGACGTCGTCGGCGACGGCGACCCGCCCGGCGCCTGCGCCGTCTCGACGATCCTGGGCATCTGCACCGCGGGGGTGTTGTTGGTCACGCGCTCGACGACCGTCACCTGATCGCCGACGGTCGCCCGGTCGGGGTCCAGCGCGCTGGAGGCGAGCGACACCTCGACGGTCAGGTCGGGGTTCTGCGTCCCGGTCCCGGAGGTCGCGAACGCGGCCGGCGCGCCCGCGAGCAGCGAGCACCCCAGCGTGCACAGCACCGTCAGCGTCCTTGCGGCCATGGCGGGCATCGCTTGCCTCTTGTCCGACCGTATACCTGTGAGGCCCCGAGGTCCAGACGATGGGGCCACACTCGTCGTTAACGTGCGCAGATGGAGAAGGATGCGGCCGATGAGTCGCCCCACGTCGTTCCAGCGCCTGCGCTCGCTGCCCGTGATCGGCCGGGCGGCGGACTGGGGGCTGGGGCCGCGCGCCGTCTCGCCGCGCACCCGCG
This sequence comes from Actinomycetota bacterium, assembly GCA_005888335.1. Next base: position 36,417 of record VAWY01000123.1, read on the forward strand.
AGGCGCGCGCGCGGATCGCCGGGCTGAAGGCCACCGAGTCGGTCTGCCCGTACTGCGCGGTGGGCTGCGGCCAGGTCGTCTACACGCGCGACGGTGAGCTCGTCGACATCGAGGGCAACCCGCGCTCGCCCATCAACCAAGGCACGCTGTGCCCGAAGGGCTCGGCCTCACGCCAGCTCGTCCAGCAGCCCGGGCGCCTGACGAAGGTGCTCTACCGCGCGCCGCGCGCCACCGCCTGGACCGAGCTCGACCTCGAGACGGCGATGGACATGATCGCCGAGCGCGCGATCGCCGCGCGCGAGGCGGGCTGGCAGGACGTCGACCATCGCGGCTGGCGCGTCGACCGCACGCTCGGCTTCGCGCACCTCGGCGGCGCGACGCTCGACAACGAGGAGAACTACCTGATCAAGAAGTCCTTCACCGCGATGGGCGCGGTGCAGATCGAGAACCAGGCGCGCATATGACACTCGAGCACCGTCCCCGGTCTGGGGACCTCGTTCGGGCGCGGCGGCGCCACCGACAACCAGCAGGCGATCCAGAACGCCGACTGCGTGCTCATCCAGGGCTCGAACATGGCCGAGGCCCATCCGGTCGGCTTCCGCTGGGTGATGAAGGCGCGCGAGCGCGGCGCGAAGGTCATCCACGTCGACCCTCGCTTCGGGCGCACCGGGGCCAGCGCCGACCTGCACGTGCCGATCCGCCCGGGGACCGACATCGCCTTCCTCGGCGGCCTGATCCGCCACGTCATCGAGACCGGGTCCTACTTCCGCGACTACGTCGTGCACTACACGAACGCTGCGACGATCATCGACGAGCGCTTCCGCGACACCGAGGACCTCGACGGGGTCTTCAGCGGCTTCGATCCCGAGACCGGGACCTACGACCGCTCGACCTGGATGTACGACGGGGGCGAGGTCGCCAGCGCGTCGGGGGTGCGCGAGCACGCGACGCAGGCCTTCGACGAGAAGACCGGCGCGGGGCTGCTCGAGGGCGCGGTCAAGCGCGACCCGACGCTGGAGGACCCCCGCTGCGTCTTCCAGATCGTCAGGCGCCACTACAGCCGCTACACGCCCGAGATGATCGAGCGCATCTGCGGCATTCCGCCCGCGCAGTTCGACGAGGTCGCGCAGGCGCTGATCGCCAACTCCGGCCGCGAGCGCACCTCGGTCCTCGTCTACGCGGTCGGCTGGACGCAGCACTCGCTCGGCGTGCAGATGATCCGCGCCGGGGCGATCCTCCAGTTGCTGCTCGGCAACGTGGGGCGGCCCGGCGGCGGCGTCATGGCCATGCGCGGCCACGCGACGATCCAGGGCGCGAGCGACATCCCCACGCTGTACGACCTGCTGCCCGGCTACCTGCACATGCCGCGCGCGCGCGAGGCGGAGCTCACGCTCGCGGACTACATCTCGTCAGGCGGCGCGCGCCGCGGCTGGTGGTCGAACTTCGACAAGTACATCGTCTCGCTGCTGAAGGCCTGGTTCGGCGACGCCGCGACGGCGGACAACGACTACGGCTTCGCCCACCTGCCGAAGATCAGCGGCAACCACGCGCACTTCCCGACGATGATCCGCGCGCTCGACGGCGGGCTGGACGGGCTGTTCTGCATGGGCCAGAACCCGGCGATCGGCTCGCAGAACTCGGGCCTGATGCGCCGCGCGCTCGCGCACCTCAAGTGGCTGGTCGTGCGCGACCTGGCCGAGGTCGAGACCGCGACGTTCTGGCGCGACTCGCCGGAGGTGCGCTCGGGCGAGCTGCGCACCGAGGACATCGAGACCGAGGTGTTCCTGATGCCCGCGGCCGCGCACGTCGAGAAGCCGGGCTCGTTCACCAACACGCAGCGCCTCGTGCAGTGGCGCGACAAGGCGCTCGACCCGCCCGGCGACGCGCGCAGCGAGCTGTGGTTCATGAACCACCTGACCAAGCGCGTAAAGGCGCACTACGCGAGCTCCGAGAAGGCGCGCGACTGGCCGATCCGCAACCTCGCGTGGGACTACCCCGAGCTGGGCGAGGAGCGCGACCCGTCCGTCGAGGCGGTGCTCAAGGAGATCAGCGGCTACACGACCGCCGACGGCGAGCCCGTCCCCGGCTTCGCGCAGCTGAAGTCCGACGGCTCCACCGCATGCGGCTGCTGGATCTACAGCGGCGTCTACGCCGACGGCGTCAACCAGGCCCGCCGGCGCGAGCCCGGTGACATCCGCGCGCCGGGCGGCTGGGTGTCGCCCGAGTGGGCGTGGGCGTGGCCGGCCAACCGGCGCATGCTCTACAACCGCGCCTCTGCCGATCCCGACGGGCGCCCGTGGTCCGAGCGCAAGCGCTACGTCTGGTGGGACGAGGACGAGGGCAGGTGGACCGGCTACGACGTCCCGGACTTCCCGGTCGACAAGCGCCCCGACTACCGCGCGCCGGAGGACGGCGGCACGGGGATGGACGCGATCTCGGGCGACCAGCCGTTCATCATGATGGGCGACGGGGTGGGCTGGCTGTACACGCCGTCGGGGCTGCTCGACGGGCCGCTGCCGACCCACTACGAGCCGCTCGAGTCGCCGGTCGGGAACCTGCTCTACCCGCGTATGGGCGCCAACCCCGTGGCGCTGCGCTGGGACCGCCCGGAGAACCCGCTCAACCGCACCGGCGACCCGCGCTACCCGCTGGTGGCGACCACGTTCCGGCTCACCGAGCACCACACCGCGGGCGCCATGAGCCGCAACCTGCCGTGGCTGGCCGAGCTGCAGCCGGAGATGTTCGCCGAGATCGACCCCGAGACCGCCGCCGCGCGGGGCATCGAGGACGGCGGCTGGCTGACCGTCGTCACCGAGCGCGCCGAGATCGAGGCGCGGGCGAAGGTGACCGACCGCCTGCGGCCGCTCATGATCGACGGCCGGCCCGTGCACCAGATCGCGCTGCCCTTCCACTGGGGCTACGGCGGCGGAATACCGGGCGACGCGGCCAACGACCTCATCGCGCTCTCCGGCGACCCCAACGTGACGATCGAGGAGGCCAAGGCGTTCACCTGCGACGTGCGCGCGGGACGCCGCGCGCGTTCCTCCACCGCGCCGCTGCGCGACGCGCACGCCGACCTGCACGTCTCGCCCCGCCAGGACCACCCGGCCGAGGAGCCCAAGTTGCACTGATGACCGAGCTCGCCATCCACCGGCCGGACGCCCGGCACATGGGCTTCTTCACCGACACCACGGTGTGCATCGGGTGCAAGGCGTGCGAGGTGGCGTGCAAGCAGTGGAACGACCTGCCCGCCGACGGCTCGGAGTTCCGCAAGGGCGGCTCGTACGACCACACCGGTTCGCTCGGCGCCGGCACCTGGCGTCACGTGCGCTTCCTCGAGGCGCCCACGGCGGTGCCCGAGCTGCCCGCGATCCCGCCGGTCCAGGACGGCGGCTGGGACCTGCGCGAGCCCAGCAGCTGGGTGTTCATGTCCGACGTGTGCAAGCACTGCACCCACGCCGGCTGCCTGGACGCCTGCCCCACCGGGGCGCTGATCCGGACGGAGTTCGAGACCGTCGTCCTGCAGCCCGACGTCTGCAACGGCTGCGGCTACTGCGTGCCCGCGTGCCCGTTCGGCGTCGTCGACCGCGACCACGACGACGGCCGCGCCGCGAAGTGCACGCTCTGCTACGACCGCCTGCAGGACGGCCTCGAGCCCGCGTGCGCGAAGGCGTGCCCGACCGACTCGATCCAGTTCGGGCCCTACGACGAGCTCGTCGAGCGCGCGCAGCGCCGGGTCGCGCGGCTGCACGAGAAGGGCACGACGTCGGCCTACCTCTATGGCGCCGGCGACCGCCCCGGCGACGAGCTCGCCGGCGGGCTCGGCGCGTTCTTCCTGCTCACCGAGGCGCCCGAGCGCTACGGGCTGCCCGCTCAGGCCGAGTCGCCGATCCAGGAGAACGTCGTGCCGGCCACGCTGGCCGCCGTCGGGGCGGGGCTGGCCGCGGCCGCGGGGGTCGCGCTGGCCTTCGTGCTCGGCGGTCGCGGGACGCGGAGGCGGTGGTGAGCGAGCGACCGCGCGACATCACGCCGGCGCTCGGCACCCCGGGCGGGCCGGCGAGCTGGCGCGAGGCGCGTCCCGGGGCGCCCGTCGAGCTGCACCAGCGCGACTGGGCCGATGCGCGGTGGTCGTTCCTCTACGGCGACGACACGGCCTATGCGACCCCGGGGCCGCCGCCGGACGGGCTCGTGGAGGCCGCCAACCGCGCCGCGCGGACCGGCGATCCGCCGCCGGGACTCCAACCCGCCCGGTCGATGATGAAGCCGCCGGTGTGGACCTGGGAGGTGCCGCTGTACTTCTGGTTCGGCGGCATGGCGGCCGGGTCGGCGTTCGTCGCGCTCGCCTGCGACCTGTCCGGCGACCATCGCTCGGCGCGGCTCGCCCGGAAGGTCTCGCTGGCCGCGCTCGCGCCTTCGCCGCCGCTGCTCGTCATGGACCTCGGGCGGCCCGAGCGCTTCTACAACATGCTGCGGATCGTCAAGGTGCGCTCGCCGATGTCGATGGGCGCGTGGGCGCTGACGGCCTTCGGCAACCTGGCCGCGGGCGCCGTCGCGGCCGACCTGCTCGGGCGCAGGCGGCTGGCCCGGGCGCTCGGCGGCGCGAACGCCGTCGTCGGCGGCTACCTGGGCTCCTATACCGGCGTGCTCCTCGCGGCGACCGCGGTGCCGGTATGGGCGCGCAGCCGCCTGTTCCTCGGGCCGATCTTCATCGCGACGGCCACCGCGACCGGGGCCTCGGCGACGCGCCTGGCGCTCGTGGCCGCGGGCCTCCCGGTCGGGCACCCGACCCGCGTCGCGCTCGGCCGCGTCGAGACCGGCGCGATGGCGACCGAGCTCGTGCTGTCGGAGATCAACGAGCGCCGTCTCGGGCGGCTGGCGGAGTCGCTCGAGCACGGCCGTCCGGGCCGCCTGTTCCGGACGGCCAAGTGGCTCGTGCGCATCGGGCTCGGCCTGCGCCTCGGCCGCCGGCGTTTCGGCCCGGCCACCCACCACGTGGCCAGCGGCTGCTACCTCGCCGCCGCGCTGTGCTTCCGCTTCGCCTGGGTCGGCGCCGGCCGGCACTCGGCGCGCGACGACGAGGCGGTGGCGCGGATGGCGCGGGGCCGGGCGACAATGGGCGAATGAGCACCCTGCCGCCCGGCCCGAAGCTGCCGAAGGCCGTCCAGACGATCGCCATGTGGGGCTACTGGGACCGCTACCTGGAGGCCTGCCGCCGGCGCTACGGCGACGTCTTCACGGTCCGCGCGGCGCCGATGGGGACGCTCGTGTACTTCGCCGACCCGGAGGCAATCAAGGAGGTCTTCACCGGCGACGCGCAGACCCTGCACGCGGGGGAGGCCAACGCGATCCTCGCGCCCGTCCTCGGCGACCGCTCGGTGCTCGTCACCGACGAGGCCGACCACCTGCGCCGGCGCAAGCTCATGCTCCCGGCCTTCCACGGCGACGCGGTGCGCTCGTACGCGGGGATCGTCGAGCAGGTGACCGAGGACGAGGTCGACCGCTGGCCGCTGGGGCGCGCCTTCGAGCTGCACCCGCGCATGCGCGAGCTGACCTTCGAGGTGATCCTGCGCGCCGTCTTCGGCGTCTCCGAGCCCGCGCGGCTGGCCGCGATGCGCGCCGCGCTGCCCGCGCTCGTCGACCTCTCGGGGCTCGTCATGCTCATGTGGCTCAAGCCGGAGCTCGGGCGCGTCGGCCCGTGGAAGCGCTGGCTGGCCCTCAAGGCGCGGGCGGACGCGCTGGTCGTCGACGAGGTGCGCCGGCGGCGCGCGGACCCTCGCCTGGACGAGCGCGGCGACGTGCTCTCGCTGCTGCTGCGCGCCGGGATGGACGACGAGGACGAGCTGCGCGACCAGCTCGTCACGCTGCTGCTCGCCGGCCACGAGACGACCGCGACCGGCCTGGCGTGGGGCTTCGAGCGGCTGCTGCGCACCCCCGACGCGCTCGAGCGCACGATCGCCGCGGCGCGCGACGGCGACGACGCCTGGCTCGACGCGGTCGTGCAGGAGACGCTGCGCGTGCGGCCGGTCATCTTCGACGTCATCCGCAAGCTCAGCCGGCCGGCGCGCATCGCGGGCGTCGACCTGCCGGCCGGCGTGCTCGCCGCGCCGGCCATCGGCCTGGTCCACCGCTCGCCGCAGCTCTACGAGGCGCCGCGCGCCTTCCGGCCCGAGCGCTTCCTCGAGGGCGCGCCCGCGCCGTACACGTGGATCCCTTTCGGCGGCGGCATCCGGCGCTGCCTGGGCGCGTCGTTCGCGCAGATGGAGATGCGCGTCGTCCTGCGCACGGTGCTGCGGCGGGCGCGGCTGCGGGCGGCGTCGGCGGCGCCCGAGCGCCCGCGGGCGCGCCACATCACGCTGGTTCCCGCCCGCGGGGCGCGGGCCGTCGTCGAGACGCGCTCGCCGCGCGCCGGCCGGATCGCGGAGCAAGATCTGGCTGCCGCCGGCGTTTGAGCCTCGAGACCGGACCAGCTCGAGGGAAGGAACGCCATGGGTCGACCTGTGCCCAGCCGCCGCGCCGGGCTCGCCACGCTGATCGCGCTCGCCGCCGCGGCGCTCGCCTGCATGCCGGCGTGGGCCGACGCCCCCGCGCCCGGCTGCGCGGGGATGGCCTTCACCGATCCCGCCGGGGACGCGATCGACGGCAGCGTCCCGTTCGTCGAGCGTCCGGGCGGGGCGAACCTCGACGTGACCGGCGGCTTCTTCCTCTCCGACGGCGCCGGCGGCGTGACGGCCAACATCCAGGTCGCCAACCTCACCGCCGACGTCCCGACCGGCGCCACCGGCGTGGACTGGTACATGATCTGGACCGACGCGGCCGGCGCGCTGGACTACGTGCGCGCCTCGGTGGAGCCCGGCGGCGACCCGGTCTTCTCGTACGGCCAGGTGACCGTGACGCCGGCCAACACGCTCTACCAGGACACTGCGGCGACCTCGGGCCAGTTCTTCGCCGGGCCCAACGGCGTCGTCCAGATCGCGCTGCCCGCCGACTACGCCGCCGGGACGCTGGAGTCGCCCTACGCGCAGACCTTCGAGGAGCAGAACCTGTCGACGCCGGTGGTCGGCCTGGGCAACCTGGCCGACGCCGATCGGGCCCCCGACGACGGCGGCGGCCAGAGCTACGCGGTCGGCGGCTGCGCGGCGGCGCCCGCCGCGGCGGCCGGGGCCGCCCCGCCGAGCGGTCCGCCGCCGGTCTCGTCGCCGCCCGCCGGGCAGGCGCCGGGGTCCTCGGCGCCGAGCTCCAACGCGCCCCGCCCGACGCTGAGCGTGACCACCCGCGCCGCCTCGGCGCGCGCCGCCAACCGTGGCCGCGCGCTGCGCGTCGGCGTGACCAGCAACGTCCCGCTCAGCCTCGTCAAGGGCGTCCTGCGCGATGCCCGCGGGCGCACCGTGGCCACCGGCGGCCTCCGCCGGCTCGAGGGCCGCGGCACGCTGCGCCTCCGGGTCCGCCGGGCGCTGCGCAAGGGCCGCTACACGCTGCGGGTGACCGGCCAGGACGCGCACGGGGCGACCGCCACCACGACCGCGCGGATCGGCCTCGCGCGCTGAAGCTCGCCCGGGGCGCGCGCCGTGTAGCGCCGCGCGCCCCGGGTACTCCGCGCGAGTGGGCGCGTCCATGAGTCCAACGGGTTTCGGCCGCCGCTGGCAGCCGCCTGGACCCACCCGTCGGTCCTCGGACTATTCCCCACCCACCCACACCTTCGGACGCCGGGCGGCGGGTGGGTGGGCGAGTTCCGGCCAGCGACGCCCGATGACCCGCCGGACCCACGGACGCGCCCACTAGTGCTTCCCTGGCGCCACCCCCTGGGCGCGACCCCCCGCGCCGACGGGACCGTCGAGTTCCGCGTCTGGGCGCCGCGCGCGCGCCGCGTCGCCGTGCGCGTCCGGGGGCGCGACCACGAGCTGCGCGACGCCGGCCTCGGCGTGCGCGAGGCGGTCGTCGAGGCGGCCGCGGGCGACGACTACCTGTTCGTGCTCGACGGGACCACGCTGCCCGACCCTTCCAGCCGCCACCAACCGGACGGCCTGCGCGGCCCGTCGCGGGTCGTCGACCCGGGCGCGTTCGCGATCGCCGACCTGCCGGCGCCGCCCGCGCTGCGCGACCTCGTCGTCTACGAGCTGCACGTCGGCACGTTCAGCGCCGAAGGCACCTTCGACGGCGTCATCCCGCGCCTCGGCGCGCTCGCCGAGCTCGGCGTCACCGCGATCGAGGCCATGCCGATCGCCGAGTTCCCCGGCCGCCACGGGTGGGGCTACGACGGCGTCTTCCTGTCGAGCGCGCACAGCGCGTACGGCGGGCCCGCCGGCTTCGCCCGCCTCGTCGACGCCGCGCACGCGGCCGGCCTCGCGGTGATCCTCGACGTCGTCTACAACCACGTCGGCGCCTCGGGCAACAAGGCGCTGCGCGCGTTCGGCCCCTACTTCACCGACCGGTACGCGACGGTCTGGGGCGACGCGATCAACTACGACGACGAGTGGGCCGACCCCGTCCGCGAGTGGGTCCTGCAGTCGGCCGAGGGCTGGGTGCGCGACTTCCGCGTCGATGGCCTGCGGCTCGACGCTATCCACGCTATCCACGACACGTCCGCCCGCCACGTGCTGCGCGAGCTGACCGAGCGCGTCGACGCCCTCGTGATCGCCGAGTCCGGCCTCAACGACCCGAAGGTCATCCGCGCCGACGGCCTGGGCTGCGACGCGGTCTGGGCCGACGACTTCCACCACGCCCTGCGGGTGCTGCTGACCGGCGAGCGCGACGGCTACTACGAGGAGTACGGCCGCGTCGCCCAGCTCGCCCAGGCCTTCCACCGGCCGGTGCTGCACACGGGGCAGTGGTCGTCGTTTCGCAAGCGCTCGTTCGGCGCCCCGCACGACGACCGGCCGCCCGAGCAGTTCGTCGTCTTCGCGCAGAACCACGACCAGGTCGGCAACCGCGCGCTCGGCGACCGGCTGCCGGCGCCGGTCCGGCCACTCGCCGCGTTCTGCACGCTTCTGACACCGTTTATCCCCATGCTGTTCATGGGCGAGGAGCACGGGGAGCCCGCTCCCTTCCAGTTCTTCACCGACCACATCGACGAGGAGATCGCGATCGCGACCCGCGAGGGGCGCCGGCGCGAGTTCGCCGCGTTCGCCCAGTTCGCCGGCGAGGAGGTCCCCGACCCGCAGGATCCGGCGACCTTCGAGCGCTCGAAGCTGACGTGGGAGCAGGACCCCGCGCTGCGCGAGCTCTACGCGCGGCTGCTGCGCGCCCGCCGGGAGGTTCGCGGCGAGGCCGAGGCGGACTTCGACGAGGATGCGCGCTGGCTGCGCGTGCGCCGCGGGGACCACGAGCTCGTGTGCAACTTCGCCGAGTCGCCGCGGATCGTCGCCGTGACGCGCTCGTCCATGGTCCTCGCCACGCACGACGGCGCCGAACTGTGCGACGGATCCGTCACGCTCCCGCCGCTCGCCGGGGCGCTGCTCAGGTGAGCGCGGTCTGGCCGGGCCAGCCCTTCCCCCTCGGCGCGACCTGGGACGGGCACGGGACCAACTTCTCGCTGTTCTCGGAGAACGCCGAGCGCGTGGAGCTGTGCCTCTTCGACGGCGACGACAACGAGACGCGGATCGACCTGCGCGAGCGCACGGCGCTGAACTGGCACTGCTTCCTGCCCGGCGTCGGCCCGGGGACGCGCTACGGCTATCGCGTGTACGGGCCCTACGAGCCGCAGAACGGCCACCGCTTCAACTCGGCCAAGCTGCTCATCGACCCGTACGCCAAGGCGATCGAGGGCCCGATCGACTGGGACGCGGCCAACGTCCTGCCCTACGTGCCCACCCCCGACGAGCCCGACGCCGACCTCGAGGCCGACGACGAGGACTCCGAGCCGGCCATCCCCAAGTGCCTGATCGTCGACACGCAGTTCTACTGGGAGGACGACCGCCCGCCGCGCACGCCGTGGTCACAGACCGTCATCTACGAGACGCACGTCAAGGGCTTCACCAGGCTGCATCCGCAGGTGCGCGAGGACCTGCGCGGCACCTACGCCGGGCTGGCCTCCGACGAGGCGCTCGCCTACCTGCAGGAGCTCGGCGTCACCGCGGTCGAGCTGCTGCCCGTCCACCACATCGCCGACGAGTCCTTCCTGCACGAGCGCGCGCTGACCAACTACTGGGGCTACAGCTCGATCGGCTACCTCGCGCCGCACGCGCTGTACTCGGCGTCGGGGCACGACGGCAATCAGGTGCGCGAGTTCAAGGGCATGGTGAAGGCGCTGCACCGGGCCGGCATCGAGGTGATCCTCGACGTCGTCTACAACCACACCGCCGAGGGCAACCACCTCGGCCCGATGCTGTCCTTCAGGGGCGTGGACAACGCCAGCTACTACCGGTTGGTGCCCGACGACCCGCGCTTCTACATGGACTACACGGGCACGGGCAACACGCTCGACGCGCGGCACCCCAGCGTGCTGCGGCTGATCATGGACTCGCTGCGCTACTGGGTCAGCGAGTGCCACGTCGACGGCTTCCGCTTCGACCTCGCCAGCGCGCTGGCCCGGGAGCTCTACGACGTCGACCGGCTCAGCGCGTTCTTCGACACGATCCACCAGGACCCGATCCTGTCGCAGGTCAAGCTCATCGCCGAGCCCTGGGACGTCGGCCCGGGGGGCTACCAGGTCGGCAACTTCCCGGTCCTGTGGTCGGAGTGGAACGGCATGTACCGCGACAGCATGCGCGACTTCTGGCGCGGAGAGTCCAGCGTCGCGGACTTCGCGGCGCGCTTCACGGGCTCCAGCGACCTCTACGAGTCCGACGGCCGGCGGCCGTTCGCGTCCGTCAACTTCATCACCGCGCACGACGGCTTCACGCTGCGCGACCTCGTCTCCTACAACGACAAGCACAACGACGCCAACGGCGAGGACAACCGCGACGGCACGGACGACAACCGCTCGTGGAACTGCGGCGTCGAGGGGCCGACCGACGACCCCGAGATCAACGCGCTGCGCGTACGCCAGCAGCGCAACTTCCTGGCCACGCTGATGCTCTCGCTCGGCACGCCGATGCTGCTCGGCGGCGACGAGTTCGGCCGCACGCAGCAGGGCAACAACAACGCGTGGTGCCAGGACAACGAGATCTCGTGGTTCGACTGGGACCACTCGTCCGAGCAGGAGGAGCTGCAGGCCTTCACGCGCCGCCTCATCCGCCTGCGCAAGGCGCACCCCGCGTTCCGCCGCACGCGCTTCCTGCGCGGCCACGAGCCCGGCGAGGCCGGGGTGCCGGACGTGTGGTGGTTCCGGCCCGACGGGCGGCGGATGACCAAGCGCGACTGGGAGCGTCCCGACAAGCACGTGCTCGGCGTCTTCCTCAACGGCGACGAGCTGCGCGAGGTCACGCCCGACGGCGTGCCGGTCATCGACGACTCGTTCCTGCTGCTCTTCAACGCCGGGCACGAGGACGTCGACTTCCACATGCCCAACGAGCGCTTCGGGAAGGTGTGGTCGGTGGTCCTCACGACGGGCGACAAGGACCGCCGCGACGAGCAGCACGCCGCCCTGTCGGCGTGCGTGGTCGAGTCGCGCTCGCTGCTCGTCCTGCGGCGCGGGGAGCCCGTCGTTGCCGAATGAGCTCCGGGCGACCTACCGGCTGCAGCTCGGGCCTGGCCTGACCTTCGCCGACGTCCGGAGCCTGGTCCCCTACCTGGACCGGCTCGGCATCAGCCACGTCTACCTGTCGCCGGCGCTGCAGGCGCGCTCAGGCTCGACGCACGGGTACGACGTCGTCGATCCCACGACGGTCTCGCGCGAGCTCGGTGGCGAGGAGGAGCTGCGCGCGCTCGGCGACAGCGTCGGGATCGTGCTCGACATCGTCCCCAACCACATGGGCACGGGCGACGAGAACCGCTGGTGGCCCGACCCCGAGATCTTCGACATCAATCCGCAGACCGGCTTCTACCGGCGCTTCTTCGACATCGACGACATGGCGGCGGTGCGCATGGAGCGCGAGGAGGTCTTCGAGCTCGTCCACGGCAAGGTGCTCGAGCTGCTTCGCGACGGCGTGCTCGACGGGCTGCGCGTCGACCACCCGGACGGCCTCGCCGATCCCGCCGGCTACCTGCGCCGGCTGCGCGCCGCCGGCGCGACGGAGGTCTGGGTCGAGAAGATCCTGCAGCCCGGCGAGCGGCTGCGCGACTGGCCGGTTGCCGGAACCGTCGGCTACGAGTTCCTCAACGACGTCGCCGCGCTGTACGTCGACACGGCCGGCGAGGAGGCGCTGACCGCGCTGTGGGTCGAGCTGACCGGCGACTCGCGGTCGTTCGCCGAGGTCGCGTACGAGGCCCAGCTCGAGCAGGCGACGACGACGTTCGCGCGGGAGCTCGAGTGGCTGCGCTCGCTGGCGGATCTCCCCGGCGTCGCCGAGACGCTGGCGGCGCTGCCCGTCTACCGCACGTACGTCGAGCCGTGGAGCGGGCTCGTCGACGAGGCCGACCGGGCGGTGGTGGACGCCGCGCGGCCGCCCGAGGAGCTGCGCCGGGCGCTGTTGCTCGAATCAGATCCGTCGACCCTGCCCACCCGCGACGAGTTCGTCACGCGCTTCCAGCAGACCTCGCCGCCCGTGACCGCCAAGGGGGTCGAGGACACCGCGTTCTACCGCTACAACCGCCTGCTCGCGCTCAACGAGGTCGGCGGCGACCCCGCGCTCTTCGGCATCTCGGTGGACGAGCTGCACGCGGGCAACGCCGAGCGCGCGCGCCGCTTCCCGCGCGGGCTGCTCGCGCTCTCGACGCACGACACCAAGCGCTCGGCCGATGTCCGCGCGCGCATCGGCGCGCTGTCCGGGATGGCGGCCGAGTGGCGCGAGCGCGTGCTGCGCTGGCGCACGCTCAACGAGCCGCTGCGTGACGAGGCGCCCGACGCGGGCGAGGAGTACCTGCTCTACCAGACGCTCGTCGGCGCCTGGCCGATCTCGCGCGACCGCCTCGAGCGCTACGTCGAGAAGGCCCTGCGCGAGGCCAAGCGCACCACGAGCTGGGTCGAGCAGAACCACGCCTACGAGGAGCGCGTCAAGGCCTTCGCCGCCGCCCTGCTCGACCACGGCCCGTTCCTCGACGACTTCCTGCCCTTCGCCGAGCGGGTGGCGGTGGAGGGCGAGCGCCAGGCGCTCGGCCAGGTGCTGCTCCTGCTCACCGCGCCCGGCGTGCCGACGATCTACCAGGGCGACGAGCTGATCGCGCTCTCGCTCGTCGATCCCGACAACCGCCGCCCCGTGGACTGGTCCGCGCGTCAGGAGGCCCTCGAGCGGCTGTGGGGCGGGGCGCCGCCCGACCGCGCGACGCGCAAGCTGTTCGTGATCTGGCGGGCGCTCGCGCTGCGCGCGCGCCGCCCCGATGCGTTCGCCGGCTCGTACGAGCCCGTCGAGGCAGGGCCCGGTGTCTGCGCCTACGTCCGCGGCGGCGAGGTCCTGGCGGTGGCGCCGGTGCGCGGCTGGGAGCGCGCGATGCTGCGCGGGCCGGGCGGCATGTGGCGCGACGTCCTCACCGGCGAGCAGCGCCCGCTCGAGGACGACGTCGCGGTCGCCGACCTCGTGCAGCCTCACGGCGTGGGGCTGCACGAGCGCGTCTAGGCCGATGCTGCTGCCCTTCGGCGCCGCCACGTTCGCGCTGACGGTCGTGCAGGCGGCCTGCGTCGCCTTCCCCAAGCGCGCGCCGCCGCCCTGGCTTGCCCGCCTGCGCGGCCGCGCCTGGGCCCTGGTCGCCCCGGCGTCGATCGTCGTGGTCATCGGGGCCATCGCCGCCGCGCGCGAGGTCGCCGACGGCCTGAGCTGGCTGGCGCTGGTGGGGGTCCCGCCGCTGGCCGCGATCGCGCTGGGTCGCGCGGCGCCCCTGGCCGCGGGGCTGCTGGCCGTCGCGTGGGCCGCGAAGGGCACGCTGTCCGGCGACATCGCGGCCGTCGCCCTGACCGCGCTGTCGTGCGTGACGCTCGGCTGGCTGCTGGCCGCGGTCACCCCGCCGCCGGCGCTCAAGGCGGGCATCGTGGTGATGGCGGCGATCGACGCGTACCTCGTCTTCACCGACCTGCTCCAGGGGCCCAACGCGACGCTCATCGCCGCGGCGCCGCCCGCCGGGCTGCCGCAGCTGCAGTTCGCCGGCCTGGGCGGCGCGTCGCTTGGCTACGGCGACCTCTTCGTCGCGGGCGTCTTCGGCGCCGTGCTGGCGGCCGAGCGCCGCCGGCAGCTCCCCGCCGCGGCGCTCGTCCTCGTGCTCGCCACGCTCTTCGACCTGCTCTTCTGGGTGGTCCACGAGCTGCCCGCCACCGTCCCGGTCGCCGTGGCGTTGCTCCTTTGCGAGGTCCGCCGGTAGGGTCCCGCCCCGCCGTGCGTGTGCTGATCCTGTCCTGGGAGTACCCGCCGATCGTCGAGGGCGGGCTGGCGCGCCACGTGCGCAAGCTCTCGGAGGGGCTCGTGCGCGAGGGCGTCGAGGTGCACGTGCTCACGCGCGGCGGCGTGCGGACCGCGGCGGGGGAGGAGCGCCACGGCGTGCACGTCCACCGCGTCGCCGAGCCGGCCTACCCGAAGGACCTCGACCGCTTCGTCGCCTGGGTGGGGGAGATGAACGAGCACATGCGGGCCGCCGGCCGCGCGCTCGTCGCCGACCTCGAGCCCGACCTGGTCCATGGTCACGACTGGCTCGTCGGGCGGGCGGCGACCGCGCTCGCCCGCCGCGCCGGCGCGCCGCTGCTCGTCACGGTCCACGCCACCGAGCACGGCCGCCACCAGGGGTGGGTCGACAAGCCGCCGCAGTCCACGATCCACGCGCTCGAGCGCGCCTTCGCGCGTCGCGCCGACCGCGTGATCGTCTGCTCGCACTACATGCGCGAGCACGTCACCGACGTCTTCGGGCTGCCCGACGCCCGGGTCACCGTCATCCCCAACGGCATCGACCCGACCGACCTGCAGCCGGTCGCGGACCTCGCCGCGCTGCGCGCCGAGTTCGCCGAACCCGCCGAGAAGCTCGTGCTGCTCTGCGGCCGGCTCGTCTACGAGAAGGGCTTCCAGCTCGCGCTCGACGCGCTGGGCGGCCGGGACGGGGTCGTCCGCCGCGTGGGCGGCGTGCGCTTCCTGGTCGCGGGCTCGGGGCCGCACGAGGCCGCGCTGCGCGAGCAGGCGCGGCGCCTCGACCTCGACGGCCGCGGCACCTTCCTGGGCTGGATCGGCGACGACGTGCTGCACTCGCTCTACCGGATCGCCGACCTGTGCGTGGTCCCCTCGCTCTACGAGCCGTTCGGGCTCGTCGCGCTCGAGGCGATGGCGAGCGGCTGCCCGTGCATCGTGGCCGACACCGGCGGGCTGCGCGAGGTCGTCCCCCGCGAGGCGGGCCTGCGCTTCCGGGCGCGCGACCCGCGCGCGCTGGCGCGCATGGTCGAGCGCGTGCTCACCGACGACGGCCTGCGCGACCGGCTCGTCACCGAGGCCTCCGAGCACGTGCTGCGCTTCGACTGGGGCGACGTCGCGCGGCGGACGATCGAGGTCTACGGCGCCCTGCGCCGGACGAGCCGCGCCGGCGCAGCCTGAGGATCACGACCTCCGGCGGGCGCGCGAAGCGGACGGGGTGCGCGCTCGTCCCGACGCCGCTGGTCACGCCGCGACGGCGGCCGGCCTGACGTCAGCCGGCGGCGGGCTGATCGCTCGGCGCGCGGTGCTCCCAGTGGCGGGCGATGTGGGGGTGCTCGAGGATGACCAGGTGGTCGTCGGCGCCGGCGGCGGCGACCGCGTCCCAGACGCGCTGGAGCGCGTCGTCCTGCCCGTTGCACTGGAGGATGACCTCGAAGGCGCCGCCCTCGTCCGGCTCCGTCGCGGCCGCGCCGCCCAGGGCGGCGAGCAGATCCTGCCGCGCGCGCAGTCCGCGCGGCGTGCGATCCAGCATTTGAAGGGCGATCCGATGCTCGCTCATGCCGGGTTTGTGCCCCGCCCGCGAGCGGAGCACGCAAGGATCATGCCACGGCGACGGCCGACGCCGCGGCCCGGAGCGCCTCGGCCCGGGTGTCGTAGGCCGCGGTCGAGCGCAGGCGGCCACCCACGAAGGCATGGACCCAGGCCAGCTGGGACTCGGTCAGGTGCCCGTCGCGGACGACGCGCAGGGCGCCGCTCGCGACCACGGCGTCGCCGTGGCGCTCGAGCCGGTACAGGGTCGCCTCGCGGCGCTCGCCGCGCGCCGCGACGTCCGCCCAGAAGGCGCGCAGCTCGTCGGCGCCGCGCAGCACGCGGCCCTCGGCGTGGGGCGCCCACTCGGCGTCGTCGTCGACGTGGGCGAGCAGCGCCTCGACGCCGCCGCCGGCCCAGGCGCGCCAGAGCTCGCGCACCTGCGCGACGGGGTCGAGCGACTCCATGGCGACGACCGTACAGATGCCGGCGGCGGCCATGGCACTCTTTCGGCGCGACACCGGCGGGGCGCGCCGCGTCTTCCGTGGTCGTCAGCCCTGACTGGGGCCCTGCCCGCGGCGCCCGCCGCGGTACTCCTGGTTGGCGCGCCGCTCGCCGAGCGCCTGGGCGACCGCGAAGATGATCAGCCCGGTGACGACCGCGGGGAAGAGCACGAAGAACACGGCGGCGAGGGCGAGCGAGTCGCCGAGGGCGCTGGCCACGAGCATGCCCGGCAGCATAAAGGCCGACCCCGTTACGACGGCAGCTCCCGGACCAGCGGCACGAAGCGCACGGAGCCGTGGTCGGAGCGCTCGAAGCGATCGCCCTCGCGGTGCAGGACGACGAGACGCTCGTCGCGGTCGCGCAGCGGCGCCACCAGCCGGCCGCCGTCGGCGAGCTGGTCGAGGAGCGGCTGGGGGACCGGGCCCTCGACGGCCGCCGCCACATTGATGCCGTCGTAGGGCGCTTCCGGCGGCCAGCCGAGCGAGCCGTCGCCGACGACGAGCGAGACGTTGTCGATCCCCGCGTCGCGCAGCGCGACCGCCGCCGCCTCGGTGAGCTCGGGGTGGCGCTCGATGCTCCAGACGTGCTCGGCGAGCTGGGCGAGCACGGCCGCGTGGTAGCCCGAGCCGGTCCCGACGTCGAGGACGTGCTCGCCGCCGCGCAGGTCGAGCAGCGCGACCATGTAGGCGACCAGTGACGGCTGGCTGATCGTCTGCCCGGCGCCGATCGGTAGCGCCCCGTCCTCCCAGGCGCGCCCGCGCAGCGTGGCCGGGACGAAGCGCTCGCGCGGCACGCGCGCGACCGCCTCGACGACGCGGTCGTCGAGGCCGCGCCGGCGCATTGCGGAGAGCAGCTCCTCGCGGTCCATGGGGGCCTCGCTACCCGTGATTCTCCGCCAGCGCACGGTCGTAAGGGAAGCTGCGGGCATGCAACCTGCGCTCTGGCTGGCGCGCCATGGCGAGACCGAGTGGACGCTCGCGCGCCGGCACACCGGCCGCACCGACATCCCGCTCACGGCCGCCGGGGAGGCGGTCGCCCGCGACGCGCTCGCGCGCAAGCTCGCCGGGGTGACGTTCGACCTCGTGCTCTCCAGTCCGCTGCGCCGGGCGCGCGACACGGCGCGGCTCGCCGGGTTCGACCCCGAGATCGACGACCGGCTGCGCGAGCTCGACTACGGCGACTACGAGGGCGTGACGACCGCCGACATCCAGCGCGAGCGCCCGGGCTGGGACCTGTGGACCGACGGCTGCCCGGGTGGCGAGAGCGTCGAGGAGGTCGGCGCGCGCATGGACGCGCTGATCGCCGAGCGGCTGCGCGCGAACGGCGAGCGCGTGCTGGTCTTCGGCCACGGGCACGCGCTGCGGATCCTTGCCGCCCGCTGGGTCGGCCTGCCGGCGCGGGAGGGCCGCGTGCTGCTGCTGGCGCCGGCCGCGGTGGGAGTGATGGGCGCCGAGCACGACAGTCCCGCGGTCGAACGCTGGGGCGTGTAGCGCCCGTCGCCCCTGGGGAGCACGACGGCAAGCAACAGGGAGGGAAGCCATGCTGGCTGTGAGTGTCGTCGGCATCGTCGTGCTGGTGGTCGTCGTGGGGGCGGTGTGCGTGCTGCTGGCCGCGCTGGTGCCGCGGATGCGCCGCGCACGGGCCGAGCGGCGCCTCGAGGGACGCCGGCGCGAGGTGGCGGGCCGTCATCGCGCGGAGGCCGAGGCACGCCAGGAGCGCGCCGAGCTCGCCGAGCGCGAGGCGCGCCGGGCCCGCGCCGAGGCGGAGCTTCACGAGCAGGAGGCGCGCCTGCACGAGCGGGGACTCGCCGACGACCGCCTGGGTGACGATCGCGGGCGCTTCACGCGCGACGGCGACGTCCCGCCGCCAGTCGAGGCCGATCGCGATCGCGAGGTTCGCTGACCGTTGCGGCGGGCGGGGGCGGCGCTGTAGCGTCGCGCCGTGGTCCGCCCAGCGTTCGGCTTTCGCGTGTCCTCGCGGCTGGCGGCCGCGCCGGGCGACGTCTGGGCGCGCGTGGCCAGCGTCGAGGGCGTCAATGCCGAGCTGGCGCCCTGGGTGCGCATGACGCTCCCCGAGGGCGCCGAGCTGCGCGCCGGGCCGCTCGGGCGCTCGTGGGTGCTGCTCGCGGGCCTGCTGCCGATCGACTACGACGACCTCGTCCTCGAGTCGTTTGCGCCTGGCCGCGGCTTTCGCGAGCGCTCGGCGCTCGGCTCGGCGCCGGTGTGGTGGCACGACCGGACGCTGCTCGACCTCCCCGGCGGCGGCTGCCGGGTCGTCGACGAGATCGGCTTCACGCCGCGCGTGGACGCGTTCGCCGGGCTGCAGGCCTTCGTCTACGAGGCGCTGTTTCGCTGGCGCCACCGCCGCTTGCGACGCCACTTCGGCGTCGCCGGGTAGAAGTCCGCGTCGTGGGCTGGATCGCCGCCAGCGCCGAGGAGATCGCCGCCCGCGCCGAGCGCGAGCTCGAGGCGCTGGTCGGCGTGTCGTCGCCGTCGGGCGACGCGCCCGGCGCCGAGGAGGTCTTCGCGATCGTCCAGGCGCTGCTGCCCGCGCGCGCGGCGGTCGAGCGCGTGCCGTGCTCGAGCCCCGAGCATGCCCCCGACCTCGTCGCCCGGCTCGCCGGCGAGGGCAGCGGGCGCGTGCTCCTGCTGGGGCACGTCGACACGGTGATCGGCCACGACGAGCACCGACCGCTCGTGCGCGAGCAGGACCGGCTGGTCGGCTCCGGGTCGGTCGACATGAAGGGCGGCGACGTGCTCGCCGTCGGCGTGCTCAACGCGCTGGCCGCGCGGGCGGGCGATTACGGGGAGGCCGCGCTGCTGCTCGTCTGCGACGAGGAGTGGCGCACCGCCCCGTTCGCGCACGTCGAGCGCTTCGCGGACGTCGACGCCTGCCTGTGCTTCGAGGCCGGGCAGCTGGCGCCGGACGGCGCGGAGGCCGTGGTCGTCAGGCGCAAGGCGGCTGGGACGCTGCACGTTCGCGCCACCGGGCTGTCGGCGCATTCGGGCTCGGCGCCCGACCGGGGCCGCAACGCGCTGCTGGCGCTCGCCGCGGCAGCCCAGGCGGTCGCCGACGCCCACGAGCCCACCGGCCCCGACCGCCTGACCGCCGTGCCGACCGTCCTCAACTCGGGCGAGGCCTTCAACGTCGTCCCCAGTGGCGGCGAGCTGTTCTGCGACCTGCGCGCCGACCGCCTCGACGCGTTCGACGGCGTCGCGGCCCGCGTGCCGGGTGAGGTCGGCGGCGCCGAGCTCCACACCGAGCTGATCCGCCTGTGGCCGTCGATGGACGCCCGCGCGGCCACGGCGCCGGTGCTCGAGCGGGCGGGCGCGCTGCTCGGGCGGCCGATCATCGGCGCCGGGCGCGGCGGGGCCAGCGACGCGGCGCACTTCGCGTCGGCGATTCCCGTGACCGTGGACGGGCTCGGCCCGCGCGGCGGCGGCGCGCACGCGCCGCACGAGTACGTGCTGCGCGCGTCGCTGCGGGCGCGGGCCGAGGTCGCGCTGGCGCTGGTGGCGGCGGTGCTGGGCCTCAGCGACGCCTGACCAGCGTCCTGCTACGGTCGTCGGGCCGCCGTTCCCGCGCCGCGCTTCGACCCCCCGATGTCCGTCGACTCGCCCACGCGCCGACACCCCACGCCACCCCCGCCGCCGCCCAAGCGCGGCGGTGTCAACGTGCTCACGCTCGTCATCGCGGCGGTCAGCTCGGTCGTCGCCGCGATCCTCGTCGGCAAGATCTGGGCGTCGGGGACCCTGTGGGCGACCGCGATGACGCCGGTCATCGTCGCGCTGGTCAAGGAGGCGCTCGAGCGCCCGGCGCAGCGGGTGCGCGAGGTCAGCGTGGTCGGGCGGCGCCAGAGCGGTGAGGAGCTCGTCGTCGAGGAGGTCGAGCCGCCCACCGCGGCCGGCGCCCCGCCGGAGCCCGCCGGCTACCGGACCTACGGGATCCGGCGCAAGCACTGGAAGGTCGCGATCGTGACGGGGCTGTTGGCCTTCGTGCTTGGCGCGCTCGTGCTGACGGTCCCGGAGTTGGTTGCTGGGCGCTCGATCACCAACGGCGGCCGAGCGACGACGCTCTTCCATGGCAAGGCTCGCGTGGCGCGGCACAAGGAGAAGCAGCAGACCGAGACGACGACGACGGAGACGGTGACGACGACGACGCCCGGAGCGACTGAGACGACGCCGGGGGCGACGGAGACGACGCCGACGACTCCGACGGAGACCACGACGACGCCGGGGGCTACCGAGACGACGCCGAGCGGCGGCCAGACGGTGCCGCCGGCGGCCACGGCGCCCGGGGGCGAGACGCCGCCGCCGGCGGGGACGACGACGCCGGGGGGGTAGGGCGTTCGTTCTTCTTGCGCTCCGCTCGCTCGTGTGTGGCGGGCTGGGGCGTGGTCCGATTGCACTGAGGGGAAGGAGCGGTTGGTCCTTGTGGCCGCACCTGTCGAGCGCGCTCCGCGCGCCTCCCTCGGGGTTTCGGCGCGGTGGGACCGCGAGCGTGACGCGCCTGGCGCGTTGCCGCTCGGTGGCAGTCGAGAGAGCGATCGACCGCGATATAGGCGGTCGATCGCTCTCTCGTTGCCCCGGGTCACCGCGCGTGGCGTGTTGCCGCTCGGCCCGGGCGCGGACCAGGCTCGTTTCCCTCAGTGCAATCGGACCCGGCCGCGACCCGCAACCAACGCCCGAGCGGAGCGACAAAAGCGACAAAGCGAACGCCAAACCGCCCTAAGCCGCCACAACCTCCCCCAACGCCCCCCGCGCCCGCACCAGCAGCGACTTGGTCGCCGGCACCGACGTCCCGAGCGTCGCCGCCATCTCGGCGTGGCCGATCCCGCAGAACTCCCGCATGATGAGCGCGAGCCGCTGGCGCTCCGGCAGCCGCCCGATCTCGGCCACGACGTCGCGCACGCGCTCGCGCTCGGCCGCGCGGACCGCCGGGTCGGCGTCCTCGGCCGGGCGCAGGTGGGCGACGTCGTCGAGCTCGGCGACGGCGCGCGCCGGCCGGCGCAGCTCGTCCATCGCGCGGTTGCGGACGATCATGTACAGCCACGGCTTGAGGTTCATCGCGGCGTCGGTGGCCCGCAGGCCGGCGAGCGCGCGGATGAAGGCGTCCTGGACGACGTCCTCGGCGTCGTGGCCGGTGCCGGAGAGCAGGCGGCGGGCGAAGGCGAGCAGGCGGTCGCGGTAGCGGTTGTGGATTGCGGCGAAGGCATCGTCGCGTCCGGCGCGGACGAGGGCGACGAGGCGCTCGTCGTCGAGCTGTGAGGTCAGGGCGTAGGAGGGCATGGCCGGAGATTCGCCGCAAACCGGCCGCTTTCGGGCCTCCGGAGGTGGCGATCTTCGCGCCCTTGGTGTGCGCGTTTGCCACCATGGTGTGGACCCGATGGAGTCCCCGCTCGCCCCCCACGCCGCCTCGCCCGCCGAGCTGCAGGAGCGTCTGCGCGCCGAGCGCGAGGGCGCGCCGTTCCTGGTCTTCCGCGACGACTCGGGGCTGCAACGGATCGAGCTGCTCGACGGTCGCGCCGGGCGGGTGACGATCGGCCGCTCGGCGGGCAACGACATCGCGCTGCCCTGGGACTCGGAGGTCTCGCGGCTGCACGTCGAGCTCGAGCGCCTCGGCGACCAGTGGGTCGTCTCCGACGAGGGCCTGTCGCGCAACGGGTCGTTCGTCAACGGCGAGCGCGTCGACGGCCGCCGGCGCCTGCGCGACGGCGACGTGCTGCGCATCGGCCGCACGACGCTCGCCTTCCGCGTCCCCGACACGGCCGACTCGCGCCCCACCGCGGTCGCGGCGCCCGGCATCGGGACCCCGCCGCAGCTGACCCCGACCCAGCGGCGCATCCTGATCGCGCTGTGCCGGCCCTACAAGCACGGCGAGTTCGCCGCGCCGGCCACCAACGGCCAGATCGCCGCCGAGGTCTTCCTGTCCGTCGATGCCGTGAAGGCCCACTTGCGTGCGCTCTTCCAGGCGTTCGGCCTCGACCAGCTCCCGCAGAACCAGAAGCGGGCGGCGCTGGCGATCCGTGCGCTACAGGAAGGGATCGTCGCCCGGCGCGAGCTCTAGCGCCGAGCGCAGCGCGCCGGCGTCGACGCCCTCGACGCGCACGACCTTGTCTCGCGCCGAAGCGCCGCGCACCACCGACACGCGCGACCGCGCCACCCCGGCGCGCTCGGCCAGCAGGGCGCACACGGCGGCGTTGGCCTTGCCCTCGACGGGCGGGGCGGCGACGCGGACGACGAGCGCCCCGGCGCGCATCCCCGCCAGCTCGGAGCGCCGCGCGCGCGGCAGCACGCGCACGCGCACCTCCGCCACTAGTGGGCCCGTCCGCCGGTCGGACGGCTTTCGGACGCCGCTGGCAGCCGCCTGGACCCACCCGTCGGTCCTCGGACTGTTCCCCACCCACCCACACCTTCGGACGCCGGCCGGCGGGTGGGTGGGCGAATTCCGGCCAGCGACGCCCGACGACCCGCCCGACCGACGGACGCCCCCACTAGAAGGTCACCTTCTGGACGACGCTCGCGCCCGTCGCGATCACCCACAGCGTGCGTCCGCTGAGCGCGAGCTTGAACGGGTTGATCGCCGTCGGCACCGGAGCGCCCACGGGCCGCTGGGTGCGCGGGTCGACGCGCGCGAGCTCGGAGTCGTCGTAGCCCGACGCCCACACCGCGAACCGGTTGACCGCGACGCTGCGCGGGTGCAGGCCGACGTCGACGGTCGTCGCGGTGTTCGTGGCCGGATCGATCCGCGAGAGCGTGGTGTTGCCCTCGTTGGCCACCCAGACGAAGCCCCCGCCGACGTCGACGCCGTTCGGGTGGCGGCCGACCTGGATGACGCGCTGGCCGCCGGTGCGGGTGTCGACGCGCGTGACGGTCGAACGGAAGCGGTTGGTCACCCACACCGCGCCCTCGCCGAGCGCGAGGCTCTGCACGCCGTAGGCGATCGGCAGCGTGTTGAGCAGCGCCCCCGTGCGCGGGTCGAGCTTGAGCAGCAGCTGCGTGCGCGCGCGCGACTGCGCGCCGGTCCGGCTGCCGACCCACACCGCGCTGCGGGTCACCGCGATCGCCACCGGCCGCCCGGCCACGGCGAACGGCGGCCCGACCTGGCGGTGGGTGCGGATGCTGATGCGCGCCACCGTCTGGCGCGGCTGGTTGGCGATCCACACGAAGCCACGCCCGACCGCCATCTCGGTCGTCCCGCGCGGAACGGGGATCGTGCCGCGCCGCTCACCGGTGGCCGCGTCGAGACGCATCAGCGACGTGTCCGGGAAGCCGGCGACCCAGACCTGACCGCCCGCGATCGCGAGCGCGTTCGGCCGGCTGACGACCGGCACCGGCTTGCCGACGCGGCCGGCAGCCGGCCCGGCGGCGGGCGTCGTGACGGGGGACGCCGGGCCGGGCTCCGAGCCGCCGCCCGCGGCGACCACGGCCACCACCACCGCGACGGCCGCGACGGCGAGCGCGGCGAGCGCGACGAGCGCCGCGCTCGGGCGCCGGCGCCCGCGCCGCCGCCGCGGCGGCGGCGGGGCGGGGGGCGGGGCGGCCGCGGTCGGCGCCGTCGGGAGGTCGGGGCTGACCGCCGTCTCCTCTTCGACGGCGGCCGCCGGCGCGGCCGGTCCCCGGGCGACCTGGCGCTCGGGCTCGTCGGGCACCGGCACACCGGCGGCCGCGAGGGCCGCGCGCCCCAGGTCGCCGGCCGACGGGTAGCGGTCAGCCGGGGCCTTGGCCAGCGCCCGCCGGACGACCGGGTCGAACGCGCCCGGCGCGCCGGGCCCGACCCGCGGCGGCTCGTCGTGCAGGTGGCTCCAGAGGATCGCCTCGTCGGTGTCGGCGGCGAAGGGCGGCGCTCCGGTCAGCGCGCTGAACAGCACCGAGCCCAGCGCGTAGACGTCGGCGCGGGCGTCCACGCGCTCGCCGCGGATCTGCTCGGGCGCGACGTAGCCGAGGGTCCCGACCCAGCCCCCGGGCCGGCTGACCTGCGTGGACCCCTCGCCCACCCGCTTGATCAGCCCGAAGTCCGTCAGGTAGGCGTGGTCGGTCGGCGTCAGCAGGATGTTGGCCGGCTTGACGTCGCGGTGGACCAGCCCGCGCGCGTGGGCGGCGTCGAGCGCGTCGGCGACCTGGGCGACGATCCGGGCCGCGCGCCGCGGCTCGAGCCGCCCCTCGCGCCGCAGCAGCGCCCGCACGTCCTCGCCGTCGACGAAGCGCATCGAGATGTACAGGACGTCCTGCTCCTCGCCCGCCGAGAAGATCGGGATCACGTTCGGGTGCTCGATCGACGCCGCGGCGCGCGACTCGCGCACGAAGCGCGCGCGGAACTCCGGATCGCCGGCCAGCGCGGGGGTGATCAGCTTGAGCGCGACCCGGCGGTCGAGCGCGAGCTCGGTCGCGCGGTAGACGACGCCCATCCCGCCGCGCCCCGCGACCTCCTCGATGCGATGGCCGGCGAACACGTCGCCGGGAGCCAGATCGGCCATGGGAAGCGTTCTAGCGGCTACGTCGGTCGCCGGACCTCAAGCCCCCGCCGGCGCTGTCCGATGACCCGGAAACATGACCAGACTCCGCTTCCTGCTCGCGCTGACCGCGCTCACCCTGCTCGCGCCCGCCACGGCGCACGCCGCCCCCGAGCCCGGCATGAACCTCGCGCTGCCGTTCACCGCAGCGGACCTGCAGAACGTCAAGGACTCGGGCGCCAAGACCGCCCGGTTCTTCATGTTCACGACGAACACGCCTGGCCAGTTCGACGGTCCGGTCGCCGAGCTGGCCGCCATCGGCGTCAAGCCGGTGTTCGTCGTCGCCGGCGATCCCGCCAACCCGCCGACGACGCCGGCCGCGATCGCCCAGTACACCGCCTTCATCGCGCAGGCCGCCGCCCACTTCAAGGGCCAGGTCGCGGGGTGGGAGATCTGGAACGAGGAGGACGCGCCCAAGTGGTGGGCCGGGATGCCGGCCCTCGACGAGGACCATCCCAACCGCGACGCCTCGCAGTACGTGCCCCTCCTCAAGGCGGCCTACCAGGCCGTCAAGGCGGCGGACCCGAGCGCGCCGGTCGTCCTGGGCGGCCTGACGGGCAACGACTACAAGTTCGTGCAGAGCGTCTACGACAACGGCGGGTCGGGCTCCTTCGACGCCGTCGCGACGCACACCGACACCGGGTGCGCGATCAGCTCGCCGTACGGCTACTTCCGCGACGCGGCGGGCGGCCCCATCAGCCAGTGGTCGTTCCTCGGCTACCGCGCGGTCCACGACGTGATGGACGCGCACGGCGACGGCGCCAAGCAGATCTGGCTGACCGAGATGGGCTGGGCGTCCTACACCGGGACGTGCCAGGTCGGCA
This sequence comes from Actinomycetota bacterium, assembly GCA_005888335.1. Next base: position 62,141 of record VAWY01000123.1, read on the forward strand.
AGTGGGCCGGCCAGAAGGCGGCGGGCGTGACCGAAGCCGACCAGGCCAAGTTCACCACCCAGGCCTTCCACTGCATGAGCCAGGACCCCTACGTCGCCAAGGCGCTGCTCTTCACGCTCAACGACGCCAACGAGTCCGACCCGATGTTCGGGACGTACGGCGCGGTGCGCGTCAACGGCCAGCACAAGCCGCTGTTCGGCGCCTTGCAGACGTTCGCGGCTCGCGGCGACACGCTGCCGGCGAGCGAGGCGTGCGGTGACTTCCAGGCGCCGGACATCACCATCGACGCGCCGACCAACGGCGCCGTCTTCGCCGGCCCGCTGACGCTGAAGGCGAGCGCGACCGACGCCTCCGGCGTGCCGCGCATCTCGTTCTTCGCCGACGACCAGAGCAGCGAGATCCGCAACTTCACCAGCAAGGACGCCCCGGCGACGCTGCAGGGCGGCCTGGACTGGATGGGCGCCAAGCAGCTCTCGCTCGGCCAGCACAAGATCACGGTGGTCGCGGTGGACCCGATGGGCAACCAGGCGACGAAGTCCGTCACGGTGACCAGGGTCGACCCGGCGAAGATGCCCGCGATCAAGACCCTGCTCAAGGTGAAGCTGGCGGGCAAGGGCGCCAGGCGCATCCTGCGCGTGCAGCTCGCGCTGTCGTCGAAGGGCCTGACCAACGTGCTGGGCAAGATCAAGGTCGTCTTCCAGAAGAAGGTCAAGGGCCGCTGGAAGACCGCCCACAAGTACGGCTCGATGGCCAAGGGCTTCGACCGGCGCGCGAAGGCCTTCAAGGTCAGCCTGGCGAAGGCGCAGTGGCGCGTGCTCGTGACGTACGGCGGCTCGCCGGGCTACGCCAAGGCGACGTCGTCGCTGAAGTTCAGCGTCCGGTAGCGGCCCCGCAGGGCGAGGAGCTCGTCGTGCGTGCCGCGCTCGACGATCTCCCCGCCGTCGAGCACGATGATCTGATCCGCGTCGCGCACCGTCGAGAGGCGGTGGGCGATCGCGATCGTCGTCCGGCCCGCCGACAGGTCGTCCAGCGCCGCCTGCACGGCGCGCTCGGTCTCCGTGTCGAGCGCGCTCGTCGCCTCGTCGAGGACGAGCACCGGCGGGTTGCGCAGCACGGTGCGGGCGATCGCGATGCGCTGCTTCTCGCCGCCTGAGAACCGGTAGCCGCGCTCGCCGACGAGCGTCTCGTAGCCCTCCGGCAGCGACGCCACGAGGTCGTGGATGCGCGCCGCGCGCGCCGCCGCCACGAGCTCGTCGTCGGTGGCGTCCGGCTTGGCGAAGCGCAGGTTGTCGGCCACCGAGGCGTGGAACAGGTACGTATCCTGCGAGACGAGCCCGACGCCGGCGGCCAGCGACGTAAGCGTGGTGTCGCGCACATCGGTGCCGTCGATGCTCACCGTCCCGTGCTGGGCGTCGTATAGGCGCGCGACGAGGTAGCCCAGCGTCGTCTTGCCCGAGCCGGTCTCGCCGACGATCGCCACCTTGGTGCCGGGCGCCGCCTCGAGGTCGATGCCGCGCAGGATCCACGGCCCGTCGTCCTCGTAGCGGAACCAGACGTCGTCGAAGCGCAAGCGCCCGTCGAGGACCTGCAGCTCGCGGTGGCCGTCGCGCAGCTCGACGGGCAGGTCGAGGTACTCGAAGATCCGCTCGAACAGCGCCAGCGAGCTCTGCACGTCGACGCCCACGCTGAGCAGCGACTGGATGGGGAAGACGACGCGCGTCTGGAGCGTGGTGAAGGCGACCACCGTGCCGATCGTGATCGCCCCCGAGCCCCCGGCGATCAGCAGCCCGGCCACGAGGTAGACCAGCGCCGGCATCACGGCGAAGGAGATCTGGATCGTCGCCATGACCCAGCGGCCGGCCATCCGCCCGCGGACCTCGAGGTCGGCCAGGCGGGCCGACTCGCCGTCGAAGCGGTCGGCGAGCTCGGCCGAGCGGCCCATCGTCTTGCCCAGCAGGATCCCCGAGACGCTCAGCGACTCCTCGACGAGCGTCGAGATGTCGGCCATGGTCTCCTGGCGCTGGGCGGTGATCCGCTTGCGCTGCGCGCCCACCCGGCGGCTGAGCCAGACGAACAGCGGCAGGACGGCGAGGCTGAAGACGGCGAGGCGCCAGTCGAGCAGCACCATGGCGACGACCGTCGCCACGACCGTGGTCACGTTCTGGACGATCGAGGTCGCGGTGCTGGTGACCACCGACTGCACGCCGCCGATGTCGTTGGCGATCCGCGACTGGACCTCGCCGGTCCGCGTGCGGGTGAAGAAGGCCAGCGGGAGGCGCTGCAGGTGGCGATAGACCGCCCGCCGCAGGTCGTGCATGACGCGCTGGCCGACGGCGTTCGAGAGGTACGTCTGGGCGACGCCGAGCGCGCCGGTGAGCACCGAGATCGCCACCATCCCGGCGACCAGCAGCGCGAGCAGGTGGGTGTCGCGCTGCGGGATGGCGGTGTCGAGCACCTGGCGCAGCAGGAAGGGCGAGGCCACGCCGACCAGCGCGGAGCCCGCGATCAGCCCGCCGACGGCCGCCAGGCGGCCGCGATAGGGGCGGAAGAGTCGGGCGATGCGCATATTTGAGTACCTCAAGCATATTTGGTCGGGCAAGCGGGTACCAAGCGGCGGTGCGTCAGGCGTCATAACGATGCGATAACCTGCCGCGCCGTCAAACAGACCAACGCCGAATCCTCACCTTTTCCGCCCGGTGAGGAGCGGGGGAACCACTTGGCCGACCTGAGCTGAAGGTCGGTCGGGGGCGAGTGGGCTCTGGATGAGCCCTAGCGCTGCTCTTTCTGCGCGAGCCCGTCAGCTAACCCCGTAGGCACCGGAAAGAGGGGGGTCAGTTCCGTCGTGCCACATGGTGTACGCCGACGTGAGCGCGTGCTGTTCGCGCTCGCGGGGGTCGCATGCTTCATTCCGCTGTTCGGCGCTGGAAGCGCGACGGCGGCGAGCAACAAGTACAAGCCTGCCCTGACCTCGAGCTCGTCCGGGGGCGCGTCGATGGACCGCTTCCATCACCTCGGGTCGCGGGCACTGCGGCGCGACCTCAAGGGGCACGACGTGCGCGTGGCGCAGGACTACCTGCGCAAGGCCGGCTTCCGCGTGCAGATCGACGGCTTCTACGGCCCCGGCACGGTGCGCGCCGTCCGCCAGTTCGAGCGCGCCAACGGCCGCCCGGCCGATGGCACCCTGAGCATGGCCGACATCACCTTCCTGCGCGGCTTCGTCGAGCGCGGCGGGCAGGCCGCCCGCGTCCGCGGCGTCCGCTCGATGGCGGCGACCGCCGACCACGCGGGCCTGAACGCCGACGGCACGGCCACGGCGCCCGAGGGCGCTCCGCCCGAGATCGCGGCGATCATCGCGGCCGGCAACCGGATCGCGACGCTGCCCTACCGCTACGGCGGCGGCCACGGGCGCTGGGAGGACAACGGCTACGACTGCTCGGGGTCCGTCTCCTACGCGCTGCACGGGGCCAACCTCCTCGACAGCCCCCTGGCGTCGGGCGACCTCGCCCGCTGGGGCGAGTCCGGGCCCGGCGAGTGGGTGACGATCTACGCCAACGGCGGACACGCCTTCATGGTCGTGGCGGGCCTGCGCTTCGACACCAGCGGCCGGTCGGCGACCGGCACCCGCTGGCAGGCCGACATGCGCTCGCCGAGCGGGTACACGATCCGCCACCCGCCCGGGCTGTAGAGAAGACCTCCGCCGCGTTTCCTAGCCTGGGGGCGGTGACCGAGCCCGCTCACCGCCCGCTGACCGACGACGAGGAGGTTCTCGGCGCCGAGCTGCCGAGCGTCCTCAGCCTGGTCACCGACGACCAGCGCGTTGCGCGCATGCGCTCGGAGATCGAGATGGGCTTCGAGGCGCTGCATGGCATCCAGCGCGGCGTCTCGGTCTTCGGCTCGGCGCGCACGCCGCCGGGCAGCCCGGAGTACGAGCTGGCCCGCGAGGTCGGCCGGCGCCTCGGCCGCGCCGGCTTCACCGTCATCACCGGCGGCGGGCCGGGGGCGATGGAGGCGGCCAACCGCGGCGCGCACGAGGTCGGCGCGCGGTCGGTCGGCCTCAACATCGAGCTGCCCTTCGAGCAGCACGCCAACGGCTACGTCGACGTCGCGCTGGAGTTCCACTACTTCTTCACGCGCAAGATCATGTTCGTGCGCTACGCGAACGCCTTCGTCGTGCTGCCCGGCGGCTTCGGCACGCTCGACGAGCTCTTCGAGGCGCTGACGCTCATCCAGACCGGCAAGGTCCGCGAGTTCCCGGTCTGCCTGGTCGACTCCCGCTACTGGGGCGGGCTCGTCGGCTGGCTGCGCGACCGCGCGCTGGCCGAGGGGATGATCTCGCCCGAGGACATGGATCTGATCGCGGTCAGCGACGACCTCGACGAGGTCGTCGAGCGGGTCCGCGCCGGCGCCCGGGCGCAGGGCGCGATGGGCAACGGGTAGGCGGCGCGCCGCTCGCCGGCGCCGTAGTAGGGTCCGCGCGTTCAACTGGAACTTGGAGTCTCGTCCATGCGCACCCGCCTCGCCCTCGCGCCCGCCCTGGCCGCCGCGCTCGCCGCGGCGCCCGGCGCCCGCGCGCAGGAGCTGCAGCTCACGACGGTCAAGCTCGACAAGGCGAGCGACAAGACCGAGCCGCGGATCGCGGTCGGCCCCGACGACCGCCGCTGGGTCGTGACGAACGGTCCCGACGGCGCGCAGGTCTACGGCTCGCGCGACGGCGGTCTGACCTTCCAGCGCACGAGGACCGATCCCCAGCAGCGCGAGGCGACGATCGACACCGACATCGTGGCGATGCACACGGGCCGCCTGCTGGCCTCCGAGCTCGACGAGGCGGGCCTGAACTTCCCGAGCTCGTACAGCGACGACGGCGGCGGGACGTGGACCGAGACGACGGGCTCGACCGAGCTCGCCGACCAGGACCGCCAGTGGTTCGCGGTCGGCCCCGACGACCCGACGACGCACAAGCCGACCGTCTACCTGCTCTACCACAACCTGGGGTCGGGCGAGGTCAGCCACAACATGTACGTGGCGAAGTCGACCGACGGCGGCGAGACCTTCGGCCCGCCGGTGCCCACCACGCTGCCCGGCGACACCGCCTACGCTGATCTGCAGTGCGCCGACTCGGGCGGCCCGTCGTCGATCACGGTCAACCCGCAGGGCCGCATCTACGTGGTCTTCACGACCCGGGCGAGCAACGTGGGCGGCAACGACCTGGGCGGCTGCGCCGCGACGCCGCTCGAGTTCAACATCGTCAACGCGACGCGCGTGTGGGTCGCCACCTCGCCCGACGGCAGCCCGGGCTCCTGGCAGAAGAGCCTCGCGGTCGACGACTCGGGGACCGGCCAGGTGGTCTCGATGCAGCTCGCGTACGGGGCGCTCGACAACCAGGGCGGGTTCTACGTCGCCTATCCCGAGTCGCCGAAGCCCTACCCGGACCTCGGTGGCGCGGCGCTGAAGGTCGTCTACCAGAAGCCCGACGCGCAGGGCGCGCTGGCGGACGGCAAGTGGTCCAGGCCGGTCGTCCTCACGCCCGCCAGCCCGAGCGGCGACCTCGGCGTCACGCTCGTGCACATCCTGGCCGGGGACCCCGGCAAGATCGTCGTCGCCGACTACGAGGCCCAGCACCTCGCCCAGGCGGGCGACACGCCGGTCTGGTACCCGCACCTGGTCCAGTCGCTGGACCTGCTCTCCGCCCAGCCGCACGTGCTCGACCAGCAGGTCGCCGAGATCCCGGCGTACCGCTGGACGGCCTCGGAGATGATGGGCATCTGCGGCGCGCCGACGCCCGTGCAGGGCGTCGAGAACGGGACGCGCTGCCCGCGGTCCACCGACGTCTGGGGGATCGCGCTCGACGGCAGCTGCCGCGTGAGCGTCGCCTGGCCGACGTCGGCGGCGAAGGCGGGCAACGGGATCGTCACCGGCAAGCTGCCGCAGAACGGGTCGCCGCCCGGCTCGACCGACGGGCTGCCGGGCGCGAACCCGGGGACGTTCGTGACGACGCAGACCGGCGGGCCCGACCTGTGCTCCTCGCCCGCGGGCGTGCCCGGCGGGTCGCCTGGAGAGCCGTTCCAGGCGGCGTCGGGATCGCAGGTCGCGGGCTGCGTAGACCGCCTGGCGCCGGTCTCCCGGTTCACGCGCCGGGTCCGCGCGACGCGCCGCGGCGTGCGGCTGTCGGGCCGGTCGTACGACCGTGCGTGCCACAGCCGGCGCTCGAAGCTCACGCTGCGGACGATCAACGTGGCGATCGCAAGGCGCCTCTCGGCGGGGCGCTGCCGGTTCCTGCGCGGTGACGGGCGCTTCGGCGCGCCGGTGAGCTGCCGGCGCACGACGTACCTGACGGCCACCGGCCGGGCGCAGTGGCGGCTGACCCTGCGCGCGCGGCTGCCGCACGGGCGCTACGTGGCGTGGGTGCGCGGCGTCGACGCGTCCGGCAACGTCGAGCGCAAGGCCCGCGGGCACAACCTGATCCGGTTCAGCGTCCGCTGAGCCAGGCTAGGCGGGAGCGGCGGGCGGAGGCGTCGCTTCGACGCTCAGCGCCGCGCCGCGGCGGCGCTCGCCGGGCAGGAGCTTCGGGCCGCGGCCCGGCCGGCGGCGCTCGACGACCATCTCCGCGCCGCAGATCGCACACTCGTGCCGGGCCTCCAGCGCGACCGGCAGGAGGTGCCAGCGCGTCTCGCCGCAGCTGGGGCAGCGCAGGCCTTGCATGCCCGGCGCACCATACCCTGCGGCCCGGGGTGCGCAACCGCGGCGTCCGCCAGGTGTCCTGACCGTGACAGCGAACCCCGTTCGAGCCATGCGCCGCGCCCTGCTCATCGCCCTCGTGCTGCTGGCCGCCGTCCCCGCGGCGGCGGGCGCCCGCGTGCTCGTCGTCGGCACCGGGACGCCGATGGTCGCGCTGGTCGACGTGGCCACCGGCGCCCTCGCCGCGCAGCTCGACGCCGGCGCGCCGACCGGGGCGGTCGCGGTCGCCCCCAACGGCCGGACGGCGTGGGTGGCCGCGGGCAACCAGGTCGTCGCGCTCGATCCCAACGCGCGGGCCCTCGGCGTGCGGACCGACCTCGGCGTCCCCGTCGGCGGCCTGGGCGTCTCGCCGCGCGGCGGCCGCGTCTACGCCGTGGCCGGCGACCGGCTGGCGGTGCTCGACGCGACCACGCTGGCGCGCCTGCGCACCGTCCCCCTGCACGGAACCGCGCTCGGCCCGCTGGCCGTGTCGCGCGACGGCACGCTCGCCGCCGTCCCGCTGGCGCGCTCGCGCGTCGCGCTCGTCGCCCTCGGCGCGATGCGCACGCTGCGGCGCGTGAAGGTGCGCCGCGCGGCCGGCGCCGCCTTCGACGGCCGCGGCGTGCTGTGGGTCGCCGCCTCGGACGCGCGCCTGTACCCGGTCCACCCGTACCAGCGCCGCAAGGCGGTCGGCCGCCCGCTGCGGCTGGGCCGCGGCGTGGGCGGGGCCGTCGCCGCCTCGCCCGACGGCCGCCGGCTGCTGGTCGGCGCGGCGGCCCGCGCGCCGCGGGCCGCGCTCGTCGACCCCTTCGCCCGCCGGGTGCACGGCCTGCGCGCAGGCCCGGGGCCCGGCCGCCCGGGCTGGTCGCCCGACGGCATCCGCGCCTACCTCGCCGACGCGGGCTCGGGAGACCTGTCGGTCGTCTCGCCCCTGCGCGGCAGCCGGCTGGGCTCGATCGACCTGCCGCCCGGGTGGCTGCCTGACGGGGTCGTCGTGCAGCCGGGGCTGGCCACCGTGCCCGGCACGACCGCCGACGACCGCCTGCTCGGCACGCGCCTGCGCGACCTCCTCGAGGGCTACGCGGGCAACGACACGCTCGAGGGCCGCCGCGACAACGACGTCCTGCACGGCGACGAGGGCGACGACACGCTGCTGGGTGGCTCCTACGACGACCGGCTGCTCGGCGGCGCGGGCGCCGACCGCCTGTTCGGCGGCTCCGGAAACGACCGCCTCGAGGGCGGCGACGACGCCGACCTCGAGAACGGCGGCACGGGCGACGACTCCGTCCACGGCGGCCCCGGCAACGACCTGCTCGACGGCGGCGACGGCGACGACCACATCTTCGGCGACAGCGGCGACGACCGCATCGTCGAAGCCGGCTTCGGCAACGACCGCCGCGTCTTCGGCGGGCCGGGGAACGACTACATCTCGACCGGGCGCGGCTCGGACCTCGCCAACGGCGGCGACGGCGACGACCAGCTGCTCGGCGGCAACGGCACGGACATCCTCAGCGGCTCGAACGGCAACGACGTCATCGACGGCGGCCTGGGGCGCGACCGGCTCTGGGGCAACGACGGCAACGACCAGATCAAGGGCGAGCAGGGCAACGACGACCTGACGGGCGGCGCCGGCGCCGACACGCTGGACGGCGGCACCGGCGACGACGTCATCGACGGCGGCGACGGCGACGACACGATCATCGCCGGCCCCGGCCGCGACTACGTCTCCGCGGGCGCCGGCGACGACACCATCCGCGCCGCCGACGACAACGCCGACCACGTCAACTGCGGCCCGGGCGAGGACGTGGTCTTCGTCGAGGACGACGCCGTGCGCGACTCGCTCTACAACTGCGAGACGGTCGAGCGCGTCCCGCCCGAGGCGTCCACCGACGACACGTCGTTCTCGCTGATCACCGGCACCCGCGGCGCCGATCAGCTCTCCGGGACGCCGGGCCCGGACACGATGCTCGGGAAGGCGGGCGCCGACGTCATGTGGGGCAACGCGGGCGACGACTACGTCGACGGCGAGTATGGCGCCGACGAGCTGCACGGCGGGCCCGGCAACGACCGCCTCGCCGGGCGCTCCGGCGACGACCGGATCTTCGGCGACGCCGGCGACGACACGATCACCGGCGACCGCGGCGCCGACCACATCGCGGGCGGGTCGGGCAACGACCGGATCTTCGGCAACCTCGATGCGGACGTCATCTCCGGCGGGCCGGGCGACGACCGCATCAACGTCGTCCGCGGCGACGTCGACGACGTCCGCTGCGGTCCGGGCCGCGACATCGTCTACGCGGACGTGGCCGACCACGTGGCGCCCGACTGCGAGGTCGTCGAGCGCTAGTCGTCCGCCGCCGGCCGCCCCCGCTCGCGCTTGCGCCGCCCCAGCCGCCGCTTGGCCTGCAGGCGCGCCTCGCGCGCGGCGTGCGGGACCTTCGTCGGGCGGCGCGTGCGGGGCACGGCGAGCGCGCGGGCGATCCGCTCGCGGAGGCGCTCGAGCGCGAGCTCGCGGTTGCGCGACTGCGAGCGGGCGTCCTGGGCGATGGCGGTGACGCGCGGGCCGCAGCGCGCGAGCAGGCGCTCGCGCTGCGCCTCCGACAGCGAGCGCGCCGCGCGGACGTCGAAGACCGCCTCGATCCGCGAGGCCGTGACGTTGGCGTGCTGGCCGCCCGGACCCGACGATCGCGAGGCCCGCAGCTCGACCTCGCTGAGGGGGATCGTCAGGTCGCGAGCAACGTGAAGGCCGTCAGTCGCCGTCGTCCTCGCCTTCGCCGCGCTTCGCGATCTTCTCCTTGCCCTTCTCGACGTCGGGACCGCTGGCCTCGGGGTCGGTCGGCCCGCCCGGGATGGGCTCGCCGCGGTAGTCGTCGGGGTTGTCGACCTTCTCGCCGTCGATCGAGATGCTGCCGTCCTCGTGGTAGGTCAGGCTCGAAGGCCCGAGCTTTGACTCGGGTCCCTCCTCGTAGCCGTGATCGCCCTCGGGACCGCCGAACGTCTCGTACTTGCGCTCGTCGTCGGGCCACTGCTTGAGGTCCTTCGGCGGGTCCTCCTCGAGCTTGCGCATCGTCTCGCTTCTCTCGTGCGGATCGCCGGCATCGGGCATGGCGCCTCCTCTCGTCGTGTCCTTGTTCAGGTGCGTACCCGGCGACGGCGGGTAGGCACACGGCACGATGAACCTTGTCCAGCTGCTCACCGAGGACGTCGCCGAGCACGCCGACCGCCCGGCGCTCAAGCTCGACGACGCCACCGTCACCTACGCCGACCTCGACGAGAGCAGCGCCCGCGTGGCCGCCCTGCTGCGCGAGCGCGGCGTCGAACCCGGCGATCGCGTCGGGATCATGCTCCCCAACGTCCCGTACTTCGCGATCGTCTACTACGGCGTCCTGCGCGCCGGCGCGACGGTCGTGCCGATGAACGTCCTGCTCAAGGCCCGCGAGGTGAACTTCTACCTCTCGGACCCCGAGGCGAAGGTCCTGTTCGCGTGGCACGAGTTCGCCGCGCCCGCCGAGCAGGGCGCCAACGAGGCGGGAGCGGAGCTCATCCTGGTCAAGCCCGGCGAGTTCGAGCAGCTGCTCGAGCGCTACGAGCCCGACCGCGACGTCGCCGAACGCGACGACCAGGACACCGCGGTGATCCTCTACACGTCGGGCACGACGGGCACGCCGAAGGGCGCGGAGCTCACGCACGGCAACCTGCTGAGCAACGTCAGGACGAACCTCGAGATCCACGAGTTCAGCGCCGACGACGTCACGTTCGGCGCGCTGCCGCTGTTTCACTCCTTCGGCCAGACGTGCGCGCTCAACACCACCATCGCCGCCGGCGGGACGCTGACGCTGCTGCCGCGCTTCGACCCCGGCAAGGCGCTGGAGATCCTGCAGCGCGACCGCGTGACGCTGTTCCAGGGCGTGCCGACGATGTTCGCGGCGATCGTCCATCACCCGGGCGCGGACTCGGCCGATCTGTCCCGCCTGCGCGCCTGCATCTCGGGCGGCGCGTCGATGCCCGGCGAGGTGCTGCGCGCCTTCGAGCAGATGTTCGACTGCACGGTGCTCGAGGGCTACGGGCTGAGCGAGACGTCGCCCGTGGCCTCGACCCACACGATCGGGATGGAGCGCAAGATCGGCTCGATCGGCGTGCCGATCCCGCGCGTCGAGATGAAGGTCGTCGACGAGCAGAACGACGACCTGCCGACCGGCGAGGTGGGCGAGATCGTCATCCGCGGCCCCAACGTGATGAAGGGCTACTGGCGCCGGCCCGACGCCACGCAGGAGACGATCGACAGCGAGGGCTGGCTGCACACCGGCGACATGGCCCGGGTCGACGAGGACGGCTACTTCTTCATCGTCGACCGCAAGAAGGACATGATCATCCGCGGCGGCTACAACGTGTACCCCCGAGAGATCGAAGAGGTCCTCTACGAGCACCCGGCGGTGCGCGAGGCGGCCGTGATCGGGATGCCGCACCCCGAGCTCGGCGAGGAGGTCGGCGCCGTCGTGGTCCTCAAGGAGGGCGAGAGCGTCGACGCCAAGGAGCTCCAGGGCTTCGTCAAGGAGCAGGTCGCCGCCTACAAGTATCCGCGGCGGATCTGGTTCACCGACGAGCTGCCCAAGGGGCCCACCGGGAAGATTCTCAAGCGCGAGATCGAAGTGCCCGGCGAGGTGCGGGCGTCAGCGTCGTCGTAGCTCGACCCCCGGTTCCTGGTAGGTTGGAGAGGTCAGGCCGGGCTCGCCCGGCAAAAAGGAGCAGTGCCCGTTGCAAGGTCGGATGGTCAAGCCTTCCTCCGCGGGCGGAGCACGCAACACCAACGGAGGATTGGCTGCATATGGCCACTGGAACCGTGAAGTGGTTCAGCGACGACAAGGGCTTCGGCTTTATCACGCCCGATGAGGGCAGCCGAGACCTGTTCGTCCACCACACGGGCATCATCGCGGAGGGGTACCGCACCCTTCCCGAAGGCTCGAAGGTCTCCTACGAAGAAGAGATGGGCGACAAGGGCCCCAAGGCCGTCAACGTCCAGAAGCTCTAAGCTCGCGTCACGGCGCTTTGCGACGGGGGCCCGCTCGGAGAGCGGGCCTTCGTCAGTTAATGCTCCGCCACATGGCCGCCCTTGGGCACGATCGGCAGGCCGCGCTCGTGCCAGAGCGTCAGGCCGCCGCGCAGCGACCAGGCGTCCCACCCCGCCGCGCGGAAGGCCTGAGCGGCGAGCGCCGAGCGGGCGCCCAGGCGGCACTGGAAGACGACCGGGCGATCGCGCGGGATCGTGTCGGCCTGTGAGGCCAGGCGCTCCATCTCGACGTGGCGCGCGCCCTCTATGCGCCCCGCCTCCCACTCGTAGGGCTCGCGGACGTCGATGAGCTCGATGTCGCCGGCGTGCAGCCACTCGACCAGCTGCTCGGGCTCGATCTCCAGTTCGCGCGCGGTGAAGGCCATCACCCGCCCTTCATGTTGCCATGCACGCCCGCGGGGTCGGGGCGCCGCTCGCCCGGCGAACGTGGTGGACTGGGGCGCCATGCCGCTCGTCGTCGACGGGATGAACGTCATCGGGTCGCGCCCCGACGGCTGGTGGCGCGATCGCCGCGGCGCGCAGCGCGCGCTCGTGCAGGCGCTCGGCGCGCTGGGCGAGCCGGTGACGGTCGTCTTCGACGGCGCGCCGCACGACGTTGACGCGCCGGACGAAGTCGAGGTCGCCTTCGCGCCGCACGCCGACGACGAGATCGCCGCGCGTGCCGCGCCCGGTGTCATCGTGGTCACCTCCGACCGCGAGCTCGCCGAGCGCGCGCGGGCGGCGGGCGCGGAGGTGCAGCCGGCCAAGGCCTTCCGGGCGCGGCTCTGGTGGGCCCGTCCGTAAGTCCGGCGTGGAATCCGGCGAGGCGATCGCCGTTCCTGCGAAGGACGCAGGGAGGGCACAGTGACGGAGTCACGGGCCCGACCGAGGACGTACGCAGGGGCGGCGAGCGCCCGTCGGTTCCGTGTCGGATTTGCGGACGGGTCCACTGATATGGAGGTGGGGTTTGTCAAGGCTCTTCGCTTGATCGTGTTGTCGTCGGCGTTGGCGGGGCGCTGGCGGGGCGGCACGAGCGGAAGGTCCAGTGTGGTCGACGGCGGGGTCAGACTGATATCCGAGGGCTTGACCTCAAGACCCGGTGTTCGTCGCGGCTCGCCGTCTAGCAGCGGGCGCGGCCGGCTGGGCGCCGGTTGCCCATAGTGCGCTGCCGGCCAGGTGGCCGTCGCGCTCGAGCGCCAGGCCGGCGGCGGCGTCGAGCGGTCCCAGCGCGTCGAAGACCGGCGCGCGGTCCTCGCCGGTGGCCGCGACGTCGAGCGCGCGCACGGCGCTGCCGTCCGGGGGGGCGAGCGGGCGCACCCCCGCGGGGGTCGGCGCCCCGCCCGCGGGGGGCGCGACGTCGCGCCACGCGTGCGCCTCGCCCTCGGACGTGAAGCCGAGGCGCTGGTAGACGGGCCGCCCCGCCTCGGTCGCGTAGAGCAGGACCGTCCGGGCGCCGTGGTCGCGCAGCCACGCGACCGCGGCTTCCGTCAGAGCCGTGCCGATGCCGCGCCGGCGGTCCCGTCCGACGACGCCCAGCGCCCCGATCCAGCCGGTCGTGCCGAAGCCGGCCATCGCCGCTCCGCCGACGACCTCGCCGTGCTCGACGGCGGCCAGCACCTCGCCGCCGGGTGAGACCGACGGGAACTCGAGCAGCCGGCCGACGTTGGCGCCCAGTCCGGCGGCGCGCAGCGCCGCGGCGACCGGGCCGAGCTCGTCGGCGCGGGCGGGGCGGATGTCGGCGGCCATGGCGCCCGCAGGCTACGCCGCGGGGCGCCGGCGGTGACGCCTACGCGTACGGGTCCGTGCGGCGGTCGACCACCCTGTCGCGCACGACGGTGTCACGGCGGTCGGCCTGCATCAGGAACAGCAGCGCGATGACGAGGCCCAAGATGCCCACGACCATGAGGATCACGCCGACCGTGGCCAGCTTGACCCCCGAGACGCTCGCCGTGACCGCGAACTTCAGGATGGCTCCGACCGCGATGAGAAAGATCGAGGTTCCGATGCCCATGGGCAGGGCCTACCCAGGCGCCCGCGCGCCGAAAACGGAGGGATAGCATCCGTCAGGTGGAGTTGACCTCTGACGTCTACGCGGTTCCGCGGGAGCTTTTGGATTTTCGTGATGCGATTCGTCAGATCGTGGCGGAGCGGGTGGCGCCGCGGGCGGCGGAGATCGATGCGCGGGGGGAGTATCCGTGGGATGTCCGCGAGTTGTTTGCCGAGCACGACATCTTGGGGTTGCCGTTTGCCGAGGAGTTCGGGGGGACGGGGACGGGGACGTTGATGTTGCAGATGGCGGTCGAGGAGATCGCGCGGGTGTGCGCGTCGAGCGCGTTGATCTTGATGGTCCAGGAGCTGGGGACGTTGCCGGTCGCGTTGTTTGGCTCCGAGGAGCTCAGGGCGCGGTTGTTGCCGCGGTGCGCGTCGGGGGAGTGGTCGCCGGCGTTTTGTTTGTCTGAGCCCGAGGCGGGCAGCGATCCGGCGGCGATGCGCACGCACGCCGAGCGCGACGGCGATGAGTGGGTGATAAATGGGACCAAGAACTGGATCACCAACGCGGGGGTCGCCGATTTCTACGTCGTCTTTGCGATCACCGACCGCGCCGAGCGGCGGCTGAGCGCGTTCGTCGTCGAGAAGGACCGCCCGGGGCTGTCGATCGGCAAGCTCGAGCACAAGCTCGGGATCAGGGGCTCGCCGACGGGCTCGCCGGTCTTCGAGGACGTCCGCGTCCCGCCCGAGAACCTGATCGGCGCCGAGGGCAAGGGGCTGGCGGTGGCGCTGGGGACGCTGGAGCGCACGCGGCTGGGGGCGGCCGCGCAGGCGGTCGGGATCGCCCAGGGCGCGACCGACTACGCGCTGGCCTACGCGCGCGAGCGCGTCGCCTTCGGCGCGCCGATCCTCGACTTGCAGGCGATCCAGTTCAAGCTCGCCGACATGGAGACCGGCACCGCCGCGGCGCGCGAGCTGCTCTACAAGGCGTGCGCGCTGGCCGACCGCGGCGATCGGCTGCTGGCCAAGTACTCCTCGATGGCCAAGCTGTTTGCCTCCGACAACGCGATGCGCGTGACCGTCGAGGCCGTCCAGGTCCTCGGCGGCTACGGCTACGTCACCGAGTACCCCGTCGAGC
>VAWY01000090.1 GCA_005888335.1 Actinomycetota bacterium
TCGAGGGCGAGGAGATCGACCACGAGGAGATCGTCCAGGCGCTCAAGGACGGCACCAACCACGGCGACATCTTTCCGGTGACCTGCGGCGTGGCGACCAAGAACCTCGCCACCAACCGGCTGCTCGACGCGATCGTCGAGGACCTGCCCAGCCCCGTGAAGCACGGCGCGCTGGAGGTCGACGCGCACACGCTCGAGGCCTCCGACGACGCCGAGCTGTTCGCCTACGTCTTCAAGACCCGCGCCGATCCGTACGCCGGGCGCATCAACCTCTTCCGCGTCTACTCCGGCACGATGAAGGCCGACACCCACCTGCTCAACACGCGCACCCACACGAAGGAGCGCATCGGCCAGCTCATCGAGTTCCGCGGCAAGGAGACCCCGCACGTCCCCGAGTTCGGCCCCGGCGACATCGGCGCGGTCGCCAAGCTCAAGGAGACCCGCGCCGGCGACTGGCTGGCCGCGCGCGACGAGCC
>VAWY01000091.1 GCA_005888335.1 Actinomycetota bacterium
GCCGGCGCCGGTGATGGCCTTCTCGTTCGAGCCGCGGTCCAAGGGCGACGAGGAGAAGGCGTTCACCGCGCTGCGTCGCCTGCAGGAGGAGGACCCGACGATCGACCTGCACCGCGACGAGCAGACGGGCGAGCAGATCCTCGCGGGGCTCTCGCAGATGCACGTCGAGGTCATCGTCGACCGGCTGAAGTCGCGGTTCGGCGTCGAGGTCAACCTCAAGCCGCCGCGCGTGCCCTACCAGGAGGCCCTGCGCAAGGAGGCCCGGGCGCACGGCCGCCACAAGAAGCAGACCGGCGGGCGCGGCCAGTTCGGCGACTGCCACATCATCGTCGAGCCGCTCGAGCCCGGCTCGGGGCTGGAGTTCGTCGACCAGATCAAGGGCGGCGTCATCCCGCAGGGCTTCATCCCGGCGGTCCAGAAGGGCGTGCGCGAGGCGATGACCGCAGGACCCGTGGCCGGCTTCCCGGTCAAGGATGCCCGCGTGCGCCTGGTCGACGGCTCGTACCACTCGGTCGACTCCTCGGAGCACGCGTTCAAGACGGCCGGGTCGATCGCCATGAAGGAGGCGATGCAGCAGGCCTCGCCGACGCTGCTGGAGCCGATCATGCTGCTCACGGTGAGCGTCCCCGAGGACTCGGTGGGCGACGTCATCGGCGACCTCAACTCGCGGCGCGGGCGGCCGCAGGGCATGGAGTCGGCGGCCGGGATGACCGAGATCAAGGCCGAGGTCCCGATGGCCGAGATCCTCACCTACGCCCCCGACCTGCGCTCGCTCACCGGCGGCCAGGGCGACTACACGATGGAGTTCCTGCGCTACGAGGAGGTGCCCGCGCACCTGGCGCAGAAGGTCGTCGCGGCGGTGGCGGCCGAGGAGCCGGCAGCCGTATAAGGACCGCCCACCCTGCCGCTACCCTGGCGGGGCGCCTCATGACGCCCCGCCAGATCGCCACCAACCAGGCCGTGATGCAATGCGACGTGTGCGGCCGC
Source organism: Actinomycetota bacterium (assembly GCA_005888335.1). Next base: position 988 of record VAWY01000091.1, read on the forward strand.
ACGCTGCTGCGCGGCGAGCAGCCCGCCGTCTTCCTTGCCGGCGGCTCGCGCCGCAACGTCTGCGAGCTCTGCACGCCGCGCGCCACGCACGAGGGCTGGATCCGCGAGGGTCTCGCCGTCGAGGACCTGGGCGTGCGCCAGCGCGGGCGCGAGCGCCGCGGGTCGCTGCTCGCGCGCCTGCGGGCCCGCCGGGACGGGCATCCCGCGCGCCGCGCGGCGGAGCCCGAGTCCGAGCCGGAGCCCGAGCCCGTCATCCCCCGCGAGGAGTACGTCGCTCCGCCGCCACCGCCCGAGCCGCGCCACATCCATGCGGTGCCGACCAACGCCGACATGAAGCGCTCCCGCGCGGTCGACGTCTTCAACGGCTCGGACCGCCCGCGGACGGTCGCGGCGCTGTCGCGCTCGCTCGGCGCGCCGTTCGTCGTCGTGCGCCCGTCGGAGACCGAGGGCGCGATCGTCAACATCGTCGTCGGCTGGGAGCTGTGCTGGTACCGCTACGAGGTCGATCTCGCCGACGAGGCCGCCGGGGTGCGCCAGACCGCCCAGGGCGACGAGCTGTCCGAGCTGGACCCGGCTGACCACGTGCCGAACGCCGCCGCCGATGAACGTGGTGAGCTTCAGCTCGTCTCCGGATAGCATCGGCGCCAATGATCTATTGCGTGGTGCCCGCCGAGCTCGCTGACGAGCTGTATCCGAAGCTCGCCAAGTACTACGAGGACGACCCCAACGTGAAGGTCATCATCGACCGCCGCAAGTCCGATCGACGGGCGGGTGAGGACCGTCGCGCCGCCGAGCGCGAGGACGAGGAGCCGCTCGCCGACGTGCTCCCGATGGACGGGCGCCGCGAGCAGCGCGACCGCCGCCGCTCGCGCATTCCCGGCGACTTCCCGCGCGTCGACCCGGAGTAGTGCGCGTCGTCGTCCACGTGGACGGGGGCGCGCGCGGCAACCCTGGGCCGGCCGCGGCTGCCGCGGTGATCTCGACGCCCGACGGCGAGGTCCTCGACGAGGCGATGGAGGTCCTCGGCGTGGCGACCAACAACGTCGCCGAGTACCGCGGGCTGCTGCTCGGGCTGCGCCGCGCACGCGACCTCGGCGCCACCGAGGTCGACGTGGTCAACGACTCCGAGCTGGTCGCCAAGCAGCTCACCGGCGCCTACAAGGTCAAGCACGCGGCGATGCGCCCGCTCTTCCTCGAGGCCATGCGCGCGCTGCGCGAGTTCGAGCGCTGGTCGGTGCGCTCGGTGCCGCGCGCCGAGAACGCGCACGCCGACGCCCTGGTCAACCAGGCGCTCGACGCGGTCGCTTGACCGACTACGAGCGCTACCGGCGCGCGCTCGACGGGCTCGACGCGCCGCTGGCCTTCGTCGACCTCGACGCGCTGTGGGCCAACGCCGCCGACCTCGAGCGGCGCGCGGCCGGCACGCCGCTGCGCCTGGCCTCGAAGTCGGTCCGCTGCCGCGAGCTGCAGCGCCGCGTGCTCGAGCGATCGCCGTGGCGCGGCCAGATGACGTTCACGCTGCGCGAGTCGCTGTGGCTGGGCGAGCAGGGCTTCGACGACATGCTGCTCGCCTACCCGACGGCCGACCGCGGCGCGCTGCGCGAGCTGCGCGGCCACGAGCACCGGCCGATCCTCATGGTCGACTGCCCCGAGCACCTCGACCTGATCGGCCCGGGCGAGCCGGCGGTGCGCGTGTGCCTCGACGTCGACCTGTCGTGGTGGCTGCTCGGCGGGCGCGTGCGCATCGGCGCCGCGCGCTCGCCGGTGCACACCCCCGCCCAGGCGGCCGCGCTGGCGGCCGAGATCGAGCGGCGGCCCGGCGTCGAGCTGGCGGCGATCATGGGCTACGAGGCGCAGATCGCCGGCCTGGGCGACAACCCGCCCTCGCGCGCGCGGGGCGCGGCCATCCGGTGGATGCAGCGCCGCTCGGGGGCCGAGATCGCCGAGCGCCGCGCGGCGGTCGTCGCCGCGGTCGAGCGCATCGCCGGCCGGGCGCTGATCGTCAACGGCGGCGGCACGGGCAGCATCGAGCGCACCCGCGCCGAGCCGGTCATCACGGAGGTCACCGCGGGTTCCGGCCTCTACGCGCCGGCCCTCTTCGACCACTACACGTCGTTCCGCGCGCGGCCCGCGGCGTTCTTCGCGCTGCCGGTCGTCCGGCGCCCCGCGCGGCGCGTCGTCACCGCGCTCGGCGGCGGCTACCTCGCCTCGGGCGCCGCCGACGCGCTGCGCCTGCCCGTCCCCGCCCTGCCGCCCGGACTGAAGCTCGACAAGCTCGAGGGCGCCGGCGAGGTGCAGACCCCGCTGCGCGGCGCGGCGGCCGACGCGTTGCGCCTCGGCGACAGCGTCTACCTGCGCCACGCCAAGGCCGGCGAGCTGTGCGAGCGCTTCGACCGCCTGCACCTCGTCGAGGGCGACCGGGTCGTCGACGTCGCGCCGACCTACCGCGGCGAGGGCCGGACGTTTCTGTGATGGCGCCGCGAGGCGCGGTCAGCCGGGTGCGAGGGTCGTGGGATCAGCCATCTGGCCAGGAGTGTCGATTTCGCGGCGGCCCGTTCGTCTCATCCGCGACCATCCGGCAAGGAGGAAGCGATGAAGTACATGCTGTTGATCCACCAGGGCGACGCCCCGACGCCGCGGGATCCGGACGCCTGGGCGCGCCTGCCGCAGGACGAGCAGCAGGCGGTCTTCCGCGACTACCAGGCGATCAACCAGACCGCCGGCGTGACGCCCGGCCTGCAGCTGTCGGACCCGGGGACCGCGACCACCGTGCGGGTGCAGGACGGCAGGACGCTGACGACCGACGGGCCGTTCGTCGAGCTCAAGGAGGCGATCGGCGGCTACCTGCTGTTCGAGGCGGACGACCTCGACGCGGCGATTGAGCTGGCCGCGCGGATCCCGGCGGCGCGCCTCGGCGGCGCGATCGAGGTGCGCCCGATCGTGGAGTGGTAGCGATTCTCGACGAGGCCTTCCGCGAGCACTGGGGCTATGTCCTCGCGGCCCTGATCGGCTTCCTCGGCGACTTCGACGTCGCCGAGGAGGCCGCGCAGGACGCCTTCGCGATCGCCGCGGCGCGCTGGCCGCGCGACGGAGCCCCGTCCAACCCGCGCGCCTGGCTGGTCACGACGGCGCGCAACCGGGCCGTCGACCGCCTCCGCCGCGATCGCACGCTCGCCGCGAAGACCCGCCTGCTCGAGGTCCGTGAGGCCGTGGAGGACAGCGTGGATGAGACCCCGTTCCCTGACGAGCGACTCGAGCTCGTCTTCACCTGCTGTCACCCGGCGCTCGCCACCGAGGCGCAGGTCGCGCTCACCCTGCGGACGCTCGGCGGCCTGACCACGAGCGAGATCGCCCGCGCGTTCCTGGTGCCCGAGGCGACGATGGCCCAGCGCCTGGTGCGCGCCAAGCGCAAGATCAAGGAGGCCGGGATCCCGTTCCGCGTGCCTCCCGACCACCTGCTCCCCGATCGGATCGACGCCGTGCTCGCGGTCGTCTACCTGATCTTCAACCAGGGCTACGGCGGGCGCGGTGAGCTGGTGGGCGAGGCGCTCCGGCTCGGGCGCGCGCTCGCCGAGCTGATGCCCGACGAGCCCGAGGTGCACGGCCTGCTGGCGATGATGCTGCTGCTCGACGCGCGCCGCGAGGCGCGCTTTCGCGACGGCGACCTCGTCCTGCTCGCCGACCAGGACCGCTCGCTCTGGGACGCGGGGAGGATCGCCGCGGGCCGGGCGGCGCTCGACCGTGCCCTCGCGCTGCGCGGCCGCGGTCCGTACGTCGTGCAGGCCGCGATCGCGTCGCTGCACGCCGAGGAGCCGCGCGACTGGCCCCAGATCGCCGCGCTCTACGGCGAGCTCGCCCGCCTGACCGACTCGCCGGTGGTCGAGCTGAGCCGGGCTGTCGCGGTCGCCGAGACCGATGGCGCCGAGGCGGGGCTCGAGATCGTGGACCGCCTCGCCCTCGAGGGCTACCACTACCTCCACGCGACGCGTGGCGAGCTGCTGCACCGCCTCGGTCGCACGGCGGAGGCGCGCGACGCCTACGAGCGAGCGCTCGCGCTGGTCCACGACGACGCCGAGCGGCGCCTCCTCGAGCGGCGGCTGGCGGAGCTCGGGCCGGCTACGTCCCGACGGTGAGCACGATCTTCCCGCGCGTGTGCCTCGACTCGCTGAGCTCGTGCGCGCGCTGCACCTCGCTGAGCGGCAGCACCTCGGCGAGCTCGACGCGCACGTCGCCCGCCGCGACGAGCTCGGCGATCCGCGCCAGCTGCTCCGCGTCGGGGCTCATGATGAGCAGCTCGCCGCGCACGCCGGGCTCCTGCGGCGGCGGCCCGGCGATCGTGACGATGACGCCGCCCTCGCGGACGGTCGGCACGAGCGTGCGCGTCGTGTCTCCGCCGACAGTGTCGAACGCGACGTCGACCCCGCTCACCGTCTCGCCGACGTCCTGCTGCGTGTAGTCGACGTACTCGTCGGCGCCCAGGCCGAGCACGAAGTCGCGGCTGCGCGACGATCCGGTCCCGATGACCCGCGCGCCCGCGTGCTTGGCGAGCTGCACCGCGAGGTGCCCGACGCCGCCCGCCGCGCCGGCGACCAGGGCGGTCTGCCCGCGCTCGAGGCCGGCGCGGTCGAACAGCGCCTGCCACGCGGTGAGCCCGGCCACCGGGATCGCCGCGGCCCGCTCGAAGCTCACGGCGTCGGGCTTCTTGGCGAGCATCCCGGGCGCGCTCGTCGCGAGCTCGGCGTAGCCGCCGCTGGCGGCGAAGCCGAACACGTCGTCGCCTTCGGCAAAGCCCTCGGCGCGCGACTCCGCGATGGTCCCCGCGATGTCGTTGCCCAGGATGGTGGGCAGCTGCCGCTCGGCGAGCCCGGCCCGGTACTTCCAATCGATCGGGTTGACCGACACGGCGCGGACCCTGATCAGGACCTCGCCGTCGGCGGGGACGGGGGAGTCGACCTCCTCGAAGCGCAGCACGTCGGGGCCGCCGGTCTGGCGCATCAGCACGGCCTGCATCGCCTGTCCTCCTGGGGCGGGGGTGGTCGCGCCGGAGCTTATCTATCGTAAGCCGGTCGCCTATGCGCCGAGGACCCGCCGCACGCCCTCGTTGGTGAACACGCGGTCGGGATCGAGCCGGTCGCGAGCGCGGGCGAAGGCGTCCCAGCGCGGGTAGCGCGGCGCGAGCGTCTGCGCCGTCTGCGTATGGCGCTTGCCCCAGTGCGGGCGCCCGCCGTAGCCGTCGAAGATCTCCTCGGCGGCGGCGAAGAGCGCCTCGAACGGCATCCCGCGGTACTGGTGGATGGCGACGTAGCACGTCGCGCGCTCGTGGGCGGGGGAGAGGAGGGCGTCGTCGGGCGCGACGAAGCGCACCTCGAGCGGGAACCCGGTCGCCAGGCGCCGGCGGGCGATCGTCTCCAGCACGCGCTCGACGGCCTCGCGCCCGTGATCGCGCGGCAGCGCGTACTCCATCTCGGTGAAGCGGACGGCGCGGCGGCTGGCGTACACGCGGTACGCGAGGTCCTCGCGCTCGCTGCGCGAGGCCAGGCGCATCAGCGTGCGGTTGAGCCGCGGCGTCGCGCGCGGCCGCCGCCGCCCGGCGCGCGAGAAGGCGCCGAGCACCGCGTTCTCGAGCACATCCTCCTGAAGGCGCACGCGCCAGCGCGGCGTCGAGCGCACGTCGGCGCCGACGCGCTCGGTCCGGCGCACCATCGTCGTGTTCGTGTGCGGGAAGGCGAACAGCTCGAGGTGGTCGTGGACGGCGACCAGCTCGTCGAGGCGCGCGAGGGTCGCGTCGATCGGCTGCGGCTCGTCGACGCGGCGCAGGCCGTAGAGCGGCACGCAGCGCAGCGTCACCTCGGTGACGACGCCGAGCGCGCCGAGCGCCACGCGCGCGGCGCGCAGGTCCTCGGGGTCGGTCAGCTCGACGACCTCGCCGCGGCCGTCCACGAGGCGCATCCCGACGACGTTGGCCGACAGGTTGCGAAAGCGCGCGCCCGTCCCGTGCGTGGCGGTGGCCAGCGCCCCCGCCAGCGTCTGGGCGTCGATGTCGCCCTGGTTCTCGAGCCCGAGTCCGTGCGCCGCCAGCGCCGGCCCGAGCGCGTGAAGGGTGATCCCCGCCTGCACGCGCGCGAGGCCGCTCGCCGCGTCGGCATCGAGCACGCGGTCGAAGGCGTCCAGGCGCAGCAGGACGCCATCGGTCGGCACCACGTCGGAGAACGAGTGCCCGGCGCCGGCGACGCGGACGGTCCGCCCGGCCTCGCGCGCCCGGCGCACCGCGCCGGCGACCTCGGCCTCGTCGCGGGGCGTCTCGACCGCCGCCGGCGCGCACCGGCGGTCGCCCGTCCAGTTCGTCCACTCGGGCACGCTGCCCGGACGCTACCGAGCCCCTTGCACCTCGACGTGCGCGGGGACCTCGGGCCGCGTCCCGCGCAGCTCGAAGACCCAGAAGTCGCGCTGCATCACGTGGACGGCGACGTTGTAGACCGGCACCAGGCCGGCGACCGAGCCTTCGAGCGTGCCGGCGTGCGCGTGGCCGTGCAGCGCGAGGTCGGGGCGGTGGTGCAGCAGCGGCTCGGCCAGGCGCCCGCTCCCCAGGAACGTGTAGATCCCGTGCGGCTCGCCCTCCAGCGTGTCGCGCACGGGCGAGTAGTGCATGAGCGCGATGCGCACCCCGCAGCCGGCGATCTCGCCGAGCGCGCGGTCGAGCGCCTCGACCTCCTCGCCGGTCTCGCGGTACAGCGCGCGCAGGCTGGGCTCGCCGAAGTCGGGCTGGAAGGAGCCCTCGAAGCCGCCGACGAAGCCCTTCACGCCGGCGACGCCGAGCTCGACGCCCTCGCAGTCGCCGATCCACGAGGCGCCCTCGAGCACCTCGACGCCGCCCTCGCGCAGCGCGGCGACGAGCTCGTCGTGGCGGTTGGCGTGCCAGTCGTGGTTGCCGAGCACGGCGACGACCGGCAGATCGGTCTCCGCGCGGCAGCTCGCGAACAGCTCGGCCTGCTCGGGCTCGCCGTGCGTGGTCAGGTCGCCGGCGATCAGCACGACGTCGGCGTGGCCGTCCAGGGCGGCGAACGAGCGCGCGAGCTCGTCGCGGTTGTGCCGATCCACGTGGATGTCGCCGGCCGCGGCGACGCGCACGCAAGGGCCCTCGCTCACGGCCCGGGGTTGCCCCGCCGACCGATCGGGGAAACGAGGGGACGCCATGGCGGAGCATTCGCCCCAGCTCGACGAGATCCTCGACACGCTGAAGAAATGCGCGGCGGCGCTGCGCGACGCCGGCATCCCGTTCATGGTCGGCGGCGGGATCGCGGCGTGGGCGCGCGGCGGGCCGGAGTCGGTCAAGGACCTCGATCTGGTGGTCAAGCCGTCGGACGCCGAGACCGCGCTGGCGACGCTGGAGGGGGCCGGCCTGCGGGGCGAGCACCCGCCGGAGGGCTGGCTGCTGAAGGCGTGGGACGGCGACGTGCTGGTCGACCTGATCTTCAAGCCGCAGGCCATCGAGGTCGACGACGACGCCTTCGCCCGCGCCGAGCCGCTCAACGTCAAGGCGATGGAGGTGCCGGTCATGCCGATCGCCGACGTGATGTGCTCGAAGCTGCTGGCGCTCAACGAGCGCTGGCTGGACTACGACCAGCTGCTGCAGATGGCCCGCGCCTGCCGCGAGCAGATCGACTGGCAGGAGGTCCGCTCGCGGACGGCCCAGTCACCCTTCGCGCGCGCGTTCTTCGAGATCGTCGACGGTCTCGGGATCACCGGCGAGCACCCCGCGGTTTCCCAGCGATAGGGTCGCGACGTTCTAGCCCCCAACCCCCGACAGAGGGAGCTTCCATGCCTTACGAGGTCCCCCCGCTGCCCTACGCCTACGACGCCCTGGAGCCGCACATCGACGAGCAGACGATGCAGCTTCATCACGACAAGCATCACCAGGCCTACGTGGACAAGGCCAACGATGCGCTCGCGGGCACGGACCTCGAGGGCAAGCCCGTGGAGGAGGCCCTGCAGAACCTCTCGTCGCTGCCCCAGGACAAGCAGACGCCGTTTCGCAACAACGGCGGCGGCCACGCCAACCACACGCTGTTCTGGGAGTCGATGAGCCCCGACGGCGGCGCTGAGCCGGGCGGCGAGCTCGCCGACGCGATCAGCGCGAAGTTCGGGTCCTTCGACGCGTTCAAGGAGCAGTTCGAGGCCAACGGGGTCGGCCAGTTCGGCTCGGGCTGGACGTGGCTGGTGGCGCGCGGAGGCGAGCTCGAGCTGATGAAGACGCCGAACCAGGACTCGCCCCTGCTCGACGGCGCAACGCCGCTGCTCGGCAACGACGTCTGGGAGCACGCCTACTACCTGAAGTACCAGAACCGGCGACCGGACTACCTGAAGGCGTGGTGGAACGTCGTGAACTGGGACAAGGTCGCCGAGCGGTACGCCGCCGCCAAGTAGCTCCCGCGGCCGCTGCAGCATGCTCCCCGGCCGCGCGACCGCGGCCGGGGAGGCGCATCTGAACGCGGACGTTTAGCACGCCGCGATCCGGGGCAGCACCAGCGGCCGTCAGCCGGCTCTGGGGGAGGGCCGGGGGAACTTCAGCAGGGAGGAGTCTTGATGAGGAAGAGCTTCTCGGCGGCGTCTGTCGCCGCGCTCGTGCTCGTGCTCGTCGCCTTCGCCGCGCCGGCGTCCGCACAGTCCGGCGGCGGGTGCCAGCTCCAGGGGACGGCGGCCTTCAATCCGGGGCTGACCAACGCGGACGCGAACTTCAGCTACGGCTTCGGCGGCGACCTGACCGGCTGCCAGTCCAACCAGGCGGGCGCGCCCACGGCGGGCACGGTCGAGGCGGGCAAGGTCGTCACCGACCCGGCGACCGGCGAGCAGTTCCAGGAGCCTGTCCCGACGGGGACCGGCAGCTGCGCCAGCAGCACGACCACCGGGACCGCGATCGTGAGGTGGAACGACGGCACGGCCACCGTGGTCCAGTACGCCACGACCGGGGCGGCCGCCGCCGTGCACCTCACGGGCAACGTGATCGACAGCGTGACGCTGCCGGCCATCAACCCCGGCGTCGGCCAGCCGACCTCGATGACGATCACGACGACGCGCTACAACGGGCAGTCCGCGCTCGGCGTGCTCGCCTTCCAGCCGCCGGACCCGACCGCGTGCAACGCCGCGGGCGTCACCACCGCCGGGATCAGCGGGGTAATCGGCCTGGGCTCGCAGTAAGCAGCCGGCGCGAGCGGGGTCAGCTCGCCCGCCGCCGCGGCGTGGTCGCCGTGCGGAAGACGTGGTCCCACCACGGCGCGCTGACCCCGAAGCCGGTCGTGTCGTCCTGGAAGTGGTGGCGCATGTGCAGCTCGCGCAGCCGCTTGCCCCACCGCGACCGCGGCCGGTGGTGGTGCAGGTAGTAGTGGGTCATGTCGTAGAAGAGGTAGCCGCTCAGGAAGCCCGCCTCGAACGGCATCCACTCCGGCGCGCCGACGACCAGCACGAACAGCCCGGTGAACAGCAGGGCGAGCGGGATGCTCGCGCCCGGCGGCATGACCAGCCGCTTGGGATCGTTGGGGTGATCGTGGTGGACGCCGTGGATGATCCAGTGCAGCCGCGCGCCGAGCGGGTGCTCGGGCTCGAAGTGGAAGACGACCCGATGCAGCCAGTACTCGGTCAGCGTCCACACCAGGTAGCCCGCGACGAGCGCGGCCACGACGGCCCAAGCGGCCATCCGGCCGGCGGCCACCGCGAGCAGCAGCGCGATGACCGGCAGGTAGATGACCAGCGGGGTCGCCGGGTGCACGCGCGAGAGCCGGTCCAGCCACCGGTTCTCGAACATCGGGGGCGACGCGCGCAGCCGGTCGGTCCGTGACGTCGCGGAGGAGGCTTCCATGCCCCGTATTCTGCCATCCCGGCCAGCGGGCCCGCTAACGCTGCAGCGCCTTGACCCCCAGGTACTCCTCGATCGCCAGGTAGCCGAGCTCGCGTCCGTGGCCGGACTGCTTGAAGCCGCCGAACGGCGCGAGCGGGTTGAACGCGGCGCCGTTGATCTCGACCTGACCGGTGCGGATCCGGCGCGCGACGCGCTCGGCGCGCTCCGGGTCGCCCGACCACACGCCGCCAGCGAGGCCGTAGACCGAGTCGTTGGCGATGCGGATCGCGTCGTCCTCTGAGTCGTATGGGATGATCGACAGGACCGGCCCGAAGATCTCCTCCCGGGCGATCGTCATCTCGTTGCGCACGTCGGAGAACACCGTCGGGCGCACGTAGAAGCCGTGCTCGAGCCCCTCGGGCGCCTCGTCGCCGCCGGTGACCAGCCGCGCACCCTCCTCGACGCCCTTGCGGATGTAGCCGCGCACGCGCTCGCGCTGGACGTCGGAGACCAGCGGGCCCAGGCGCGTCGCCTCCCCGAACGGGTCGCCGGGCGTGAACGACTCCGCCACCGCCGCCGCGATCTGCTCGGCCTCGGGGAGCTTGTCGCGCGGGACGAGCATGCGCGTCAGCGCGCTGCACGTCTGGCCCGAGTTCAGGAAGGCCTTGGCGACGCCGTCGGTGACGGCCGCCTGCAGCGGCGCGTCGTCGAGGATGACGTTGGCCGACTTGCCGCCGAGCTCGCAGGTCACGGGCTTGACGGTCTGCGCGGCGAGCTCGCTGACGCGCTTGCCGGCGCGCGTCGAGCCGGTGAACGAGACCGCGTCGATGCCCGGGTGCGCGGCGATCGCCTCGCCGACCACCTGCCCGTGGCCGGTGACGAGGTTGAAGACGCCGGGCGGGAGGCCGAGCTCGTCGAAGATCTCGGCGAGCACGAACGCGTTGAGCGGGACGACCTCGCTCGGCTTGAGGACCACGGTGCAGCCCGCGGCGATCGCCGGCGCCACCTTGGCGGCGATCTGGTGCAGCGGGTAGTTCCACGGCGTGATCGCGCCGACGACGCCGAGCGGCTCGCGCACGACGAGGGAGTTGCCGACCTGCTCCTCCCAGACGACGTTCTCGATCTGCTGGGCCATCGACCCGAAGTCCATCGCCGGCAGGCCGGCCTGGATCATCTTCGACAGCGCCAGCGGCATCCCGAGCTCGGACGCGATCAGCGCGGCGAGCTCGTCGGAGCGCTCCGCGAGCTTGGCCGCGATGCCCGCGCACGTGTCGGAGCGGACCTGCAGCGGCGTGACGCTCCACGTGTCGAAGGCGTCGCGCGCGGCGGCGACGGCGCGGTCGACATCGGCCGGCGAGCCCTCGGGCACGCGCCCGATGACCTCCTCGGTCGCCGGGTTGACGACGTGGATCGTCTTGTCGGTGGCGGGCTCCACCCACTCGCCGCCGATGTAGAGCTTGTCGCGGACGAGGATCTGCTCGGCGATCGCCATGTTCGGTGTCTCCTTACTTCGCGGTGGCGGCGGCGAGCGCCGTGTCGGGCGTCTCGGTGACGCCGGTGATCGCCTCCGCGGTGCGGTGGGCGAGGGCCATGATCGTGATCATCGGGTTGGTGCCCGAGGGCGTCGGGAACGCGCTCGCGTCGCCGATCCACACCCCGGGCGTGTCGTGCAGCTCGCCCCACGGGTTGGCCACCGACGTCTGCGGGTCCGAGCCCATCCGGCACGAGCCCATCTGGTGGGCGGCGAAGAGCTGCATGCCGCCGGCGCGCGGAGCCATGCGGTTGACGCGGCTGATGAACGCCTCGAGGTTGTCGCCCGTGCGCCAGCGTGCGCCGCCGCTGCCCAGCGGCGCGATCTGCCGCGCGCCCGCGGTGTGGTGCAGGCGGATGATCGCGTCGTTGGCGCGGGCGTAGTTGCGCAGGTCGCGCTCGTCGGTGAGCGAGTACCACGGCACGCCCTGCCCGTTGGCGTCGAGCGTGACGCGGCCGTGGCCGTGGTCGCGCAGCAGCGCGATGAACGTCCCGCCGTAGCGGAAGTCGGCCATCATCGTCTTGTGGTCCTCGGCGCTCGTGAAGGCGAGCGCCGAGCCCGCCAGCCCTGTCGTGTACTGGGCGCCCTCGATCAGGAAGCCGTAGCCGTCGTCGATGTTGGCGAACTCGTCGACCAGCCCGGCCTGCGGCGCGCCCCACCACGCCTCCATGTCCTCGCCGTACGTGCCGAGGAAGGCCCAGGCGGGGTGCAGGCGCAGGTAGTCGCCGGCCGCCGGGCCGCCGATGCCCGAGCGCAGCAGCAGCGCGGGGGACTCCAGCGCGCCGCCGGCGACGACGATGCGCGGCGACCTGACGGTGACGCGCGCGCTGCGGCCCGTCTCGGGGTCCGCGTAGCGCGCCTGCACGCCCGCCGCGCGGCCGTTCTCGACGAGCACGCGCTCGGCGAACGCGCGCACCATGACGTCGGCGCCGTGGTCGAGGGCGTCCTGCAGGTAGGTCTTCTGCGTCGAGCGCTTCGAGCCCGAGACGTCGCCGAAGCCCATGTAGCCGGCGGTCACCGGGTCGTAGGTGGCCGGGTCGGTGTTGCGCAGGATCGTCTTGAAGCTCCAGCCCAGCGCCTCGGCGCCCTCGCGCATCTTCTGGTGGATCTTGTTGAAGTCCGAGCAGGCGTCGTTGACGCCGAGGCGCGTGAAGATCGCGTCGAGGTGGCGGTCGAAGTCGGGGCCGTCGAGACCCTCGAGGCCGAACTCGCGCGCCCACTGCTCGCGCACCCACGGCTTCGTCTTCAGCGAGTTCGTCCAGTTGACGACCGTGCCGCCGCCCAGCGTGGCGCCGGCGAGCAGCGAGACGTTGAGGTCGCCGGTCGGCGTCGGGCCGCCGCGCCAGTAGAGGTCCTGGAAGGCCTTGAGCTCGAGCTGCGCGAAGTCCGACTCGTTGTAGTAGCCGCCCGCCTCGAGGACGAGGACCTTCAGGCCCGCCCTGGCGAGCGAGGCGGCGACGACGCCGCCGCCCGCGCCGGAGCCGACGACGACGGCGTCCGCCTCAAGGGTGATGTCGTCGCCGTCCGGGACGATCGGCGTGATCGGCCTGGCGACCTGCGGCGGCGCGGTGACCGGGCCGGGATAGCCGAACGTCGCCCAGTTGGGGTTCTGCCCGGTCTGCGGGTCGACCGGCATGCCGTAGTAGAGGAACAGCGTCAGGCCGATGAGCGCGCCGACGCCGGCGGCGGCTTCCGGGCCGACGAGCGCGATGTTGCGCAGCAGCTGCTCGCGGGAGAGCTGGGAGTGGTCGCGGAAGTGCTGCTGGTCGAGGGCGTCGAGCAGCTCGAGCAGTCCGGCGCGGTTCTCCTCGGGCAGCGTGTCGAGCGTCTGCTCGAAGGCCTGGTCGACGCCGATGTCCGACGCCTTGCGCGCCCAGTGCCCGGTCGGATCGGGCGTGCGCGGGATCGACGGGACGACGGTGTCGCAGACCGCCCGCAGTGTGGCGCGCTGGTCGTCGGTCAGGGGCGTGGGCATGGGCGGCGTCTCCTCCACGGCGCGGACGATCGCGCCACCGTAGCAAACGTGACGCAGGCGTCAGCTTTTGGCGCCGGGGTCAGACGTCCGGCGTTGCCGTGCTCGTGCTGTCGGTGCCCTGGCGGTGGTGGCAGGGCCGGCCGTCGTGACGGGGGAGCGCGGTCGTCGAGCGCGCGGGTTGCATGAGCGTCTGCTCGGGCCTGGCCCGCGATGCGTGGTCGGCGTTCGCCATCGCGATGGCGGCGGGGATGCCGACCATGGCAAGTCCCGCGAGGGTGGCGGCGAGGCGAGGCACGCGGTTCATGACTCCTCCTTGCGTCTGCCCGACACGTTGCACCCCGGCCGGGGCGGCGTCAAGCGACTCTTATTGTTCGGCGCGCCATGTTTCTTCGCCTGACGAGCGTGACGATCGCCGTGCCGGCGGCCGACGTCGTCGCCGCGCGCGACTGGTACGGCCGCGTGCTCGGCCGTCCGCCGGACCATGAGGCGGCGCCGCGCGTCTTCGAATGGGAGCTCGTCTCCGGCGCCCACCTCCAGCTCTACGCCGACGAGCCGTCCGGCGAGGGCCAGACGCTGCGCCTCGGCGTCGACGACCTCGACGCGGCGATCGCGGTCCTGCGCGAGGCCGGCGCGGGCGTCGGCCCGCGCCACGAGTTTGCCGGCCATGTCGCCTTCTGCAGCTTCGACGACCCCTTCGGCAACCGCCTCTCGCTCTACCAGGTCCTGCACTGACCCCGGGCTATACTGGCGCGCGAGCGCGCGGCTGTAGCTCAGTTGGCTAGAGCGTCTGCTTGCCATGCAGAAGGTCGAGGGTTCGAGTCCCTTCAGCCGCTCTCGAGGAAGCCCTGCATAGCGCAGGGTTTTCGCGTTCTCGGGTGGTTGCCGAGCCCCGACAAGGCGCGGGTGCGAATCCACCGCACTCGACGACCCACTCGAATCGGCGCCGCGCAGGACCGTCGCGCACGCGACCCGGCCGGCGCCGCAGCGTGAGAACCGTCACAGAACGCTAGCGCGCGGCCGGAACGCTGACGTACAGTCAAGCCTCATGGAGGACGTCCGCGTTGCGATCGTCGGTGCGGGATTCGGCGGGCTCGGCGCCGCGATCCGCCTGCGCCAGGCGGGGATCGACGACGTGGTGGTGCTCGAGCGCCGCGACGATGTCGGCGGGACGTGGTGGGACAACACCTATCCGGGCTGCGCGTGCGACGTCCCGGCGCACCTGTACTCGTTCTCCTTCGCCCAGAACCCGGACTGGTCGCGGATGTTCGCGCCGCAGCCCGAGATCCTCGCGTACCTCCGGGGCGTCGCGCGCGAGCACGGCGTCCTGCCGCAGATCCGCTTCGGCACCGAGATGCGATCGGCCCGCTGGGACGCGGAGCAGCACCGGTGGCAGATCGAGACGGCGGACGGCGCGTTCGCCGCGCGCGTGCTGGTCACCGCCGCCGGCCCGCTGAGCGAGCCGTCGAAACCGGACATCGCCGGGCTCGAGCGCTTCGAGGGCCCGATGTTCCACTCGGCCGAATGGGACCACGAGCACGACCTTCGCGGCCGGCGCGTCGCGGTGATCGGCACCGGCGCGTCGTCGGCGCAGTTCATCCCGCACGTGCAACCGCTCGCCGAGCACCTCACGGTCTTCCAGCGCACCCCGGCGTGGGTCTTCCCGCGCCTGGACTTCCCGCACCCGCCCGCGCTGCGCCGGGTCTTTCGCCGCTTCCCGCGGCTGCAGCGCGCGGTGCGCACGTTCGTCTACTACTTCGCCGAGACGCTCGTCTACGGCCTGACGAAGAACCCCAACGCGCTCAAGCCGAACGAGGCGATCGCGCGGTGGAACCTCCACCGGGCCATCGAGGACCCCGAGCTCCGGGCGAAGCTCACGCCCGACTACCGCATCGGCTGCAAGCGGATCATCTTCGCCAACGACTACTTCCCCGCGCTCGCGCAGCCCAACGTCGACGTCGTCACCGCGCGCATCCGCGAGGTCGTCGCCGACGGCGTCGTCACCGAGGACGGCGTCCACCACCCCGCCGACACGATCATCCTCGGGACCGGCTTCAAGGTCTTCGCGCCTCCCGTCATCGAGGGCATCGTCGGACGCGACGGACGCTCGCTCGGCGAGGTCTGGCGCGAGGGCGGCGCGCAGGCCTACCGCGGCACGGTCGTGGCCGGCTTCCCCAACCACTTCCTGATCATCGGCCCGAACACCGGGCTCGGGAACAACTCGATGATCAACATCATCGAAGGCCAGCTCGACCTCGTCGTCGACGCGGTCGCCACGATGGAGCGCGAGCGGCTCGCGAGCATCGCCGTGCGCCGCGAAGCCCAGGACGAGCACAACGCGATGATCCAGCGGCGCATGCACGGCACCGTGTGGACGGCCGGCGGCTGCAAGAGCTGGTACCTGGGCAAGGACGGCGTCAACCGGACGCTGTGGCCGGGCTACTCCAACGAGTTCAGGCGCTCGGTCGCGCGCTTCGAAGCGGCGGACTTCGAGCTCACCGCGCTCGACCGCCGGCCGGAGCCCGCGCCGGCGCAGGCCGCCTGAAGCCCCGCTCTACTCCCGCTCCATGCGCTGCAGCTCCCGCCCGGGGCGCCAGAGCTCGATGACGAGCCGGTCGCGAGCGTGGTTGAGCCCGACGTGCACCGCCTCGTGGATCCCGATCCGGAACAGGTGCGAATCGGGCGAGGGCGGGTCGGCGCCGCGCGTGCGGAAGAGGGCGAGGCGGCGGTCGGGGTCGGTGATCTCCTCCGCCTGACCGGTGATCTTCGCGTCGCCCTGCCACTCGGGCGGGTCGGCCGAGCCGCTGTGGAGGGCGAAGCGCGGATCGCGGCGCAGGTCGACCGCCTTGCGCGCGTTCGGCATCGAGCCGAACCAGAGATCGCCCTCGGCGAAGAACGTCTCGATTCCGCTGATCCGCGGCGAGCCGTCGAGGCGCAGCGTGGCGATCGTCTTGTGGACGCGGGCGTCGAGCGGGCGCCGGAGCTTGGCGGCGAAGTCCGGCGCGGACTCGACGATGTCCTGCCAGCGGGCCATCCGGCGATCCTATGCACGCGAGAGCGAGCGGCGGGTAGAGAAGGTCGCAGCTTCGGGCGATGACAGGAGGTCGAGCGATCTTTCGACGCGCTCGGGCGCC
Source organism: Actinomycetota bacterium (assembly GCA_005888335.1). Next base: position 17,457 of record VAWY01000091.1, read on the forward strand.
GCGGACCCGCCGACCCGGCTACCAGCCGCCCTGCTGACGATCTGAGCTATAGGGTCGGGCGATCCGCGACTACCGCCCGCAGTCCGAGAAGACGCCCGTCGAGAAGCTCATGCAGGCCTTCGCGCAGTCGCGCCTGGGAGGCAAGCTCTACATCACCGTCTTCCCGGCGATCGACCGCCACCTCATGCCGCTGACGCGAGGCAAGCTGTCGACCGGCCTCGGAGCGCCGGTCGTCCTGCTGCACGTGCGCGGCGCGAAGAGCGGTCTCGAGCGCACGACGCCGCTGCTGGCGACGAAGGTCGGCGACGACGTCGTGCTCGTGGCGTCCAAGGCCGGAGCGGCCAAGCACCCGGCCTGGTTTCACAACATCAGCGCGAATCCGGACGTCGAGGTGACGATGGACGGCCGGCGACGTCCGATGCGCGCCCATGTCGCCCAGGGCGAGGAACGCGAGCGACTGTGGCGGGCCGTCTGTGACCACTACTCGGGCTACGCGACGTATCAGCGCCGAGCGGGCGGCCGCGTGATCCCGGTGGTCGCCCTGCGGCCTCGCTGAACCGCCCGTCAGGCTCGAGCGAGCGCCTGCCGGCTGCGCTCGAGGAACGCGCGCTCGGCCGCGTTGTCGGTGCAGGCGATCGCCGCCTCGTAGGCCTGGGCCGCTTCGCTCGCGCGGCCCAGGCGCCGGAGCAGGTCCGCGCGGATCGCGTGGAACAGGTGGTAGCCGCCGAGGTCGAGGGCGTCGACGAGGCGCAGCGCCGCGTCCGGTCCCTCGACCTCGGCCACCGCGACCGCGCGGTTGAGCGCCACGACCGGGCTCGGCGAGAGCGCCATGAGCTGGTCGTAGAGCGCGAGGATCTGCAGCCAATCGGTGGCGGCCGCGGTCGGCGCGTCGCTGTGGACGGCGTTGATCGCCGCCTGGAGCTGGTACGGACCGGGCTGGTTGCGCCGCAGGCACCGCCGGACGATCGCCTGGCCTTCGGCGATCAGGTCGCGGTCCCACCGGTCGCGGTCCTGGTCGGCCAGCAGCACGAGGTCGCCGTGCGGCGTCGTGCGGGCGCCCCGGCGCGACTCGACGAGCAGCATGAGCGCCAGCAGCCCCATGACCTCGGGCTCGTCGGGCATGAGCTCGGCGAGCAGCCGTCCGAGGCGGATCGCCTCGGAGATGAGGTCCTCGCGGACGAGCCGCTCGCCCGAGCTCGCCGCGTAGCCCTCGTTGAAGATGAGGTAGACGACGGCCAGCGCCGCACGCAGCCGGTCGGGGAGGTCGGCCTCGTCCGGCACGCGGTAGGGGATCCCGGCGGCGCGGATCTTGCCCTTGGCCCGGACCAGCCGCTGGGCCATGGTCGGCTCGGAGACGAGGAAGGCCCGCGCGATCTCCGCGGTCGTGAGCCCTCCCAGGAGCCGGAGCGTCAGCGCGACCCGCGCGGGCGGGGCGAGCGCCGGATGACAGCAGGTGAAGATCAGGCGCAGCCGGTCGTCGCGCACCGGGCCCTCCTCGGCCGGCTCGTCGCGGGCGTGCAGCAGGGCCGCCTGCGCGTGGCGGTCCTCGCGCGACGCCTCGCGCCGCAGGCGGTCGATCGCGCGGTTGCGCGCCGTGGTGATGATCCAGCCCGCCGGGCTCGGCGGGACGCCCGTCGACGGCCAGCGGTCGACCGCGACGGTGAACGCGTCCTGGACCGCCTCTTCGGCGATGTCGATGTCGCCGAAGACGCGGACCAGGACGGCCACCGCCCGGCCGTACTCCTCGCGGAAGACACGACCGACGTCCGAGGCGGGGAGGGCCGGCACGCCGCGGATCAGGCCTCGGCCTCGCCCCGGAACGGCCTGACCTCGATGGGGAGCGTGGTCGCGCGGCTGAGCTTGCGGCCCCACTCGAGTGCGGCGTCCAGGTCGGGCGCCTTGACGATCGAGAAGCCGCCGATGTGCTCCTTGCCCTCGGCGAACGGGCCGTCCGTCGCGAGGACGTCGCCGCCCTGTGGCCGCAGCAAGGTGGCCGTGCTCGGGGGATGCAGCCCGCCCGCGAAGACCCACACACCGGCGTCGCGCATCTCCTGGTCGACGGCGCCGACGTCGCGCATGATCTTCTCGAGGTCGTCGGGCGGCGGCGTGGCTTCGCCGGGCTCGATCACGCTCAGCAGGTACTGCTTCATCTTGGCCTCCGTCTAGATCGCCGGCTCGGCCGGACCGTAGGTCGCGATCACCACGCCGGTGGTCGTCGTCACGCTGTCGACGAGGCGCAGCGCGGCGTACGAGCCGCCGTCCGGAAACAGACGGCGCCCCGATCCCAGGACCAGCGGGTGGATCAGGAGCACGTACTCGTCGACGAGGTTGCGCCGTGTCAGCGACCGGACCAGCTCGCCACTGCCGAGCACGACGAGGTCCTTGCCCGGTTGCTGCTTGAGCTTGGCCACGGCGTCCGCCGCGTCGCCCTCGAGCAGCGTGGAGTTGCTCCACTGCAGCGGCTCCGTCAGCGTCGTCGACGCGACGTACTTCTGCACGTTGTCGAGCACCTCGGTGAACGGGTTGTCCTCCTGCTTGGGCCAGAACGAGGCGAAGTCCTCGTAGGTCCTTCGCCCGAGCACGAGCGGCCCGCCATCGGCCATGCGCCTCGCCATCTCGCCGGCCATGACCGAGTCGTTGTAGGGCACCGCCCAGCCGCCGTGCTCGAAGCCGCCGCGGCGGTCCTCGGCGGGCCGGCCCGGCGCCTGCATCACCCCGTCGAGCGTCACGTTGTTGATGACAACGAGCCTGCTCATGCGTTCGTGGTCCCTCCTGGGTGGTCGTCCGCCGGCCCCGTGCCGGCTTCTCACCCTCTACACGAACGGGAACCGCCCGGATCGACAGATCAGTCGAGTTGCGTGATGAGCACCGTCGCGCCGCCCGTCGCGAAGTTCCGGATGTCCGCCACCGTCGCCTGGCCCTCCTGCGAGGACATCGAGCTCTCCAGGTCCTCCTGGCTGTCGAACCACAGCTCGGCCATGCGGTAGTAGGGCGGCTCGCCCGCGTCGGGCGTGCCGATCACCCGGCCGGCCTCGAAGCGCCGGACGTTGGGCGTCTTCGCGGCGATCGGGAGGTGCGAGTTGGCGTAGTAGTCCTCGAACGCGGCGGGATTGCTCGGCGGCCCGTAGAGAACCGTAACCTTGACCATGCGCTTCGCCCTCCGTTTGATCGCTCGACGGAGCGCGAACGCCAGCGCTCAGCCGATCTCGCGCAGCGCCCCGGTCTCGGGGTCGAAGACGAAGCCGCGGATGTGGTCGCGCGCGGCGAGCTCGGGGCTCGAGCGCAGACGCGCGAGGCTGTGGCGCAGGGTCGCGTCGACGTCGTCGAAGGCGCCGAGGCGCCAGGTCGGCAGGACGCCGTCGCCCGCGAGGACCTGGGCGAACTCGTCCTCGGAGGCGCCGTGCAGGCCGCAGCCCTCGTGCATGACGACGACGATCTCCTCGGTACCCAGCAGCCGCTGGGAGGCGCACAGCGAACGGATCGCGTCGTCGGTCACCAGCCCGCCGGCGTTGCGGATGATGTGCGCGTCGCCGCGCTGCAGCCCGAGCATGGGAAACAAGTCGATCCGCGTGTCCATGCACGCGAGGACGGCGACCTTGCGGCGCGGCCTCGGGTTGAGCCCGGGCGCCGCAAGCTCCTCGGCGCGAGAGGCCGCCACGGCCAGCATGTCATCGGCGTTGCGCATGTCGGATGGGTGAGGGTAGGGCGTCGCCGAGCGATGAGTTCCGAAACGCCGGCCGGTCTGAGTTGGAGAATGTCGGGCGTGGACAGTGCGATCAGGCTGCGCGGGTTCGTCAAGCGGTTCGGGCCGATCACCGCCGTCGACGGCCTCGACCTCGACGTCCCGTACGGGACGTGCGTCGGCCTGCTCGGGCCCAACGGGGCCGGCAAGTCGACGACGATGAAGGCGCTCACCGCGCAGGTCATCGCGGACGAGGGCGAGCTGGAGGTGCTCGGCTACCGGCTGCCGGGCGACTCCAAGCAGGCCCGCGCGGAGATGGGCGTCGTCCCCCAGCTCGACAACCTCGACGTCTCGCTGACCGTCGAGCAGAACCTGCTCGTCTTCGCGCACCTGTACCGCGTGCCGGCCGGTGAGCGCAAGGCGGCGATCGAGCGCGCGCTGGCGATGGCCAACCTGCGCGAGCGCCGCACCTCCAAGGTCGACCAGCTCAGCGGCGGGATGCGGCGCCGCCTGCTGATCGCCCGCGCCCTCCTGCACCAGCCGCGCCTCGTCCTGCTCGACGAGCCGACCGTCGGCCTCGATCCGCAGGTGCGCCAGGAGCTGTGGGCGCTCATCGACCGGCTGCGCTCCGAGGGCGTCTCGATCCTGATGAGCACGCACTACATCGAGGAGGCCGAGCGGCTTTGCGACGAGGTGACGATCATGTCGCACGGCAAGGCGGTCGCCGTCGGCGCCCCGCGCGCGCTGATCGCCGAGCACGCCGGCCCCGAGGCCATCGAGGTCTACGGGCCGCCCACGCGGCTGACCGAGGTCGAGGGCCTCGCCGGCGAGCGCGGCTGGCGCACGCGGCGCACCGGGACCTCGGTGTCGATCCTCAACGCGAACGGCGGCGCGGCCGACCTCGACGGCGAGCGCCGCGTGACCAACCTCGAGGACGTCTTCGTCCTGCTCACCGGCGAGGAGATCACCTGATGGCCGTCGCCGTCCGCGCACCGCGCCGCCGCCTCGGCCGCCTCGAGCCCGCCGCGCTGCGCGGCGTGATGGTGCGCGAGGTCGTCAACTACTCGTCGTTCTGGCGCTCGTCGACGTTCTCGTCGACCGTGGACCCGACGATCTACATGCTCGCCTTCGGGTTCGGCTTCGGATCGCTGGTCAGCCGGGTAGCGGGCTACTCCTACATCGAGTTCGTCGGCACCGGGATCGTCGCCACGACCGTGCTCTTCTCCGGCGCCTTTCCCGCCATGTACTCGACGTTCGTCAAGTATGAGTTCCAGCACACCTACGACGCGATCCTCGCCGCGCCCGTCGACACCGAGGAGCTCGTCACCGGCGAGGCGCTGTGGATCGCGGCGCGGACGGGGACCTACGGCTGCGTGCCGATGCTCGTCGCCGTCGTCTTCGGCCTCGACCCGAGCTGGGGGATGCTGCTGGTCCCGGGGATCGCCGCGCTGGCGGGCTTCGGCTGGGCGTGCTTCGGCATCTTCATCGCCGCCAAGTCGAAGGCGATCGAGAGCTTCTCGTACTGGCAGAGCGGGCTGCTCACCCCGATGTTCCTCGTGGCGGGCACGTTCTTCCCGCTCGACCGGCTGCCCACGTGGGCCCAGGTGCTCGGCAACATCAATCCGCTCTTCCACTGCGTCCAGCTCGTCCGGCACGCGGTGTTCGGCTTCCAGGGCCTCGCGGACATCGGTCACCTCGCGTTCCTGGTCGCGTTCGCCCTGGTGGCCTGGCGCCTGGCGATCCGCTTCATGGAGCGCAAGCTGATCCTCTGACGGGCGGGCTGGCTCCACAGCGGCCCGAGCCGCATCGCCTTGCGCCGCACGTCCGAGTACGACATGTCGTCGCGCTTGGCGCGGTCGGCGATGTTCACGCCGAGCGCCATCGTGACGAGCGAGCGCAGCGTGTTCAGCGTGTCCCCGAAGAGGAAGCGCTCGCTGATCCAGGACACGGCGTCGGCCTCGGGCTTCCACGCCGCGTCGTAGGCCGCCGCCGCGTCGAGCAGATGCGCGGGCCGCGCGCCGGCCTCGCCGATGCAGCGGTCGAGCACGGTGGCCGACTCCATCGCGGCGTTGACGCCCTGCCCAATCGGCGGGAACGGACCGCCCGCGTCGCCGAGCAGCACGCACCGCCCGGCGTGCAGCCGCGAGCACGTCAGCTTCTGGCCGACGTGGTAGCACGGGCGCCGCGCGAACGCCGCCACGGCATCGTCGCTCGTCAGCTCGAGAATCTGCGGGCACGTCCTGCGCAGCAGCTCGCGCGCCTCCTCGGCGGACGAGAAGACCTGGCGGCGCCGCGAGCCGATGGCGCAGAACCAGCGGGGCGTCTGGGGCCCGTCGTCGCCGGGGATCGCGCCGGCGACGTAGAAGTGACGGATCGAGAGCGCCTGCAGGTAGCGCGGGTCGAGCCGGCCGTCGACGCGATCGAGCTCGATCATCGTGACCCAGTTCGGGAGCGCCTTGGTCTCCACGGCGAAGCCGTCGACCTGGTGCTCCATCGCCTGGCGCACGGTCGACCCGGCGCCGTCGGCGCCGACGACGAGGCCGAAGCGCCCGGTCTCGGTCCGCCCGTCCGGCGACTCCCACGTCAGCGCGCCGGTCTGGACGTCGACGGCGCTGACGCGGCAGCCGAACCGGAAGTCGACGTGGGCGTCATAGCCGTCCCGGATGCGCGCCATGAGCGCCCGCACGATGTCGCCGCGCGCGCCGGTCCAGCCCGGCTTGGACCACGCGGCCAGCACCTGGCCGTCGCGCTGGATGCCCTTGAACGGGAGCAGGCGGGCGTCGAAGTACGCCGTGGCGTCGATGTGGCGCAGGGCGCGCAGCCCGTGGCCTGTGATGTCGATCGTGTACGAGCGGTCGGGGTTGAAGCGCGGCGCGACCTCGGGGTCGGCGTCGCGCTCGAGCACCGTGGTGCGGATCCCGCGGCGAGCGAGCGCGGCCGCCGCCACGAGGCCGGCGGGCCCGCCGCCGATGATCGCGATCTGTTGCGGGTTCTCCGTCATGGCTCCTCCTTCAGGGGATCTCCACCTCGGTGACCCTGGTCGCCGTGGAGCGCGCGGCCACGAAGAACGGCAGCAGCGCGAGCGCGTCCTCCGCGGTCGCGGCATCGACCGTCCACCAGATCGCGTGGCCGCCCGAAGCGCACGAGGCGAGCGTGCGGCGGTGGCGCAGCGCGCTGTCGTGGCCGCGGAACGAGGCGAACGCGACACCGCACTCGTGCGGCTCGTGGCGGTGGTGGACCAGGTAGCGAGGCATGCGATGAGCCTGGCGGCGCGCCCTCGCCCCGACATCGGGCGAGCACCCTGATCGCGACCCTGATCTATGCTCGCCACGAGGGAACGCGAGGAATGGCCACGGTCGCCGAGCCGCTCGTCGGGCGCGCCGCCGAGCTCGGGCTGCTCGACCGCGCGGTGGCGGAGCTGGATCGCCGCGAAGGGGGCGCGCTCGTCGTCGCCGGCGAGCCGGGGATCGGAAAGACCCGCCTGCTCGCCGAGCTTGCGGCGCGGGCCGACGCGCGCGGGCACATCGTCCTCGCGGGCGGGGCCTCGGAGCTCGAGGCCGACCTGCCGTTCTGGGTCTTCGCCGACGCGCTCGAGGAGTATGTGGCCGGCGTCGAGCCGCGGCGGCTCGCGTCGCTGGGCGACGACGTTCGGGCCGAGCTCGCGCACGTGTTCCCCGCGCTCGGCGCGGCCGCCGCCGCGGCGTCGCCCGACGAGCGCTATCGCACGCATCGCGCCGTGCGCGAGCTGCTCGAGCGCCTGGCCGCGAGCAAGCCGCTCGTGCTCGTCCTCGACGACGTGCACTGGGCGGACGCCGCGTCGGTCGAGCTGCTCGGCGCGCTGTTGCGCCGGCCCCCGGACGCCGCGGTGCTGCTGGCACTCGCTGCGCGCCCGCGGCAGATCCCCGACCGCCTCGCGGTCGCCTTGGAGCGTGCGCGCCGCGACGGGACGCTTGCGCGCCTCGAGCTGGGCGCGCTGCCGCGCGCCGACGCGCGCCAGCTCCTCGGCGACGCGATCGGCGAGACGCTCGCCGACGCGCTCTACGCCGAGAGCGGCGGCAACCCGTTCTATCTCGAGCAGCTGGCGCGCGTGAGCGCCACTCGACCGCCCGGCGGCGAGACGGTGCTGGCCGGCGTGGAGGTGCCGCCGGCGGTCGCCGCGGCGCTGGCCGAGGAGCTCGCCCTGCTCTCGCCGGCGACGCGCCGCGTGTTCGAGGGCGCGGCGGTCGCCGGCGACCCGTTCGAGCCCGAGCTCGCCGCGGCGGCCGCGGCGGTGGACGAGGGGGCGGTCATGCAGGCCCTCGACGAGCTCTTGGCGCTCGAGCTCGTCCGTTGCACCGACGTGCCCCGCCGCCTGCGCTTCCGCCACCCCCTGGTGCGCCGCGCGGTCTACGAGGCGGCCCCGGGCGGCTGGGTGCTGGGCGCCCACGAGCGCTGCGCGGAGGCGCTCGCGCGGGCCGGCGCCTCCGCGACCGGGCGCGCACACCACGTCGAGCACGCCGCCCGTCACGGCGACCCCGCGGCGCTCGCGGTCCTCTGCGAGGCCGGCGAGCTGGCGCGGCCGCGGGCGCCGGCGAGCGCCGCGCGGTGGTTCGGCGCGGCGCTGCGCGTGCTCCCGCAGACGGCGCCGGCGCAGCAGCGCGTCGGGCTGTTGACCGCGCGCGCGGGCGCGCTCGCGGCGACCGGGGAGCTCGCCGCGAGCCGCGCCGATCTGCTCGCGGGCATCGGGCTCCTCGGCGGCGAGGACGCCGCGGTGCGGATCCGCCTGATCGGCGCGTGTGCCGCCGTCGAGCACCTCCTCGGACGTCATGACGAGCGCGCGCCCGGCTGGCCGGGGCGCTGCACGGCCTCGGCGATCCGGCGGCGCCCGAGGCGGCCGCGCTGATGTCCGAGCTGGCGATCGACGGCCTGTTCGCGGGCGACTACGCGGCGATGCGCGAGTGGGCCGGCCGCGCCCGCGACGGCGCGCGAGCAGCGGGCGACCCGTCGCTCACGGCCGGCGCGCTGCTCGCGCTCGCCGAGGCCCTCGCCGGTGCCGTCGCGGACGCCGAGGCGCATCGAACGGAGATGGCGGCCGTGGTCGACGCGACGGCGGGCGAGGACCTCGCGTGCCCGGTCGAGGCGGTCGCCCACCTCGCGACCACCGAGCTCTACCTCGACCGCTACGCCGACGCGGGCGCCCACGCCGAACGGGCGCTCGCGGCCGCGCGCGCGACGGGACAGCGGTTCCCGACGCTGGTCCCGACGCTCGGGACGGCGCGCTTCATGCAGGGTCGGCTGGCCGAGGCCGCCGAGATCCTCGACGGCGGCGTCGAGGCGGCGCGGCTGTCGGGCGTCGACCAGGCGATCGCGTGGAGCCAGGTCAACCGGTCGCTCGCCGCGTCGGCCGCCGGCGACGTCGACACGGCGCTGGCCGCCGCCGAGGAGGGCTTCGGCCTGACGCGACCGGCGCAGGAGCGCTTCATCTCGGCGTGGGCGGGCGTGGCGCTGGCCGCCGCGCTGCTCCCGGCCCGCGATCCGGCGGGCGCGGCCGACGTGCTGAGGCGCGCGGCCGGCGGCGAGGAGGTGCCCTTCCTGCCGGCCGGCTGGCGGGCGATGGCGCTCGAGCTGCTGACGCGCTGCTGGCTCGCGCTCGGCCGGCGCGAGGAGGCCGGGCGCGCGGCCGCGCGCGCCGAGGCGCAGGCCGCGGCGCTCGGGCTGCCGATGGCGGCGGCGTGGGCATCGCGGGCGGCGGCGGCGGTCGCGCTCGACGCCGCTGAGCCGACCATCGCCGCCGGCCGCGCGCTGGCCTCGGCGGCCGCGGCCGACCAGGCGGGGGCGGTGGTCGAGGCTGCGCTGTCGCGCACGCTGGCCGGCCGCGCGCTGGCGCAGGCCGGCGACGTGGACCGCGCGGCCGCCGAGCTCGAGCGCGCGGCCGCCGCGCTCGCCGAGTGCGGCGCGCTGCGCCACCGCGACGCGGCGGAACGCGAGCTGCGCAAGCTCGGCCGCCACCCGTACCGGCGCACGCGGCGTGGGAGTCACGACGCGGCAGGGCTCGCCTCGCTCACGGGGCGTGAACTGCAGGTCGCGCGGCTCGTCGTCGACCGCAAGACCAACCCCGAGATCGCGGCCGAGCTGTTCCTCAGCATCAAGACCGTCGAGACCCACCTGCGCAACATCTTCGCCAAGCTCGGCGTGTCCTCCCGGGTCGAGCTGGCGCGGGCCGTCGAGCGCGCCGGCGGGGAGCAGGTTGCGTAGGCGGCTCAGCCCGGCTTGTCGCCGTCGGTCCGGACGCGCTCCTCGTCGCGCCCGCCGTGCGGGTGCTCGGCCTGCGTCTGCAGGTCGGCGACGATCGCGGCCTTGAACTGGTCCGCGAGGTCGTGAAGCCGGGCGTCGAGCTGGTCGTAGGGCAGCCCGGCGTCCACGGCCTCGTCGGCCTGGCGGCGGATGTCGGCGACCTGCGCGCGCCCGTCGGGGCTGAGGTGGGCGGGGCCGTCGGTGGTGACGAGGTACTGGTCGTCCACCGCGCGTTGCGGGGCGCCTGGCGCTGGTCGGACGGCCACTCGCTGCGGCGCGGCCCGTTGCTCGTCGCCGCCGTCACGTCGGTCGCCACCGTCGGCTTCCTGTGGTGGCCTCGGGACGACTACCGGCCGATCCAGCCCGGCGAGCGCGGCACGCTCGTCGGCGGCGTGCGCAGCCTGACCGACATCGCCTCGGGCCGGGCCTCGCTGACCCGTCAGCGGGCGCGCACGCGGGCGCCGGGCGGCTCGTCGTCGACGCCGACGTCGACGAGCGAGGACGGCTCCGTGATCGTGACGACGGGGACCGGGACGGCGACGACGGAGTCGCCGAGGACGGGGACGGGAACGGCGACGGGAACGCCGACCGGGGCGGGAACGGCCACGACGACCACGCCGCCGGCGAGCGGGCCCATGGAACCGTGGGCGTCGCCGTCGACGAGTCGATCCGGCGACGGCGTGGTCGTCGCCGGCGCCGCCGCCGCCGGAGTCGTCGTCGACGAGCGAGCCGCCGGCCACGACGACGCCGCGCGACACGACGACCACCGACACCACGCCCACCACGACGGAGACGACGCCGGCGCAGACGACGTCCACCGAGACGACGCCGGCCGAGACCACGACGACGGATACGACCACCGTGCCACCGCCCGGCGGCTGAGCGTGACATCCTGCGGGCGCCGCCGATGAAGCTCACCGCCCGCCAGCGCCTCGAGTTTCGGATCGCCCGGATCCTCGCCGCGCTGCCGCCGCACGCCCAGGTCCGGCTGTCGCGGCGCAAGCCGGTGCAGCTCGACGGGCAGACGCTCGAGCCCGAGATCCAGCTCACGCTCGCCGTGCTCGAGCGGCAGGGCAACCCGCCGATCGAGTCGCTCTCCCCGCCCGAGGCGCGCGCGGTCACGCGGCGTCAGGCGGCCGTCGCGGGCGGCCCGCCGCTGCCGGTCGGCGCGGTCCGCGACCTGACGATCGCCGGCGCGGCCGGCCCGCTGCGCGCGCGCCACTACGCGCCCGCCGAGCCCGGCGGCCCGCATCCGCTGCTCGTCTTCTTCCACGGGGGCGGCTTCGTGATCGGCGACCTCGACAGCCACGACGCGGCCTGCCGGATGCTCTGCCGGCACGCCGGCGCCCACGTGCTCGCCGTCGACTACCGCCTCGCGCCCGAGCACCCGTTCCCGGCGGCGGTCGAGGACGGCCGCGCGTCGCTCGCCTGGGCCACGGCGCACGCCGGCGAGCTCGGCGCCGACCCGCGGCGCGTCGCCGTGGGCGGCGACAGCGCCGGCGGCAACATCGCCGCCGTGACGGCGTGGCTCGCCGCGCGCGACGGCGGCCCGGCGCCCGCCTTCCAGCTGCTGATCTATCCGGCGACCGACTCGAGCACGCCTTACCGCTCGCAGGATCTCTTCGGCGAGGGCTTCTTCCTCACGCAGGCCGAGATGGACTGGTTCTACGCGAACTACGCCGCCGCCGCCGACCCGACCGACCCGCGGCTCTCGCCCCTGCTTGCCGATGACCTGAGCGGCCTGGCGCCCGCGCTCGTGGTGACCGCGGGCTTCGACCCGCTGCGCGACGAGGGGGAGGCCTACGCGCAGGCGCTGCGCGAGGCGGGCAACGTCGTCGTGCTGCGCCGCTTCACCGGACTCATCCACGGCTTCCTGAACGCCACCGGCGTCAGCCGCGTCTCGCGCGACGCGGTCGTCGAGGTGGCCGGGGCCACGCGCGCCCTGCTCGAGACGGTCGCGGCCCGCGAGCCCGTGGGCGCCGAGTAGGGTCGCCTAGTCTCGCGGCTCATGCCCCGCC
>VAWY01000073.1 GCA_005888335.1 Actinomycetota bacterium
CCGAGCGATTCGTGCGCGATCTCGACGCTCTCGCGCTCGGCCAGTTCGTCGACCAGGAGCTCGGCCGCGGCGTGCAGCGCCTCGACGGCGCGCTCGCGAAAGCCCGCGTCGGCGAGGCTCTGGGCCTCGGCGAACCGGGACGCGGCCTGCTCGGAGCGAGGGGCGGAGATCGACATGGTCGACGGCGGAGGTTACGAGGCTCGCGCGTTCGGCGCACGCACTCATCTTTGGAGCGTCGCGTGCCGATCAAAGCGATATGGAGCAGCACACCGGCCCCGAGCTCACCGTTTCCCAGGCGCGGGCGGTCTACGCGATCCGCCGGCGGCACCCCGGGGCCGAGCTGACCTTCCACGAACGCCCCTGGGGCTTCATCCTCGAGCTGACCAGGCCCCGGCCGAGCGGCGGGCGCCGCGTCGTCGGTCTCGCGCGCTTCGCCGTCGACGGGTCGATCCGCCCCGACGTGCCGCTCCCGCTGGGGCCGCCCTACCGGCCGGCGACCGCGTCCTCGATGCCGCGTCAGGGCTGCGCGGGTGTGACGTCGGTCCGGGCGAAGTCGGCGCCCTTGAACAGCAGAGGCCTGTCCGTCACCGTCGCGAGCGCGTAGGCGAAGCAGTCGCCGAAGGTGAGCCCGGCTGGAGCGCGTCCCTTCCCGAACCGTGCGAACGCGTCCCGCGCCACGTGCGCCTGCGCGCTGTCGACCGCCACGCAGCGCACCGCGGCAGCCGCGAGCAGCTCGTCCAGGTCGGCGACGCCGTGAGCTCCGGTCTTGACCTCCACGACGATCGAAGCCTCCACGAGGGTTGCCGCCGAGATCAGCGGGTCTTCGGCGTCAGACAGCAGGGCGATGAACAGATCGCGCTCGGGCTCGCCGTACAGCACCGCCACGAGCGCCGACGTATCGAGGACCATGCGGACGTTCAGGAAGGAAGGCCGTCGGGGCCGTAGCCCAGGATCTCGTCGGCGCTTCGCTTGTCGCGGATCCGCCGACCGGCGCTTCGCTCGGCGATGCGCGTGAGGGCTTGACGGCGCCGCTCCCGCGGCACGGCTCCGCGCACGCGCTCCAACCGCTCACGGACGGCGATCGTGACCGCCGTCGTGATGCTCTCGCCGGTCTCCGCGGCAAGCTCGCGGACCAGCCGGTCAGCCTCGCCGTCCTTGATGTTCAACGCCATGACCGCGAGGAAGAATAGCGTGCGGTTTCTTCCTTCCCGGCGGGCCTCGCGGTCCTCATGTCCGCCATCAATCCTGGATGAGCGTCGCGCCCTGGATCGACCCCAGCCAGAACGACCGCTCGTCGTCGCGCAGGTGGCACCATGCGTGCAGGGCGGCGTTGTCGATCTCGAGCGGCGTGATCCGCCGCAGCGTGATGCCCCGCCGGCCGGCGTAGAGGATCTCGACGTCCGCCTCCTCCTCGAGCGCCTCGAGGATCACCGTCAGTGAGTCGGCTTCGGGCGTGAGATCGACCGCACCGGCGGGGCGCTCGGCAAGCGTCGAGACGAGCTTCCCGGGCGCGCGTGACAGCGGGGGGTCGCTCGGCTGCCCGGCGGACCAGCGGTCCCGTGCGTCCGCCGACACGTCGGGACGCTCGAGCCAGCTGCCCGACACGCGGTCGAGCCCCGGCTCGAGCTCGTGCCCGGCGCCGGCGAGCGCCCGTTCCACCTCGGCCAGCCCCCGGCCGGCGACGGCCAGCAGGCTCTCGCCGAGCCGCTCGACGACGAGGCCCGCGAGCGGACCGGCGACCAGCGCCTCCGCGCTTGCGGCGTCGCCCGCGTCGACGAAGATCGCCGAACGCAGGCGCAGCGGCGGGCGCACGTCGCGCACCCAGTCGGCGATCGAGCGCTCGACGTTCTGCGGCAGCGCGCCGGCCAGGCGCTCGAGGGCGGCCCGGGCGCCGCCGGCCCCGAGGGAGCGCTCGGCGCAGCGCGCCGATGCGCGGGTGATCCGAAAGACGTGTGCCTGGCCGGCCACCGGGTCGGAGGTCAGCGCAAGCGCCGCGCGCTCGGCCGGCGCCGGCGGCCGCAGGCAGACCACGTCGAAGCTGCTCTGGCAGACGCCGAGCGGGCCCTCGACCGGCGGTGTCTCGGCCGGCGCGAGGCGGGCGGCGACCGGCTCTCCGCGCTCGTCGGCGCCGAGCTCGAGCGCGCCGGCGAGCCACAGCGGGCCGAGCGCGCTCAGCGCGCGCGTCACGTCGTCGTGGCTCCGGTAGGCGTGAACGCCGGCCTCGTCGAGCATCCGCCCCAGAGCAGCCCCCAGCGGCCCGAGGGCCGCGCCGCCGCCCAGCGCCCGCACGAGCGCGCCGGCGATAGCGTGCCCCGGCGGGCGCTCGGCCTCGCGCAGCAGCCGTGCCGGAAGCGTCGCGGCGTCGCGCTCCAGGGCGCCGGGCAGGTCGCCGTCCGCCGCGAGCTCGCGGCGCGCCTCCTGGCCGGGGCGGTCGCCGACGCGCAGGCGCAGGAAGCCGCTCGTGCGCAGCAGCTCGAGCGCCATCTCGACGCGCATGGCGCCGAAGCCCGCGGCGTCGAGCCCGTCGATCGGCGGCAGCGCCTCGATCAGCTTCGGCCACGCCCGGGCGTACAGCTCGCCGTCGGCCTTCACCCGCGCGGGCGCCTGGGCCAGGAACGCCCACAGCGCGGCGGCGTCGTGGGCGGTCTGCGCCGGCGCGGCGACCCATCGTTGCGCGGCGGGCTCACCTGCGGCGGCGACCGGCCCCGCGTGCGCCGCCGCCCGCACCTCGCGCAGTGGCGCCTCGAGGTCGGCGGGAACCACGTAGCGGCGCGACCACCGGTCACCGAAGGCGAACGCGAGGCCGTGGCGCTCGAGCTCGACCAACACTGCAGCGCGGGGCCCCGCGTAGACGGGCGAGGCGAAGGCCAGCGCGGTGGCGGCGGCCCGCGCCTGGGGCGCCAGGGCGGCGACGACGTCGGCGAGATCGTCGCGCAGCGCGCGCGCGAGCGCCGCGGCGCTCGCGTCGCCAGCGCCGAGCGCCGCCGCGACGCTGCGCCGGTGCGCCGCCGGCGCTGCGGCCAGCAGCTCGCGCACCGTCGTGCCGGTCGGCCGGGCCGCCACGTCACGCCGCCCGCAGCACCGGCTGGAGAGCGAGCTCCTCCGGCGTGAGGACCGTGTACCGGTAGCCCTGCTCGGCGAGGAACAGCTGGCGCCGGTGGGCGAAGTCCTGCTCGGAGGTCTCGTGCGAGACCAGCGTGTAGAACCAGGCCCGGTTGTCGCCGGGCTTGGGGCGCAGCAGACGCCCGAGGCGCTGGGCCTCCTCCTGGCGCGAGCCGAACGTGCCCGAGACCTGGACGGCCACGGCCGCGCTCGGGAGGTCGAGCGCGAAGTTGGCGACCTTGCTCACGCAGAGGACCGGGAGCCGGCCGGCGCGAAACGCGTCGTAGAGGTCCTCGCGCTCATGGCGGGGCGTGCGCCCGTCCACGACGGGGGCACCGAGCGCCGCGGCGATCCGCCGCAGCTGGCCGACGTAGAGCCCGACGACCAGCGCCTGGGCGCCGGGGTGGCGGGCGAGCACGCGGCGGACCAGGGCGTCCTTTGCCGGGTTGGTGCTGGCGAGGCGGAAGCGCTCGCGCTCGTCGGCGAGCGCGTACTGCATCCGCGGCTCCGCGGCCAGCGGGACGCGCACCTCGGCGCACTCGGCGCCGGCGATCCAGCCGGCCTCTTCCAGCTCGCGCCAGGCGGCGTCGTAGCGCTTCGGCCCGACGAGCGAGAAGACCATCGGCTCGGCGCCGTCCTCGCGGATCAGCGTGGCGGTGAGCCCGAGGCGCCGGCGGGCCTGGATGCGCGCGGTCGCCCGGAACACGGGCGCGGGCAGGAGGTGGACCTCGTCGTAGATGACCAGACCCCACTCCCGTCGCTCGAACAGGTCGAGATGCGGGAAGCCGCCGTCCTTGCGCGGGCGGTGGGTGAGCATCTGGTACGTCGTGACCGTGACCGGGCGCAACTCCTTGCGCTGGCCGCTGTACTCGCCGACGGCCTCGGGCGGGAGGGTGGTGCGCGCGGTCAGCTCGCGCCGCCACTGCTGCACGGAGGCGGCGTTGCTCGTCACGATGAGCGTCTCCGCGCGCTGCGCGGCGATCGCGGCCAGGCCGACGATCGTCTTGCCTGATCCGCAGGGCAGCACCACGACGCCCGCGCCCGCGGCGGCGAACGCCTCGGCGGCCGCGGTCTGGTAATCACGCAGGACGAGCTCGTCGTCGAGCGCGACGGCCAGCTCGGCGCCGTCCTCGTAGGGCGCCAGATCCTCGACCGGCCAGCCCAGCGCGATGAGCGCCTGCTTGAGGGGTCCGCGCGCCGGTGCGACGAGCAGCGCCTCGCGGTCGCCGGCCGCACCGCACAGCAGCTCGGCCACGGGCGGCGCGCGCCGCACCTCGGCCAGCAGCGGCGGCTCGTCGCAGACCAGTCGCAGCAGCCCGGCCTCACCGGCCACCAGCCGCAGCCGCCCGTAGCGCCCGCAGAGGTCGCGTATGTCGGCGAGCACCGCGGGCGGGACCTCGTAGCGGGAGAGCCGGACGAGGGTCTCGGCGATCGCCTCGGTGCCCGTCCCGGCCGCGGCCGCGTTCCAGAGCGAGACGGGCGTGATCCGGTACGTGTGGACGTGCTCGGGGCTCTTCTCGAGCTCCGCGAAGGCGGCGAGCGCCTGGCGGGCGGCGGCGAACTCGGGATGCGCGACCTCGAGGAGGACGGTCCGGTCGCTCTGGACGATGGCGGGGCCAGGCACGGGCCGGGAAGCTAGGCGGCCCGGAAGACGGAACCGGCGCCTCCGCCTACCGGCTGGCCGCGACGGCGTCTTCCAGCGCCCAGGTCAGCGACTCGACGTCGTAGAAGCCGCCGTAGCGCTCGCCGTCGATGAAGAACGTCGGCCGGCCGCGCGGGCCGCCCAGGCGATGATCGCCACGGCGGCAAGCAGGCCCGATGAGCTCCTCGATGGTGTTGGCCACTTCGTCGAATTCTGGCCCGTCGTCTCGCGCGGCCCGTTACGATCGGCGAGGGGGCGAGAGGAGCGCAACTGATGCGGGCATGGACAGCTGACCGCCGTGGTGGAGCCGCGACGGCTCTCGCCCTGGCCCTCGCAGCGGCAATCTCTCGCCGCGCCCGCCGCCGCGAGGTCTCGGCGCGCCGCCGCACCGCCCTTCTCGCCGAGGCCGGCGAGCTGCTCGACCGGCGCGATCCGGTCGGCGAGCTCGACGCCCTCGCCCGCATCGCCGTCCCCGAGCTCGCCGACGTGTGCGTGATCGACCTGCGCGAGGGCGACCTGCTGCGCGTGGCCGCGGTCGCCGCCGGCGACCCGGAGCTGGCGCGCCGGCTGCGCGAGCTGCGCGGCGAGCTCTCGACCCAGATCGACCACCCCGCCGCGGTCGCGCTGCGCACCGGCCAGCCGCAGCTCATCCCCGAGCTCAGCGCCGACGACCTCGCTCGCTGGGCGCCCAACGATCCCTACCTGCGCTTCATGCGCGAGACCGGCTACCGGTCGGCGATCGTCGTCCCGCTCACGGCGCGCGGCGAGACGGTCGGCTCGCTCGGCTGGGTCCGCCTGCGCAGCTCGGCCCCCTACGGCGAGGGCGACGTCGACTTCGCGCGTGAGCTCGCGCGCCGCGCGGGCGTCGCCGTCGACCACGCGCGGCTGTTCGGCGCGCTGCGCGAGACCGAGGCCGAGCTGCGCGCCGTGGTCGGTGTGCTCGCCGAGGCGGTCACCGTCCAGCGAGCCGACGGCGAGATCGTCTACGCCAACCGCGCGGCCGCCGAGCTGCTCGGCGCCCCGGACGAGCACACGCTCCTCGCGCGCGGGTCCGCGCGCGCGTGGGAGGGCTTCGACGTCCGCGACGAGCGCGGCGAGCCGGTCGACCCCGAGCGGCTGCCGGGCCGCCGGGCGCTCGCCGGGGAGCGGGCGCCCGAGCCGCTGCTGCTGCGCGTCACCGAGCGCGCCACCGGCGAGGTGCACTGGCGGCTCGTCAAGGCCTCCCCGGTCTTCGGCGCCGACGGCCGGCCCCGCCTGGCCGTCAACGTCATCGAGGACGTCACCGAGCCGCGCCGCGCCGAGCTCAAGCAGCGCTTCCTCGCCCAGGCCACCAAGCTGCTGGCGTCGTCGCTGGACACCCAGGTCACGCTGGAGAAGGTCGCCTGGGCGGCGGTCCCCGAGTTGGCCGACTGGTGCGCGGTCGACCTGCCCGACGAGCGCGGCCGGCTGCAGCGCGTGGCCACCGCCGACGTCGAGCAGGGCCGGCGCGTCCGCGACCGGCTCGTGGTCGGCGGGCACGCGCGCGAGGGCGAGCTGCCCGTGGGCCCGCCCCACGTGATGGCGACCGGGCGGTCGGAGCTCCACGCGCGCATCGACGACGCGCTGCTGCGCGCGGCCGCGCGCGACTCCGCCCAGCTCGCCGCGCTGCGGCGCGTCGGCGCGCTGTCGGCGTTGGTCGTCCCGCTCGTCGCCGGCGAGCGGATCATCGGCACGATCACGCTGGGCACGACCCGCGACTCCGGCCGGCGGCTCAACGAGGTGGATCTCGAGCTCGCCGAGGAGCTGGGGCGGCGCGCCGGCGTGGCGATCGAGAACGCGCGCGTGCACGGCGAGCGCGTGCTGATCGCGAGCACGCTCCAGGACGCGCTGCTGCCTCCGCGGCTGCCCGAGATCCCCGGTGTGTCGATCGCCGCGCGCTTCCGCGCCGCGGGCGAGGCGTCGCGCGTCGGCGGCGACTTCTACGACGTCTTCGCGGTCCCCGGCGGGTGGATGGCGATCATGGGCGACGTGACCGGAAAGGGCGCAGCGGCGGCCGCGGTCACGGCGCTCGCCCGGCACACCATGCGCACCGCCGGCCAGTACGAGCCCTCCCCCGCGCGCGTGCTCGCGCGACTCAACGAGGCGGTGCTCGCGGCCGAGCGCTCGCAGCTGCTGACCGCGATCTGCGTCCGGCTCACGCCGGTCCTCGGCGGCCGGCTGCAGCTGATGGTCGCCGGCGCCGGGCACCCCCCGCCGCTGCTCGTGCGCCCCTCGGGGGAGGTCGCGCCGGTCGACGCGACCGGGACGCTGCTGGGCGCTTTCGCGCGCGGCACGTGGGCCGACACGACGTTCCCGCTCGAGGCCGGCGACTCGCTGGTCCTCTACACCGACGGGGTCACCGACACCGGCGGCGAGCACGAGCGCTTCGGCAGCGCGCGCCTCGAGGCGCTGGTCGCCGAGGCGGCCGGCTCGGACGCCGACGCGCTCGCCGCACGGATCGACGGCGCGCTGCGCGACTTCCAGTCCGGCGAGCAGCGCGACGACATGGCGCTGCTCGTGCTGCAGGCGTCAGGCGGCGCGGCCGGCGCCGCGAGCCAGGCCGCGGTCCTCGGCCAGGCGCGGGGCTAGGCGGCGACCGTCATGCGGACGGTCTGCGCCGCGCCCGCGAGGCCGCGCGCGGTCGCCGTGACCATCGCGCGCCGGCCGGGGCGCACCTGCGCGGCGCGCAGGGCGAGCCGGACGCGCACGGCGCGACCGGGAACCAGGTGCGCGCGGACGCCGCGGCCGCGCACGCGCCCCACCGTCGCCTGCAGCGTGGCGGTGCACGGACGGTCGCAGCTGACCGTTGCCATCAACGCGCGCCGCCGGGCGGCCACCCGGACGGCCAGAACGGGCGGGCAGATCGGCGCCGGCGTCCCGGCGACGCCGAGCTTCTGGACGCGCGAGTTCCCTTCGTCGGTCACGTACACGTTGCCCCGGCAGTCGGTCGCGACGCCGTACGGCTCGTCGAACTCGCCGGGGCCGGCGCCGGCCGAGCCGTCGCCGAAGTTGTGACCGAAGCGCCCGCGGAAGGCTCCGGTGGTGCTGAACCGCTGGATCCGGTTGTTGTTGACGTCGGTGACGTAGAGGTTGCCCGCGCCGTCGAGGGCGACGCTGTAGGGAACGTTGAACTCCCCGTTGCCCGTGCCGGCCGTGCCGTCGCCGCCGTTGGCGCCCCAGCGGCGGATGAACGCCCCGGCCGGCGAGAGCTCCTGGATGCGGTTGTTCAGCTTCTCGGCCACGTAGATGTTCCCGGCGTGGTCGATGGCCAGGCCCCGCGGCTGGTTGAACTCGCCGTTCCCGGACCCGGCGCTGCCGTCACCTCCGTTGCGACCCCAGCGGGCGAGGAACCGGCCGGTCGGCGACAGCTTCTGGATGCGATTGTTGTTGTGGTCGGCGACGTACACGTTGCCCGCCTCGTCGACCGCGATCCCGCGCGGGTCGTTGAACTCGCCGTTGCCGAGGCCCGCGGTGCCGTCGCCGCCGTTGGCCCCCCATCGAGCCAGGAACCGCCCGGTCGGCGAGAGCTTCTGGATGCGGTTGTTGCGCGTGTCGGCGACGTAGACGTTGCCCCAGCCGTCGACCGCCACGGCGTGCGGGGTGTCGAACTGGCCGTCGCCCTTGCCGGCCGCGCCGGTGCCCCAGACCGCGAGCAGGCGCCCGGTGGCGCTGAACTTCTCGATGCGGTTGTTGAGCTGGTCGGTCACGTAGACGTGGCCGGCCGCGTCGACGGCGATGCCGTCCGGCTCGTTGAACTGGCCCGGCGCGGCGCCGGCAGTGCCCCAGGCGGTCAGGAACCCGAAGCCGGCGAACGCGGGGGCCGCCGCGAGAAGCGAGATGGCGGCTGCGGCACAAAGGGCGACGGCGACGCGGGCGATGGCGCGACGCTATGCGCGGCGGCAGCGCGCGTCAACGCGGCGGCCGGGGCCAGGCGCCCCGCCGACGCCACGCTCACCAGCACGGCCAGCCAGGTGCAGGTCGCCAGCGCGACGTGGACCCAGACGATCTCCGACGGCAGGCCGGTCTCGTACTGGACGAAGCCGACGACGCCCTGGGCGGCGAGCAGCAGGCACAGCGCGGTCAGGGCTTTTCGGAGCTGCGGGGTGGCGCCGCGGCGGCGGGCGAGCACCCACGTGGCCACGGCGCAGAGCCCGAAGAACGTCGAGAAGCGCCCGTGCCAGTGGATCATCCAGGTCAGCGTCTCGCCGCCCTTGAAGCCCAGGCGGTGGACGACCTCGCCGGTGCCCGACGACCCGGGATGCGGGCCCGAGGCGGTCACCACGGTGCCGAGGAAGAGCACCCACGCGGCGAGGGGGAGCAGCGCCCTGCTGGCGAGGACGACGGCGCGGTCGTTGACCGCCGGCGCGCCGGGCTCGTGGCGCGCGCGCCAGGCGAGCGTGACGGCGCCCGCGAGGATGACCATCGAGAGCAGGAAGTGGCCCATCACCCACCCGGGCGCGAGCCCGTAGAGGACGGCCATCCCGCCGAGCACCGCCTGCCCGACGACGCCGAGCGGCAGCAGCGCGCCGATGATCGCCAGGTCGCGGCGGAACGGCCGGCGCAGGAAGGCGGCGAGGAACGCGGCGATCGCGGCGGCGCCGACGACGCCGGTGAGCAGGCGGTTGCCGTACTCGATCGCGCCGTGGGTGTCGAGCTCGGTCTGGATGACCGCGCCGTGGCACTCGGGCCACGTCGGGCAGCCGAGCCCCGAGCCGGTCAGCCGTACGGCCGCGCCCGTGAAGACGATCGCGGTGAGCAGCGCCAGCGCGATCGTCGTGATCCGGGCGTACAGCGGCGGCGAGATGCGGAGCGTGAGCGCTTTGCGGCGCATGCGGCGGGCGTCAGCGTACCCTGCCCCGCCTCGTGAGCTCGCGCCTTCGCTCGTGGTATTCGAGCGCCTATCGGGTGTGCCGCGCCTGCCGGCGGATCCTTGGTCGCGCCGGTTCGGGCTCGACCGCGGGCGCCCGGTCGACCGCGTCTTCATCGAGCGGTTTTTAAGCGAGCACGCGGCCGACGTGCGCGGGCGCGTGCTCGAGGTCTACGAGCCGACGTACACGCAGCGCTTCGGCGGCTCGCGGGTGACGTCGTCCGAGGTCGTCGACGCGTCGACGACCAACCCGCGCGCGACGCTGGTCGGCGATCTGCGGGTTGGGGGCTGGCTGCCCCATCGCGCGTTCGACTGCGTGATCCTCACCCAGACCGTCCAGTTCGCGCCCGAGCCGCCGGCGATGGTCGCGGTCGTCGAGGCCGCGCTCGCGCCGGGTGGCGTGCTGCTGGCGACGTTCCCCGGCGTGTCGCACCGCTCGCGCGCCGGCGAGGAGGCGCCGTTCTTCGAGCAGTGGCGCTTCACGTCGGACGGGGTGCGCTCGCTGTTCGCCGGATCGGGGCTGCGCGCCGACGTGCGCGCGCACGGCAACCTCGCCGCGTGCGCAGCGTTTCTGTACGGGATGGCCGAGCACGAG
>VAWY01000074.1 GCA_005888335.1 Actinomycetota bacterium
CGGGTCCTGCATCCCCTGCGCCGCTCGGGCCACCACGACCTGCGCGCGCTGCACGACGTCTCGTTCAGCGTGCAGCCCGGCGAGTTCTTCGGGATCGTCGGGCGCAACGGCTCGGGCAAGTCGACGCTGCTCAAATGCCTGGCGGGCATCTACGCGGTCGACGCCGGGCGCATCTACGTCAACGGGCGCCTGTCGACGTTCATCGAGCTCGGCG
>VAWY01000075.1 GCA_005888335.1 Actinomycetota bacterium
GTAGATGAAGGGGTTGACGTCCGTGATCATCGTATGGCGGCAGGATACCAGAAGGTATGTCTTACACATACCGGTCGGTATGGAAGCACCGCACTGGGTGCTTGCTGACGCCGTTTAGGTGAAGCGCCAGCGCTTCGCGGGACGCTCGCTCGAGCCCGCGCCTTCGCCGAGGGCGCTCGGGCTCTCCTCGGTCGTCCCGGTGGCGAGCCGATCGGCCAGCGCGCTGCCGATGTCCGCGGCAACCGCCGTTCGACTCGCAACCCAGAGCCGCTCGACCTCGTCGGCCATCATCAGGAGACCGCGCGCGGCCGCGCGCAGCTCCGGTCGCTCGTCGGCGAGGAGAGAGTCGGCCCACGCCCGGACCTGCGCCAGCTTCTGCTCGTCGAGTCGCTCGGTCATAGGCGAAGAGTAAGCGCCTCGTCCAGCGTCGCAACGAGCACCGTCGCGTGCTCGTCGTCGAAGACCAGTGGCGGCCGAATCTTCAAGACGTCGTCGTTCGGTCCGGTCCGGCCGATGAGGACGCCGCGACGGCGCATGGCGTCGACGACCGCCTTCGCCCGGCCCGGATCGTCGAGTTGTACGCCGACGAGAAGCCCGAGACGGCGGACGGCAACGACTTCGTCGTAGCGGGTCTGCAGCTCGTCGAGTCGCCGATGCAGCTGCTCGCCGACGCGCTTCACATGCGGGATGATTCGCTCGTCGCGGATCACGTCCAGCACTGCGAGGCCGGCCCGCGCCGCGACCGGGTTGCCGCCGAACGTGCTGAAGATGCGCCGCGCAAACGCGAAGCCTTCGACGATCTCGCGTCGCGTGAGCACGGCCGCCACGGGGTAGCCGTTCCCCATTGGCTTGCCGAGCGTCACGAAGTCGGGTGTCACTCCGAGGTGGGCGAATGTCCACAGATGCTCGCCGCTGCGGCCGTAGCCGACCTGCACCTCGTCGGCGACGAAGAGGCCGCCCGCGTGTTGGGTCGCGCGCACGATCGCCGCCAGCCGCTCAGGCGTGAGGGGGTGCACGCCGTCGCTCGTCAGCCCGGCGTCGATGAAGGTCGCCGCGAGACCGTGACCGGCGTCCGAGAGCCGGCCTGCTGCGGCCGCGACCGCCTCGCCGCCACCGTCGACGGGTATCCGCGCGACGTGCGGCGCGTCGAAACCATCTGGCCACTCCTCGGGCGACAGGTCTGCGATCGCGGCCGTCACTCCGTGGTACGCGTGCTGGGTGACGATCGCGCCGTCGCGCCCGGTGACGCCTGACGCGATCCGCCACGCGATGTCATTCGCCTCGCTCCCCGAATTGACGAACATCACGCTGTCGAGCGCGGCCTCGGGGGGCATCGAGGCGAGCAGGCGCTCGGCGAGCTCGACCAGAGGTTCGTACAGGTAACGCGCGTGCGTGTTGAGCGCGCGCGTCTGGCGTACGACCGCCTCCGTCACGCGGGGGTGGCAATGGCCGACGACGGGAACGTTGTTGTACGCGTCGAGCAGACGCCGACCGTCGACGTCCGTGAGCCACACCCCGGTTCCGCTCACGACGTGGACGGGATCGGAGTACGTGAGCTGAGTGAGCATTGCGCCGACAGCGTCGGAGCGTCGCTTGATCAGCATGTCAGTCGGCACGGTCGATCGCGCTGCGCCGAGCTCCTCCGAGAACCGCTCAGAGCCGACGTCGCCGATCAGCTCGAGCAACCGCCAGGAATCCTCGTCCCACGCCTGGATGTAGTCGGCGTTCTCGGGGTACCGCGCGACGCGCCAGGCGCTGATCACGACGATCGCTGCGAGGCGCGTCGCGACGAGGTCGCCCAGGACTTCGACTTCCGCATCCTCGAGCGGAATGCGCGACTGGTAGCCGTCGATGGCGATGCGGGCAACGCGAAAGACGTCGTCGAGTGGGCGTCCCCGGATCAGCGAAGCGAGGCCGATCGCGAAGTCACCGACCTGTGCGGTATGGCCGACGTCCCCGAAATCGACGATCGCCGAGATCCGACCGTGCTCGTCGAACAAGACGTTGTCGAGGTTCAGGTCGCCGTGGACGACGTGCGCCGGCAGCCGCGGCCAGCGCGGCGCGACGTTCCCGTCGTAGCGATCGAGCACGGACTCCACGAGACGGCGCCGGCGGAGGTCCTCGATCGACTCGGCGAGGGGATGGAGCTTCGCCGCGTGTGCAAGGTCCCACAGCAGCTCCCGACCGGAGCCCGGGTGGAAGAAACTGCGCAGTGCGAGATTCAGCCGCGCGTGCGTCGCGCCGTATTCGCGGACGGCCGCATCCGAGAGATCGGGTCCGCCGTCGCGACCGTGGAGCCGCTCGAAGAGCCGCACGAAATGCGTGCCGTCCGGCCCTTTCGCCGTGGTGCGGTAGGCGGCCGCGCCCGCGGCCTCCGAGACGACGCGGGGGAGCGCGACCGGCAGATCGGGGTCGACGCGCGAGACGTGCAGGATCGCCTCGGTCTCGAGGTCGAGCGTCGCCGGATCCTCCCCGAGATTCGAGAGCTTGACGACGCCTGCGCCCGTGGGGCCCTCGACGAGGAATGTCTGATCGCGCTCACTGCCGAGATTCGCCGCGGTTCCGGCTAGCCCGAAGAGCTCGGCTGGGATCCGTGCAACGTCCGCTTCGCTGAAGCGCGGGGGTTTGGATTCGAGGACGGAGCTCACGAGTCGAATCTAAGCATCGCCGTAGAGATCGATCCCGTGAGGCTCCTGGATGATGTTCCCTCCGTCGATGACGATCGACTGGCCGGTGACGTAGCTCGCCTCGTCGCAGCACAGGAATGCGACGACCGCCGCGACCTCGTCGGCCGTCCCCGGGCGTCCGACCGGCGTGTGCCGGCCGGCGACGAGCTCGTCGGGCTCGGACGACGCGGTCCCGATCCACCCGGGGGCGACCGAGTTCGCGGTGACGCCGGCGCGACCGTTCTCGATCGCGATCGTCCGCATCAGGCCGTCCATTGCTCCCTTCGCGGCCGCGTAGGCGGCAGACCCGGGCGCCGTCACGAGCGGCCCCGTGACCGACGACACCATCACGATCCGACCGTGCCGGCGCTCGACCATCTCGGGCAGCACCGCCTGCGTCATGTGGAACGCCGTCTTCAGCGTGATCTCCAGCTGCCGATCCAGCAGGTGAGGCTCGAGCTCGACGAAGGACGAGCTGACATCCGGGACGTCCGTCTGCACCATTCCGGCGGCGTTGACGAGGATGTCGATCGGCCCGTGCGCCTCGCGTGCAGCTCCAGCGACAGCAAGGGCCTGCGAGCGGTCGGTGAGATCTGCGACGACCGCGAACATGCCCGCCCCCGATTCCGCCGCGCGAGCGTGGATCCGGTCTGTGGTCGAGGTGATCGAGACTCGGGCGCCCAGTCGGGCGAGGAGTCGCGCCGACGCAAAGCCGATTCCCTCCGCGCTGCCGCACCCGGTGACGAGCGCGTGGCGGGACTCGAGAGAGAACGGCTGCGGCGAGCCGATCGCGATCTACCTACACCCTGACGCAAGCGCGAGTGTGCGGCTTGACGAGTGAGGACGAGGAAGGGGCGCCGACCCGCATCGGGATGCTCGACCCATCAGATTTCGCTTCAGGCTACCAGGGCCTCTCTGACGACATCGGAGGGTGTGTGCAACTATGTGCGGCACTCGTGCAGGTCACCGTTCCCCGCCTGTCTTGAGCCGCGACCTGTTCGACCTTCGCGACCGCGTCGCGATTGTCACCGGGTCAGGGAGGGGCCTCGGCCGGGCGATGGCTGCAGGTCTCGCGGACGCCGGTGCCTCAGTGGTCGTCTGCGCCCGGCACACCGAAGAGGTCGAAGAAGCCGCCGCCGCCATCAATGCAGACGGCGGCTCCGCCTTTCCGACTCACGTCGACACGAGTGACCGCGACAGTTGTCGCAGGCTCATCGAGACGACGGTCGAGGCCCTTGGACGGGTCGACATCCTCGTGAACAACGCAGGCATCGACATCATCGAGCCTGCCGAAGATGTGAGCGAAGACGACTGGGAGAAGGTCATCGCCATCAACCTCAGCGGGTATTTCCACTGCTCCCAGTTTGCAGCACAGCAGATGCTGCGGCAGGGCAGCGGCGGCTCGATCATCAACAACTCGTCGATCGCGTCGGCCGTCGGAATTCGTGGGCTGACTGCCTACAGCGCTGCCAAAGGCGGTGTCAACCAGCTGACCCGCGTGATGGCGGTCGAGTGGGCGACGCGAGGAATCCGAGTGAATGCGATCGCGCCGGGCTATTTCGACAACGTCATGCGCGATGCGACCGATACTCATGCCGCCCCCGAGAAGCAGCGCCAGGTGATCGAGTTCACGGCGATGGCGCGCCGCGGCCGTGCGGAGGAACTGGTCGGGCCGGTTGTCTTCCTCGCCTCTGACGCCTCGTCGTACGTGACGGGCGCGGTGCTCTTCGTCGACGGTGGCTACACGGCGATGTGATGGACGCACCCGTCCTCGACTATCTGCGGAAGTACAACTTCAAGAAAGTCCAGCTCGTCAACGACTCTGCGACGGGCCTGCGCGCCGTGATCGCGATCCACTCCACCGCGTTGGGGCCGGCGACCGGCGGCCTGCGAATGTGGACCTACGAGAGCGAGCAGGCCGCGATCCTCGACGCCCTGCGCCTCGCCCGCGGGATGACCTACAAGTACGCCGCAGCCGGCGTCAACCTCGGCGGCGGCAAGGCGGTGATCATCGGCGACCCGGCGACGGAGAAGACCGAAGCCCTCCTTCGCGCGATGGGCCGCTTCATCGACCAGCTCGGCGGCGAGTACATCACCGGTGAGGACGTCGGCACGACGCTCGACGACATGGAAGTGATCTACAGCGAAACGGATCACGTCGTCACGCTGCCCGTGCACTGCGGCGGTGCGGGCGATATCTCGCCGGCAACCGCGCTCGGCACGATCGAGGCGATGCGCGCCTGCGCCGAGCGAGTTTGGGGTTCTCCCGAACTACGCGGCCGCAGCGTCGCGCTCCAGGGGCTCGGCGTCGTCGGCTCGAAGGCACTCGGGCTGCTCGCCGAGGCAGGCGCGCAGGTGGTCGTGACCGACATCGACCCCGCGAAGGTGCAGTGGGCCGAGGACACATACGGCGTGGAGGCTGTCCACCCGGACGCGATCTACGCGTGCGACGTCGATATCTTCGCCCCGTACGCCCTCGGCGGGGTCATCAACGACGACACGCTCGATCAGCTCACGGTCAGGGTGGTCGCCGGCGCAGCGAACAACATCCTGCTCGAGGAGCGTCACGGCGATGAGCTCGAGCGCCGCAGGATCGTCTACGCCGTCGACTACATCGCCAACTCGGGGGGAACGATCTACGACACTGACCGGCTGCGGAAGGGCGGCTTCCAGCCGGAGCGCGCGCTCGCCAAGGTGCGAGAGATCTACGCGCGAACCCGCGAGGTCTTCGCGATCGCTGAACGGGACGGGATCCCGTGCTACCAGGCGGCCGACCGGCTGGCAGAGGCCCGGATCGCCGCGCTCACCGCCGTCAAGCTCCTCGGCTGAACGCCTACACCTATCTCGACGCGATTCACGACGGTCTCGCCGAGGCGATGCGCAGCGACGAGCGCGTGTTCCTGCTCGGCGAGGACATCGGCCACTTCGGCGGTGCCTTCGGTGTCACCGCTGGGCTGTATGAGGAGTTCGGCGCGGATCGCGTGATCGACACGCCGATCGCGGAAGAGGGATTCGTCGGTGCTGCGATCGGCGCGGCGTGGCAGGGCGAGCGTCCGGTGGTGGAGCTGCAGTTCGCCGACTTCGCCAGCTGTCCCTTCGACATGATCGTGACGGTCGCGGCGAAAACCCATTGGCGTTCGGGGCTTGCAGTCCCGATCGTCATCCGCGCGCCGAACGGTGGCGGCATCCGAGGCGGGCCCTTCCACGCATCCTCTCCGGAGGGGTGGTTCGTCGGCGTGCCCGGGCTGAAGGTCGTTTGCCCGGGGACGATCGAGGACGCCTACGGCCTGCTGCGCGCCGCGATCGAGGACGACGACCCGGTGATGTTCTTCGAGCACAAGGCGCTCTACCGGCGACTGAAAGGCACAAAGCCGCCCGAGGAGACGCGCACGCCGCTCGGGCGTGCGCGGATCGCCCGCAGCGGTTCTGCCGCGACCGTGATCACCTACGGCGCCGGCGTCGAGCTCGCGCTCGGCCTCGAGCACGACGTCGAAGTGCTCGACCTGCGCACGCTGTGGCCGTTGGATCGTGAAGCGGTGCTGGATTCGATCGGCAGGACGTCGCGGGCCCTTGTGCTCCAGGAAGCCGCACACTCGGCCGGCGTCGCCAGTCACGTCCTTGCGCTCCTCGCCGCCGAAGGGTTTGAGCTCCTTGACGCGCCGCCGGTCGTGCTCGCGCCGCCGGACACGCCAGTTCCCTTCGCTCCAGAGCTCGAGGACGCGTACCTCCCCTCCGCGCACGTGCTTGCGGCCGCAGTCGAGGACCTTCTTGGTTACTGAGACACGTCTCGAGCTCTTCCGGCTGATGCTTCTGCAGCGGACGTTCGAGGAGCGCACGTCGGCGCTCTACCGGCAGGGAAGGATCAGCGGGTCGCTGTACGACGGCCTGGGCCAGGAGGCCGTCGCCGCCGCCGCCGGGCTCGCCCTGGAAGACGGCGATGTCGTCGCCCCGCTCAATCGCGAGCTCGCTACGCACTTCGCGCGTGGTGTCACGCCTGCCGACGCGTTCCGGAACTTCCTCGGGCGCGGGAACGGTCCGACGTTCGGCCGCGACGGGAACATGCACTTCGGCGTGCCCGCGCGCGGCGTGTTCCCACTCGTCTCGATGCTGGGCAACCTCTGCCCGGTCGTCGTCGGCGCCGCGCTCGCTTTCAAGCGCCGCGGAGAGCCGCACGTGGGGCTGACCTTCCTCGGCGAGGGCGCGTTCTCCGTCGGCGACGTGCACGAAGGGCTCAACCTCGCCGGCGTCTGGCAGGTTCCCGCCGTCTTCATCCTGCAGTCGAACGGCTACTCGTACTCGACGCCGAGCTCGGCGCAGATGGTGAACACGAACCTCGCTGAGAGGATCCAGGGCGGCTGGTCGATTCCCGCGACGCGCGTCGACGGGACGGACGTCCTGCTCGTGTTCGAGTCGATCAAGGCCGCGGTCGAGCGTGCGCGTGCCGGCGAAGGGCCGCAGGCGGTCGAGTGCGTGACGCTACGCGGGCACGGGCACGCCGCACACGACGACGCTCGTTATGTGCCGGCCGAGCTGCGCGAGTCGTTCGTCGGCCGCGACCCGATCGAGCGTCTCGAGGCGACACTCCAGCAGACGGGTCTCGCCGAGCAGGCCAACGCGATCAGGCGTGCGGTCGTGGCAGAGATCGCAGCGGCTCTCGCCGAAGCCGAAGCCGCCCCGGCGCCCGATCCCGCCACGATGGAATACGGGGTCTACGCCAACCCGCTCTGAGTCAGACGTTCAGCAGTGCGCGGATGCGATCGGCGCGCTCGATTGCCTCGTCCGGGTGCAGCGGCTCGGTCAGCCACGGAGCGACGGCCGCCAAGGCGTCGTGCGTCCGCTCCGTGAATGTCGCCGTGCCGTCGACCGCGATCGAGTCGACCCCGTCGCGGCGGCCGATCGAAGACTGCCACGCGCAAACCTCGTCCAGCTCCTGCCCCGGCGGAAGATCGAGGCTGATCGTCCCGTCCTCGATGAGGACGGGATAGCCGCCCGGAAGGCCGAGCGGCGCCGGCGCGGAGATCCGCGTCGGGGCCGCGCCGGGGAGGAGCGCCCGGACAACACTGACGCACGCGACCGCGGTGACCACGTTGTAGACGAGGCCGGCCTCGTACGGGTGTCCGAGGTAGGCGAGGTGGTCGGCCCGTTCGCCTTGCTCGCCGAGAAACACGCGCACCCGCTCATCGGGGTCGCCCGGCGGCTCCGCGCGCATCACGGGGTACACCTGATTGTGATGGCCGATGACACGAACGAGCGGAAGCTCGGAATCCGGGCCGA
>VAWY01000076.1 GCA_005888335.1 Actinomycetota bacterium
GGCGCCTGCGATCCCGCGGGCCGCTACTGGGCGGGCACCGTCGCGCCGGAGAGCGCGCCGGGAACCGGTGTGCTCTACCGGCTCGAGCCGACCGGCGCTGCCGCACCCGTCGTCGGCGGGATCGGCGTCTCGAACGGCATCGACTGGAGCCTCGACGCGAGCACGATGTACTACGTCGACAGCCACGCGCACGGAATCGATGCGTTCGACTACGACGAGCAGACCGGCGCTCTGTCGAATCGCCACCGCGTTGTGGAGATCGCGGCCGGTGACGGCGTCCCCGACGGGTTGACCGTCGACTCCGAAGGCACGATCTGGTGCGCGATCTGGGGTGGCTGGGCCGTACGCCGCTACGACCCCGACGGCGAGCTCCTGCTCGAGGTGAAGCTGCCGGTGAGCCAGGTCTCGAGCTGCGTCTTCGGCGGCAGCGACCTCGACACGCTCTACGTCACGTCTGCGCGTACCGGCCTCGAAGCCGCCGCGCTCGTACGCGAGCCGCATGCAGGCAGCCTGTTCAGTGTTGACGTCGGCGTGCGCGGCCGTCCGGCGTTCCGATTCGCGGGCTGACAAACGTGTGCGCGGGTTCCGCCGGAATCCGGCGTCTAGTGATTGGCGGGCGGCTGCGCGAAGTGCGGCCTTACGCGCACGCCGCTCGCTGTGGTCGTGGACCACGAAAACGAGCCGCGCCCGGAACGCCCGGGCGCGGACTCGCCTGAGGTGCTAGCGGCCCTCGACGCGCGAGAGCGGCGGCGCCGCGGCCTTCGCCTTCGCGAGGGGCCGTGCCTTGACTGCGACCGACGCCGGCTTCGCGGAGATCGTGATCTCCTCGCCGGTGGCCGGGTTGCGGCCCGGGCGCGCATCGGTCGCCGGACGCACGCGCACGTCGAGCTGCACGACGCCGCCGATCTTCACCTTCTCGGCGTTGCCGATCTCCTCGAGGACGACTTCCTCGAGCGCGGCGATCGCCTTCTTCGCGTCGGCGCGCGAGAGACCGGCCTTCTCGGCGACAGCGTCAGCGAGCTGCGTCTGCGTCATTGGCATTGAGAAACCTCCTGGTTTTACGGGTGAGCGCACTGGATTCAAGCGTAGGCACAGGACGGAGGGGGTGGAGAACCGTGCAAACTGGGCCGGATGGACGACCTCGACCACCTCCGCGAACAGATCGGAGCCCTCGACCGGACCGTCCTCGAGGCCCTCAACGAGCGCCTCGAGCTCGTCCGTCGTGTCAACCGCCACAAGCAGGAGACCGGCACGCCGATGATCGATGCGCGGCGCGAGGCGGAGCTCCTCCAGGAGCTCGCAGACGCGAACCACGGACCGCTGTCAGAGCGCGCTGTGCAGGCAGTTTTCGCTGCCGTGCTCGATGTGATGAAGCAGGAAGTGCGGGGCGAGCCGCGCCCGGAGCAGGCCCCCGCGGGCGCCCGCCGGCCCGCCGTGGCGTCCCTCGCGGTGGTCGGGACCGGCCTGCTCGGGGCCTCCGTCGCCCTCGCCGCGAAGCGTTCTGGCGTGGCCCGCGTGGCGGGCTGGGACGCGGACCCGGAGACCCTGCGGGAGGCGGCCGGCGCCAAGGCGATCGACGTCGCCGCGGGGTCGTTCGAGGAGGCCGTGGCCGGCGCGGAGCTCGTCGTCGTGGCGGTGCCCGTGGGCGCGCTCGTCGAGACGACGCGCGCCGTTCTCGCTGCGGCCGGGCCGGAGACGACCGTGACCGACGTCGGCTCGACGAAGCGAGGTCTCGCCCGCGACGTCGACGACAGTCGCTTCGTACCCGGCCATCCGCTCGCGGGCGGACACACCGGCGGGCCCTCGCGGGCCTCCGCCGACCTCTTCGACGGTGCCTCGTGGTTCCTCACGCCGCTCCCGACGAGCGACGAAGCGCGCGTCGAGCTCGTCGAGCGCTTCGTCGGCTCCCTGGGCGCGCGCACGATCCGGCTCGACGCCGAGACTCACGACCGGCTGCTCGCGCTGACGTCGCATCTTCCCCATGCCCTTGCCAACCTGCTGATGCAGGGAGTCGCTGCTGCCGGCGACGAAGCGCTCGGCTACGCCGGCGCATCGCTGCGTGAGATGACGCGCGTAGCCGGTGCCAATCCGGTGGTGTGGGCGGACATCTTCGTCGAGAACGGCGACCTGATCGCGGAAGCGCTCACGGCTCATCGCGACGCGCTGGGCGACGTCGAGCGCGCGCTACGCGAGCGCGACCGTGCCTTCTTCGAGCGCTGGATCGGCGAGATCGCCCAGGCGCGAAGCCGCATGCTCGAGTACGCCTACCGCACCGAGGCGCAGCGGCTCAACCGCATCCGCGTGCGCATCCCCGACAAGCCCGGGCATCTCGCGCGAATCACTCAGACACTTGGCGCAGCCGGCATCAACATCGAGGACTTCGAGCTTCGCCACGTCTCGCCCGAGTACGGCGGCGTCGTCGTCATCCTCGTCGCCGGCGGCGACAACGCAGAGCTCGCCCGCACCTTGCTGCGCCGCGAGGGGTACAGCGCGGCGTAAAGCGTTCTACGGCGGGTAGTAGCCGCCGCCGTCATACCCGCCGCCGCCACCCGTGCTGACCGGCGTCGTGGTGCTCGGCGGCTGCGTCGTGATCCGCTTGCCCGACGCGCGGAGCGCGTACCACGTGCTGTTCGTGCCCTGGCCGGTCACCTCACCTGCCTTCGCATCTTGCGCAAAGAAGTACAGCGCATGTCCGGCGTAGGTGACCTGCAGCTTGCCGTCTCTTCGCTTCAGCGTGCCGAGCAGCGCCTGCTTGACGCCGGCGCCTGCGACGGGCTTCGCGGAGGTAAGGAACGGCGGCCACGCAGCTGCACACGCTCCGTAGCACGAGCTCGTCTTCACGCGGTCGACGGTGAAGAGATAGAGCGTGTGGCCGCGCACGTCAACGAGGGCGCTCCCGACCGGCGTCGTCCGCATCAGCACTTTTGCCTTCGGCGGCGCCGCGACCGCCGCCGCAGCCGCGAGTGCGGCGATCCCGGCAAGGGCGGCGGCAGGGAGCAGGCGGCGCATACGACCCAATCTACGCCCATTGCGCAAAAACGGATTTGAGTGCTCGGAGGGGCTCGCCGCGTTCTTGCCCCTCCGAGCTTCGTGCCGGCGGCCGCGCCGCCTGCGACCGGAAAGAACGCCGGAGTATTACCCGACGCGTTCAGCGGTGCAACCCGCTGGTCGCGGGGCGTTGGAACCGAGTGCACGCTCGACGACCTCGCGCAGGTGCTCCATCGTGAAGGGCTTGGGGAGGTACTCGAGCGGGCCGTCCGCGAGGAACCGTCCCTGTGGCGGCAGGAGGCCGAACGAGACGACCGGCAGCGTCGGCGAGCCCAGGCGCGCGAGCCGCGCGTGGCTCGAGACAAACCGCCGACTCGGGCTCGAGCAGCATCAGGTCCGCCGTAGGCGGAACCGCGCCGGTCCCGACCACGATCGCCCGGTGCCCGAGCTTCTCGACGAGCAAGACGAGTAGCCGCCGCATGTCGGGATCGGACTCGCTCACCAGCACATGTGCCTTCGTCATGTGCACACCATTGCCGCCTCGCGGAAGAAGCACGTCCGCCCTGGCGTATGAATGCGGTGAGACTCAAGAGCTGCGGACGCGGCCTCGCACGTCGCCGAGCGCGAGCGCGCCTGCGCTGCCACGCAAGACGACCTCGTCGCCGTCCTCCAGGAACGTGCGCTCGGAGCCGTCGGGCAGTCGAAGCGGCTCGGCTCCGTTGCGCGTCAGCTCGATGAGCGAGCCCTCGGAGCCGCGCACGGCGCCGGAAATCGTTCCAGACGCCAGCAGATCGCCGGTGCGCAGCGAGGCGCCGTTCGACGTCGCGTGCGCGAGCTGCTGCGGCATCGTCCAGTACAGCGACCGTGCATTCCCGCGTGAGACGACGACGCCGTTCAACTCCACCTCGAGCGCGATGTCGAGCGCCCAGTCGCGGCCGCCGGCGAGGTGCGGCAGCGGCGGCGGCTCCTGCCTCGGCGCCTCGACGCGGTACTCCTCGAGGAGTGCGAGGGGCGTCACCCACGACGAGATCGACGTGAGGAACGACTTGCCCAGGAAGGGGCCGAGCGGGACGTACTCCCAGGCCTGGATGTCGCGCGCGCTCCAGTCGTTCACCAGCACCACGCCGAATACGTGGTCGGCGACACGCTCCGGCGGCACCGTTTCGCCGAGTGGGCTCGGAACGCCCACGACGAAGCCGAGCTCGAGCTCGACGTCCAGCCGGCGCGACGGCGCGTAGACCGGCGCGTCGGCATCCGGCGCCTTGATCTGGCCGAGGGGCCGGACGACCTCCGTGCCGCTGACGACGACGGTGCCGGCGCGTCCGTGGTACCCGACCGGCAGCCAGCGCCAGTTCGGCAGCAGCGGCTCTGCATCGGGCCGGAACAGCCGACCCATGTTCGTCGCGTGCTCCAGCGACGAGTAGAAGTCGACGTAGTCGGCGACGTCAAAAGGCATGTGCAGCGTCGCGTCGGCAGTCGCCACCCGCGGTCCGTCGTGGGAACGCGCGGCGGCGATGGACTCACGCCACACGTTTCGTCCGAGCGCCATCAGCGCGTTCAGCGACGGCTGCGCAAACGCGTCGCCGAGCGCCGCGAGATCGACGATCTCCGCACCGTCGCGCCAGCCGACGCGCGGGTCACCACCGTCGACGGAGAAGACGCCGAAGGCGCTCAAACGATCCCGAGCGCGCGCAGCTCGCCGACCGGCTCGAAGAACGAGCAGCTGCCGATCGACCGGAACAGCGTGCCACGCGCCTCCGAGACCACGCCCGCTCCCGCGCGGCGTCGGCCCCAGCGAAAGGAATCCGCGTCGAGCTCGAACGATCCGGCCGGCGCAGCGAGCGCTTCCTCCTCCTCGCCGAAGACCACTGCGGCGAGCACGTTGAGGAGCCCGTGCTCGCCGGCCCGCGTCGGATACGCGTGGTGCAGCCCCGCCGTCGCCTTGAAGACGAGCTCGCGTTCGCGGCAACCGCGGATGAAATGCGCGAGCTCGTCGACCGTCGGCACGCTCGCGCCGCCGCAGCGCACCTTGGCGCGCAAGCCGTGCACCACGAGCTCGTCCAACCGTTGATCGAGCGACTCGTCGACCGGGAGCTCGACGTACACCTCGCCGGAGTACTGACCGAGACCGCGCAGCTCCAGCGATTCGATGCGATCGTCCGTGATGCCGTTCTCGCTGTCGACGACGAGGCTCACCGCGCGCGGCTCGGGCCCGAGCTCCGCGAACTTCGACGATGGACAGACGAAGCGCCCGAGCATCCACGCATGCTCGCTCTCCCGCGCTCGGCGATCTTCGGCCAGCGCCTCCGCCATGGTCATGCTCGCCGGGGGAAACAGCGCGGCATGGTCGATCAAGCGCCCAAGGAGTGCACGCGTCGCGTCCACGGCGGGCAACGCTACACTGCCTGCCGGGTCGGGCTCCGCGCAGTGGGAGCTTGCGAACCGCGTCAGGTCCGGGAGGAAGCAGCGCTAAGCATCCCCTCCCAGGTGCGCGGGCAGCCCGGCCCTTCTGCGTAAGGTCTGCCGATGCCTCGCGCGGGGATTCTCGCTGCCGTCACGATCGGTGCGATCGCGGTCGCCTACGCGCTCCCGCTGCAATCGGTGGGCTGTGCACAGAACGCGCATTACGCGGTGACGCGGTCGATCGCCGAGGGGCGGCCGACGATCGATCGCTACGCGAACGAGACGTGCGACCTCGTGCGGGCGCACGGGCACTACTACGCGGCCAAGGCGCCGGCGCTCGACTTCTGGTCGGCGCCCTGGTACCTCCTGCTGCGGTCGGCCGGTGCCGTGCCGGGGAATCCGAATGCGGGCCTCCGCTATCCGGACGCGATGGTCGGCGTGCCGTTGCGCGCGATCTGGCAGATCGGGCTCTGGGCGGTCGTCCTGCCCGCGCTCGGGCTGCTCGTCCTGGTTCGCCGCACGGTCGAGGGCCTCGAGCCGGGGCTCGGGACCGCGGCAGCGGCGACGCTCGGGCTGGCCACGCTCGTGCTCCCGTTCTCGACGCTCCTGTTCGCGCACGTACCCGCTGCGGCGCTCGCGTTCCTCTCGTTCTCGCTGCTCTTCCGAGGCGGCGGCGGGCTCCTCCGCGTTGCGGGCGCGGGTGCAGCAGCCGGGCTCGGAGTCGCCGTCGACCTGCCGCTCGCGCTGCCGGCAGCGGTCATCGGGCTGTACGCAGCGGCAGAGACGCCGCGGCTCCGGCGGCTGCTGGCCTTCGGCGCCGGCGGCCTCGTCGGCCTGACCCCGCTCTGGGCCTTCGACGTCTGGGCCTTCGGCAATCCGTTCCGGCTTGCGTACTCCGGCACTCCCGGCCAGGGCGCGGCTGGAGGCTGGGAGACGACCGGCTTCTTCGGGCAGGGAGCCCCGAGCCTCCGCCAGCTCGTGGAGCTGCTCCTGACCCAGCGGGGCCTGCTCGTCCTGACGCCGGTCGTTGCGGCCGGCGCAGCCGGGACGGTGCTGCTCTGGCGCCGGGGGCTGCGCGCGGAGGCGGCGCTCGTCTGCGGCCTCGTGCTCGTAGAGCTCGTCTGGAACTCGGCCCGCCACCCGTTCGAGTTCGCGCTCGGCGGCTGGGTCCCCGGCCCCCGGTTCCTCATCCCCCTCCTTCCGTTTCTCTGCTTCGCGCTCGCACCTGCGTTGCGGCGTGCGCCCGCGACGGTCGGCGCGCTCGCAGTCGCCTCGGCAGGAGCGATGGTCGTCGCGACGAGCGCCGAGCCGCTGCTCCAGAACGACGACACGCACCATTGGCTCTCGCGCATCGCAGACGGCAACTTCGCGGCGACCGTCGTCAGCCTCGGAGGCTTCGGCCATGGTTGGCTCGCGATCCTCCCCTTCTATCTCTGCGTGCTGGTGGCGGCGACCACTGCCGTCCTCGCCACTCGCCCGCCGCTCGTGCGACGCGATCTCGTGCTCGCGGCGGCCGCCGTCGCGGCGTGGATCCTCGTCGCGCACGCCGCCCCACACCTGCTCCGCGTCGACCGCATCGTCCACGAGAGCTGGGGCCTTGTAGCCACCATCCTTTTCGTCTCTGCAGCTGCCTGGGCGGTCGTCCGGTTGAGGCCGGAGGGCCTGTTCCTACTGCCGTTCGCGGCAATCGGCTTCGACGACCACACGAAATGGGCGCTCTTCCTCGCAGTTGCCGTCCTGGCGGCGCTCACGCTCGGGAGCCGGCTGCGACGGCACCCCGGTCCTGCTTGAATCGGTCTGTGGCCGCCCTCTACCGGAAGTACCGCCCCCAGAGCTTCGACGAGGTCGTGGGGCAGGAGGCGGTCGTCCGGACGCTGAAGAACGCGATCTCGTCCGAACAGGTGCGCCAGGCGTATCTGTTCGCGGGCCCGCGCGGCACGGGCAAGACGTCGATGGCGCGCATCCTCGCGAAGAGCCTCAACTGCGCGAACGGCCCGACGCCCGAACCGGACGGAACGTGTCATGCGTGCCGCGGCATCGCCGCCGGCACGTCGCTCGACGTGATCGAGATGGATGCGGCGTCGCAGCGCGGCATCGACGACATTCGCGAGATCCGCGACCGCGTCGTTCTCCAGCCGGTCGAAGGACGCTACAAGGTCTACATCCTCGATGAGGCGCACCAGTTGACGGACGCCGCTTGGAACGCGCTGCTGAAGTTGATCGAGGAGCCTCCGCCCCACCTCGTCTTCGTCTTCTGCACGACGGATCTCTCCAAGGTGCTGCCGACCGTGCGGTCCCGCTGTCAGACGTTCGTCTTCCAGCGACCGCGGCTGCAGGACCTCGTCACCGTGCTGACCCGCGTCGCCGAGGGCGAGGGGATCGACGCGCCGCCGCAGGCGCTGTCGCTGGTCGCGCGCGCGGCGCGCGGATCGTTCCGCGACGCGACCTCGACGCTCGACCAGCTGAGCGCGGCGACCGAGGCCAAGGTGAGCGTGCAGGCGGTGTTGCAGCTCCTCGGAACCGTCGAAGAAGAGGCGCTCTTTCGGTTGTGCGATCTCGTCGTCGACCGGGACACAGCAGGCGCGCTGACGTTCGTCGAGGAGCTGTCCGAGCAGGGCCACGACCTCGGCCGTCTCGTCAGCGATCTGATCGAGCACCTGCGCCATCTGATGCTCGTGCAGCACATGGGCGAGGTGCCCGAGTCGCTGCCGGTGACGGAGGAATCGCGCGAACGGCTGCGCGCGCAGGCGAACCAGCTCGGCGAGCCGACCGTGGTGCGGCTGATCGACCTCCTGGCGATCGCCGTCGACGACATGCGGCAGGGAGGCGACCCGCGGTTGCCGCTCGAGCTCGCGCTCGTCAAGGTCACGCGGGCGGCGAGCGATCTCTCTCGCGAGTCGGTCGCTTTCAGGCTCGAACGGCTCGAACAGACCGCCGTCCGCGTGCCGGCGCCGTCGGTTCCCGGTCCGGAGGCGGACGAGCGGACGCGTCCGTCACCCGGCGCGAAGATCGGCGCGCAGGAGCCGCCGCCTCCGGACCTGCAACAGCTGCAGGAGGCGTGGTCCCGCACGATCCTGCCGGCTGTGGAGGAGCGGGGCGGGATCCCGACGGCCTCCCTGCTGCGTGAGGCGCACCCGGCCCAGCTGGCCGGCGACACGCTGACGCTCGAGTTTCCGCCCGACGCCGCGTTCCATCGCAGCCAGGCCGAGCAGCCGAAGAACGCGACGCTGCTCACCGACGCCCTGTACGAAGTGACGGGCCGGCGCTTCGCGGTGGCGTTCGAGTTCGGCGAGGGCGGCGGGGACGAGGACGAGCTCGAAGGCCCGGCCGGCGAGGAGCGGATCCTCGAGCTGATGAAGGAGACGTTCGACGCGCGGGAACGGGAGGGCGAATGAGCTTCGACATGAACAAGCTGATGCAGCAGGCCGCCCAGATGCAGGAGCAGGTGCAGAAGATGCAGCAGGAGGCGGAGAACGAGACCGCCGAGGCTTCAGCCGGCGGCGGCATGGTGAAGGTGACGGCGAACGGCGCCGGCCGCGTCCTCGCGATCGCGATCTCGGCCGAAGCGATCGACCCCTCCGACCCCGAGGCGCTCGCCGACCTCGTGCTCGCCGGCGTGAACGAGGCGCTCCGCTCCGCCGCGGCGAAGGTCGAGGCGAAGGCGCAGCAGATGCAGTCGGAGCTTCTCGGCGGGCTGGGGCTACCCGGCCCGGACGCCTGAGCCGGCGCAGCCACCGATGGACGAAGGTGCCTTCTCACTGCCTGCCGGGGGATGACGGCGCGGGGCGAGGCGGATACGTTCGGAGGGTGGAAGAGGCTGGGTCCGGAAGCGGTATCGCGCGGCTGGCCGAGGCGCGCGACCTAGTCGACGAGCAC
>VAWY01000092.1 GCA_005888335.1 Actinomycetota bacterium
CCGGCGCCGCGAACGCGCTCACGTCAGCGATGTGGACCCACACGCGCGCGCCGCCGTCCTCGAGGCGCTCGGCCGAGATCGCGTCGTCGAAGTCCTTGGCGGTGACCGGGTCGATGGTCAGCGTGGGCGCCTCGCGCAGGTCGCGCCGCGCGGTGTCGCGCGCATGCGGCGCGCCGCCCGCGTCGCGCATCGTCCGCGCCTCGCGCTCCACCGCGGGATCGAAGCGGCGAGCGAGGCCGCGGTCGAGCATCAGGGCCTCGATGACGTCGCGCGGGTTGTCGGGGCGCCCGATGGTGCGCACGACCTTCGCGCCGCCGCGCCCGCGCGCCGGCGGCCGCAGCAGCACGAGGTCGCCGACGTGCGCGCGGTGGTCGCGCTCGACGGGCACGCTGCGGCCGCGCTCGAAGAACGGCTCGCCCACGAGGAAGCGCCCGCGCTTGTCGAGCACGGCCACCCGCAGCGGCGCGCGCACGACCTCGTCCTCGCGCGGCGCTCGCTCGCGCGGCCCGGGCCGCGCCGGCGCGCCGCGGCGGTGGCGGTAGGGGCTCAACGCCGGCGCGCGAGGACGCGCTTGGCGACCGCGAGCGCCTCGTCGTAGCGCGGCGTGTGCGGGTTGTCGACCGCGACCACGTCGGGCTTGATCCCCGAGCCGCGCCTGACCCCGCCGCCGCCCAGGTTGCGCCCGTTCGGCGTGAAGTACTGGCCGACGGTGAGGTCGAGCGCGCCGCCGTTGGGCAGCGTCGTGACCTCCTGGAAGACGCCCTTGCCGAACGTATGCCGGCCGACCACGGCGGCGCGGTGGCGGTCCTGCAGGGCGCCGGTGACGATCTCGGCGGCCGAGGCGGTCTCGCCGTCGACGAGCACGACGACCGGGATGTCCTTGGCGATCGCCCCGCCCGCCGCCATCAGCGTGCGCGCCGGCTGCGCGCGCCCGCGCGTGCTGACGATCGGCCCCTCCGGGATGAAGATCGAGGCGACGAGCCGCGCCTCTTCGACGAGCCCGCCCCCGTTGCCGCGCAGGTCGAGCACGAGGCCCTTCGCGCCCTGCTTGAGGCGCCGGTCGATCGCCTGGCGCAGCTCGCCGTGCGCGCCGCTGGAGAACTGCGCCAGCGCGACGTCGGCGTAGGTCCGTCCATCGGCGAGGCGCCCCAGGTGCGAGGCGACGACGGGCACGGAGACCGTCGCGCGCTGGACGGTCCTGGTGCGCCTGCGGCCGTGCGAGAGGATGGTCAGGCGCACGCGCGTCCCCGGGCGCCCCTTGATCAGGTCGCGCGACGCGTTGCCCGACTTGCCGCGCAGCGAGCGCCCGTTGACGGCGACGATCACGTCGCCGGAGCGGATCCCCGCGCGCTGCGCCGGCGAGTGGTCGAAGACCTCGTCGACGAGCAGGCCGCGCGGGTCCTCGCGCGCGGTCAGCCCGACGCCGGAGAACTGCGCGTCGGTGCTCTCCTGGAAGTCGCGGTACTCCCGCGCGGTGAAGTACGAGGAGAAGCGGTCGTGGAGCGAGCGCACGATGCCGCTCAGCGCCGCGTCGACGAGCGCGCCGCGCGGGAGCTGCCGGTAGTACTCGCCGTGCACCTCGTCGAGCGCGCGGTCGACGGTCCGGGCGTCGCTGTCGCCGACGAGCGCGTCGCGCACCGGGCCCGGCAGGCGGTCGGGATGGCCCCCGAGCCAGATGCCGAGCACGAGCAGCAGGGGCGCGAGAACGCCGAGCGCGACGACGAGCGGCTGTCGGGGACGGGGGTGCACGAAGAGCGCGGGCGCGGGCTCACCGCGCGCCGGTCCAGGGTAGCCGCGGCGGCGTCTCAGACCCGCAGGAAGCGGCGCAGTGACAGGCCCGAGCCGGCCGCCGCCACGCCGATGGCGGCGAGCATGAGCACCAGGCCCAGGACGGCGAAGCTGACGGTCTGCGGCGCCGACAGGAGCGCGAAGTCGCGCTCGAGCGGATCGAGCAGCGCGATCTTGCCGACGGCGAGCAGCAGC
The DNA here is from genome assembly GCA_005888335.1 of Actinomycetota bacterium. Next base: position 1,984 of record VAWY01000092.1, read on the forward strand.
ACGGCGAGCACGCCGCCGAGCGCCCCGAGGAAGACGCCCTCGAGCACGAACGGCCAGCGGATGAACCAGTCGGTGGCGCCGACGAGCTTCATGACCTCGACCTCGCGCCGGCGCGCGAAGAGCGACAGGCGGATCGTGTTGGACACGAGCAGCACCGAGGCGAGGATGAGCAGCGCTGCGAGCACGCCGGTCATCACCTTCACCACCCGCGTCGCCGAGAGGATCTTGTCCGTCTCGTCCTTGCGGTTCTTGACCTCGTCGATCGCCGGGTCGACGACCGTGCGCCCGCCGGACGGCGTGTCGGGGCTGAGCGCGTTGCGGATGCGGCCGATGTTCTCGGGACGGTCGGGCGTGACGCGGAACGTGTCGGGCAGCGGGTTGGAGCCGAGCAGCGCGTAGGCCTCCGGGTTGCGCTTGCGCTCGTGCTCGTAGGCCTGCTGCTTGGAGACGAACTCGACCTTGCGCACGTGGTCGGTGCGCCCGAGCAGCGCGCGGACGCGCTCGTCGTCGGCGGGCCTGGCGTCGGTCTTCATGTAGACGTCGAGCATCACCTTCGAGCGCACCTCGTTGGCCGCGCCCGTGGTCGCCTGCACGACCGGGATGAAGACGCCGAGGACGAGCAGCGTGACAAGGACCGACGCCATCGCGGCGAAGCTCGGGATCGCGTTGCGCTGGATCGAGCGCAGCGACTCGCGGACGAAGAACGCCAGGCCCACCCCTAGTCCTCCAGCAGGGCGCGGAACTCGGCGGTCGTCTGCGGCGCGTAGAGCCCGGTGGCCTCGTCGCGCACGATGCGCCCGGTGTGCAGCTCGATCACGCGCCGGCGCATGCGGTCGACCATCGCCGAGTCGTGCGTGGCGACGATGACCGTCGAGCCGGTCCGGTTGATCCGGTACAGCAGCTGCATGATCCCGATCGACGTCTCGGGATCGAGGTTGCCCGTCGGCTCGTCGGCCAGCAGCAGCGGCGGGTGGTTGACGAACGCCCGTGCCACCGACACGCGCTGCTGCTCGCCGCCCGACAGCTGGTCGGGGTAGTGGTGCAGCTTCAGCGACAGGCCCGTCAGGCGCAGGACGTCGGGCACCTTCTCGCGGATCTCGCGGCGCGAGTGCCCCGTCACCTGCAGCGCGTAGGCGACGTTGTCGTAGACGGTGCGGTTCGGGAGCAGCTTGAAGTCCTGGAAGACCATCCCGATATTGCGCCGGTAGTAGGGCACCCGGCGCCGGGTCAGCTCGCTCAGGTCGCGGCCGGCGACGCGGATCGCGCCGGCGGTCGGCTCGAGCTCCTTGAGCAGCAGGCGCATGAGCGTCGACTTGCCCGAGCCGGTCGCGCCGACGAGGAACACGAACTCCCCGCGGCCCACCGTGAAGGTGGCGTCGAACAGGCCGACGTCGGTGCCGTAGCGCTTGGAGACGCCGCGGAACTCGACGACGGCGGGCGCGGACGAGCGTGCGGCCGCGAGGACACGGGGATCGGCTTCGACAGTCGCCATGAGAAGCGGGGAAGTGTACGCGGGTCGATTTGCGCTGCACGCAAGTTGTTTCTCAGCCGGTGTCTAAGCTCCGCTCTTGTGCCGCCCATCACCAGCTCCACCCTCCCGAACGGCCTGCCCCTGCACCGCGTCGGGTTGCCCGGCACGCGCGCCACGACGATCCTCGTCGCCTTCGACGCCGGCGCACGCACCGAGCGCCCCGAGGAGAACGGCATGGCGCACTTCCTCGAGCACCTCGTCTTCAAGGGCGGCGAGGTCTACGACGACTACCGCAAGGTCAACGAGACGGCCGAGCGCATGGGCGCCTCGCTGAACGCGTACACCAGCCACGACCTCGTCGCCTTCCACATCACCTGCCGCGCCGAGGTCGCGATGGACGCCCTCGACCTGCTGACCGACTTCGTCGGGCGTCCCAAGCTCGACGCGGGCGAGCTCGACAAGGAGCGCGGCGTCGTCATCCAGGAGATCCAGCGCTACAAGGACCAGCCGTCGGCGGTGGCCGAGATGCTCATCGACGAGGCGGCCTTCGGCGACCACCCGCTCGGGCGCACCGTGCTCGGTCCCGAGGATCACCTGCGCACGTTCAGCCGCGACGCGATCGTCGCCTTCCGCGAGCGCCGCTGGTCGGGCGAGCGCGGCGGCGCGTTCCTCGTCGGCAACCTCGACCACATCCCCGAGAACGGTCGCGTGGCCGAGCTCTTCGGGCGCTTCCCCGCGCTGCCGGCGCCCGAGGGCTTCGAGGCCGCCCCGGGCCTGCGGCAGGGGGTCAAGGTCGAGCAGCGCGACACCAACCAGTCGCACCTGCGGATGGCGTACGAGCCGAGCGTCGACGTCGCCGACGCGCGCCAGCGCGCGGCGATGACGATCTACTCGACCCTGCTCGGCGGCTCGATGGGCTCGCGCCTGTTCGACGAGATCCGCGAGCAGCGCGGGCTCTGCTACTCGGTGTGGGCGATCGACCATGCCTTCGCCGATGCGCCGGTGCTCTCGCTCGGCGCCGGGCTCGAGTCGAGCAAGCTCGCGGAGGCCTACGCGCGGATGCGCGAGATCGTCGCCGAGCTCCATCGCGACGGCCCGACCGAGGAGGAGGTCGAGCGCGCGCGGGCGTACGCCGCGGGGCGCCGGGTCCTCGCCTTCGAGAACACCAACGCCGTCGCCCGCCACGCGGCCAACCAGCGGATCGTGTTCGGCGAGGACATCGATCCCGACGGCGCGATCGCCCGCCTCGACGCCGTGACGCACGAGCAGGTCGCCGAGGTCGCGCGGGGCGTGGACCCCGACCGGCTGGCGATCGCCTGCGTCGGCCCGCACGACGAGGGCGAGTTCGCCTGACCGGAGCCGTCAACCGCGCCGAGCTCGCCGCCTACCTGCGGCGCGTGGGCGACCGCTTCCCGCTCGAGCGCGCGCTGGTCGGCGGGGCGCGGGTGGCCGACGAGCGCGGCGCCGGGCCGCAGCGCGAGCGCGGGCCCGAGTACGTCGTGGTCCTGGTCTCCGAGGCGTTCGACGGGATGCCGTGGCTCGAGCGCGTCTACCAGTGCGGCGCGCTGTGGGACGCCAGCGAGATGGGCGCCCCGGCCGACGTGCACTGCTACACGCCCGCCGAGCTGGAGCGCAAGCGCATGAGCCTGCGGCGCGTGGGCGAGGCGGTCGAGCAGGGCCTCGACCTGATGGCCGACGTCCCCGGCTAGGACTCGCTCGCGAACGCCGTTCGCGCAAGCGATCGACGAAGTCGATCGCCGTTCGCGCAAGCGATCGACGAAGTCGATCGCCGTCAGCTGATCGCGACCATCCGCTCGATCGGGAGCCGCGCGCGCTCGGCGATGTCCGCCGGCACCTTGACCTCGTGCTTGAGGTCGCGCAGCGCGTCGCGCAGGCCCGTGAGCGTGATCATCTTCATGAAGCGGCAGCTGGCTTCCTCGTTGGCCGCGATGAAGTCGACGTCGGGGTTGGCCTTGCGCAGCGGGTGCAGCATGCCGGTCTCGGTGGCCATGATCGCCGTCGTGCCGGGCGCGGCCTGGCGCGCGTAGGCGAGCATGCCGCCGGTCGAGAGCATGTGCACGCCCTCGGCGTCCACATCGCCCGCGGCGACGTACTCCATGACGCTCGTCGAGCAGCCGCACTCCGGGTGGATGAGGAAGTCCGCGCCCGGGTGCGCCTCGCGCACCGCCGCGATGTCGCTCGGGCGGATGCCCGCGTGGACGTGGCACTCGCCGTCCCACACGTGCATGCGCCGCCCGGTCATCTTCTCGACGTACGCGCCGAGGAACATGTCGGGCCCGAAGAGGATCTCGGTCTCGGGCCCGTGCTCGCGGTAGATGTGCTCGACGACCTTCACGGCGTTCGATGACGTCACGCAGTAGTCGGTCTCGGCCTTCACGTCGGCCGTCGTGTTGACGTACATGACGACCGCTGCCCCGGGGTGCTGGGCCTTCCAGTCGCGCAGCTGCTCGGCGGTGATCGACGCGGCGAGCGAGCAGCCGGCGTCGAGGTCGGGGATGAGGACGGTCTTCTCCGGACAGAGGATCGAGGCCGTCTCGGCCATGAAGTGCACGCCGCAGAACGCGATGACGCCGGCGCCCGCCTTGGCGGCCTGCTGCGAGAGGCCCAGCGAGTCGCCGACGTAGTGGGCGACGTCCTGGACCTCGGGCACCTGGTAGTTGTGGGCGAGGATCACGGCGTCGCGCTGCTCGGCGAGCGCGCGGACTTCCGATTGCAGGGCGGGGATGTTCTCGAAGACCGCGGGGGCGGCGGTAGGGGCCATCGGCAGGTTCATGGCAAGGGCTCCAGAAGCAAGGAAAGGTCGAGGGCGGGGGCGGAATGGGTCAGCGCGCCGACCGACACCCAGTCTACCCCTGTGTCGGCGATTTCCTTGAGTGTCTCAAATGTCACTCCTCCGCTGGCCTCGAGCCGCGCGCGGCCGGCGACCAATCGCACCGCGGCGCGCAGCTCGCCGGGCGTCATGTTGTCGAGCAGGAGGCGCTGCGCGCCCGCAGCGAGGGCCTCGTCGATCTCTTCGGAATTGCGCACCTCGACCTCGAGCGGCAGGTCGGGCGCGCGCTCGCGCGCCGCGCGAACGGCGGCGGCGATGCCGCCGGCGGCGGCGATGTGGTTCTCCTTGATGAGCACCATGTCGTAGAGCCCGGCGCGGTGGTTGGCGGCGCCGCCCGCCGCGACCGCGGCCTTCTCCAGCGCGCGCAGCCCGGGCGTGGTCTTGCGCGTGTCGAGCACCTGGGCGCCGGTGCCCACGACCGCGCGCGCTGCGCGCGCCGCCGCGGTGGCGACACCGCTGAGTCGCTGCAGGAAGTTCAGCGCGGTGCGCTCGCCGGTGAGCAGCGCTCGCGCCGAGCCCTCGACCCGCAGGACTGGCCCGCCGCCATCGCGCCACACGCCCTCGTCGACGAGCCGCTCGATCCGGACGTCCGGGTCCAACCGGCGGAACACCGCCTCGGCGACGTCGAGCCCGTACACGACGCCCGGCGCCTTCTGGGTGATCGTCGCGCGGGCGCGGGCGCCGGCGGGCACGGTCGCCTCGGTGGTGACGTCGCCGGTCCCGACGTCCTCGGCCAGCGCCCGTTCGACCAGGTCGTCCATGCCGCTACAGCTCCCGCCGGCCCGCGTAGCCCGCGTCCAGCTCGTGCCAGAACGCGATGTCCGGCTCGCCCTCGATCCAGCACAGGTAGACCTCGCGCTCGTCGCGGATCGCGGGGAAGTCGACGAGCCCGCGCTCGAGATCGCGCAGGACGATCTCGCGCCGCGCGAACTGCGCGACATCGGCCTGGAACTCCACGAAGGCCTCGCCTACCTGCTTGCCGAGGCGCCCGCCGCCGTTGGCCGGGGCGCTGTCGATCAGCTGTCCGCGCACGCCGGCGTCCGTGAGGCGCTCGCGCGCGCCGCGCATCGCCACCAGCCGCTCGGCGACCCAGGGAAGCTCCGCCCTCGCCTCCTCGAGCGTGTAGTGGCGGCGATGCCTCACCGCGCCTTGGCTTCGTCGAAGCGCTCGAGGCCGTCGTCCGGGATCGGCTCCCAGGGGGCGGCGTAGGCGACGAAGGCGCGAAAGCTCGGGCGCACGCCGGGGTCGGCGTCGAAGGCGCCCAGGCGCACGCTCATCTGCGTGGGATCGTCGGGGTTGCGGCTGAAGAGGTGCGCCCCGCACTCGCGGCAGAAGCCCTTCTCGAAGCCGCCGTCGGGATGGCGCCAGGCCTTGACGAGGTCCTCGCCCTCGAGCAGCCGGAACGTGCGGCCGTCGATCCGCGCCTGAGCCGATGCGGCCGTCCCCGTGCGGCGCTGGCAGCGGGTGCAGTGGCAGTATCCGGCAGCGGGCGCGGGCTCGGTGAGCTCGAAGCGGACGCCGCCGCACAGGCAGCCGCCCGTCAGGCAGGGCTCGGTCACGGCGGGCATGGCTCAGACCGGGCGGTCGCCCACGAACATCCGCACGTCGATGTTGCCTCTGGTCGCCTTGGAGTACGGGCAGACCTTGTGGGCGGTGTGCATCAGCTCGGCGGCCTTGTCGTCGTCGACCCCGGGCATCGTGCCGTGCAGCTCGACGGCCACGCCGAAGCCGCCGTCGTCGGTCTGGACGAGGTCGACCGCGGAGTCCATCGTGAACTCCTTGGCGGAGATCTTCTGCGAGCGCGCGACGAGCGAGAGGGCACTGAGGAAGCAGGCGCCGAACCCGAGCGCGAAGAGCTCCTCGGGGTTCGTCGCCTCGGGCAGGTCCGAGGGCCCCCCGAGCTCGGCCGGCGGCTTGATGACCAGGTCCGGGTGCCCGTCGGCGGCGGTGGCGCGGCCGTCGCGGCCGCCCTTGTTGTGGGCGCGAGCGGTGTACAGGGTCTTCATGGCGCGCGACCCTACTGACCGGTGGCCACCGGCAGGATGCCGGTCGGCCCCCGACTGGTCAGAATGACCGCCGGCCGGAAGCCGAAGCGTCTTATCGGTCAGTTCTGCGCGGCGTTGCCCAGCAGCCAGGCGCGCGCGAACCCGTCGAGGTCGCCGTCGAGGACCGCGGTGGCGTTGCCCACCTCGTGGTTGGTCCGGTGGTCCTTGACCATCGTGTAGGGGTGCAGGACGTACGAGCGGATCTGCGAGCCGAAGTTGACGTCCTGCGCCTCGCCCTTCTCGCGCGCGATCTCCTCGGCCCGCTCGCGCTCGGCGCGCTCGGCGAGCTTGGAGCGCAGCATCGACATCGCCGTCTCGCGGTTCTGGGTCTGCGAGCGCTCGTTCTGGCACTGCACCACGATGCCGGTGGGGCGGTGCGTGACGCGCACCGCCGAGTCGGTCTTGTTGACGTGCTGGCCGCCGGCGCCCGACGCGCGGTACGTGTCGACCTGCAGGTCGTCGGGATCGATGACGATCTCCGTGGTGTCCTCGACCACCGGCGCGACCTCGACGCCCGCGAAGCTCGTCTGGCGCCGGTGGGCGGCGTCGAACGGGCTCAGGCGCACGAGCCGGTGCACGCCGCGCTCGGCGGTGTAGAGGCCGTACGCGTTCTCGCCGCTGACGCGGAACGTCGCCGACTTGATGCCCGCCTCCTCCCCCGGGCTCGCCTCGAGCAGCTCGACCCTGAAGCCGCGCTTCTCGGCCCAGCGCATCTCCATGCGCAGGACCATCTCGGCCCAGTCTTGGGCGTCGGTGCCGCCGGCGCCCGCGTTGACCGTGACGAGCGCGTCGCCGGGGTCGTAGCGGCCGCTGAAGAGGCGCTGCTCCTCGAGGTGCTCGAGGCGGCGCTCGACGTCGCCGAGCTGCTCCTCGATCTCGCCGGCGAGGTCGGGGTCGTCGCCGAGCTCGACGAGGTCCTCGACGTCGCGCTCGAGCCCCTCGAACTCGTCGAGCTTGCGGCTGATCTGGGCGTGCTCGGTGTTGACCTTCGCCGCGGTCTCGCTGTCGTCCCAGAAGCCGGGCGCCTGCATCTGCTCCTCGAGCGCGCGCCGGCGCTCGCTCAGGGCAGCGGGGTCAAAGGTAGTCCGCGAGCAGCTTGAGCTGGTCGCGGATCGCCGTCAGGCGCTGGGGCGTCGGCTCGGCGTTCGAGGGCGGCTGGGGCATCTCAGCCGCAGGGTATCTTGCGTGCCCGGTGAACCCGTTGCTCCTGCCGCCGCGGCTCGCGCTGCGCGCCCTCGACGACCTCCACGCGATCGCCGAGGCGGCCCGGCGGCTCCCGACCATCGAGGCGAGCCTCGTCGAGCGCTTTGCGCGACTCGAGGAGCGCGCCGACGGCATCGAAGGCCAGCTCGGCGAGGTCCTCGGGCTCGGCCGGCAGATCGAGCACCGCGGCGGCGAGCTCGTCGCGCTGGGCGAGCGCATCGACGTCCGCGCCGACGACGTGATGGCCATGGGCGACCGCCTGCACGAGAGCGGGCGGCGCCTGGTGGCCCAGGGCGAGGTGATCGCGGCGCGCGCCGCCGAGGTCGCGCTGGCCGCCGCCGACCTCGCCGCAGCCTTCCCCACGCTCGAGCGCACCGCGCAGATCGGCGAGACGCTCGCGCAGGCCGTCGAGCCGCTCCAGGGCGCCGCCGAGCGCCTCGGGCGAATCGTCGACCGCCTCCCCGGCGGGGCCCGCGCGCGCCCTCGCGCCTGACCCCGCTGCTCGCCGCCAACCTTCGCGCAGTGCCCGCGTTTTCGGTGCGACAACACACCAGTCCTTTGGGAGCTAGGGAGGCACCATGCGAAGGACGCTGCACCGCCGCGCGGGCAAGGGGGCTCTGGCCGCGACGGTGACCATGCTGGCGTTGGGCGTGTGCGCGACGAGCGCCACGGCCGACAAGGGCGGGGTTCCGCACGCCGGCAGCAATGGCCAAGGCAGACAGGGATCGTCGCCGCCGGCCGCGTCGGAGCCGGCCTCGCCGGGGCAGGACCAGGGGCAAGCCAACCAGCAGGCGCCTCCGGCCAAGCCGGCCAAGCGCCACAAGAAGACCAGCGGGGGCGGCGGCAAGAAGGCGCGGCCCGCGCGGCCTGCGCGGCCTGTGGCGCCGGCTGCCGACCAGCACGCGTCCAACGCCAACCCGGGCAAGACGACGATCTGCCACCACACGGGCTCGCAGAGCAACCCGTGGGTGCAGATCACGGTCGCCGACCGGGCACTGCCGGCCCACCGACGGCACGGCGACCTGATCCCGGCTCCGGCGGGCGGCTGCCCGAAGCCGCAGCGGGCCGCGAACGAGAAGGCGGCGGCGCCGCCGGGATCTGACCACGCCCGCGAGCACGGCAAGCAGGGCAAGACGACGATCTGCCATCGCACGGGGTCGGAGACCAACCCGTGGGTGGAGATCACCGTCGCGAACCCGGCGCTCAAGGCGCACCGCGCTCACGGCGACATCGTCCCGGCTCCGGCCGAGGGCTGTCCCAAGCCGCAGCAGACCGAGGAGACGCCGCCGGCCTCGCCCGGCGGGGGGTCGACGTCGGACCTGTCCGGCACGACGATCAGCGCGAACTCCCTCGCGCCGGTGACGCCCGCCCCCGGGGCCATGCTGGGCGACTCGCAGCCCCAGCCGGTCCCGTCCGGCGAGGTGCTGGGCGAGACGGTCAGCAGCGCCGGGAGCGGCAGCGCACGCGGCACCGCGCCGGGGGCCGTCGCCGGAACGGTCTCCGCGCCCCAGGTCACCCCGGCCGCCCCGACGGCCGTGGCGGCCGCGGCGCGGACGGGGTCGCGCGGCCTGCCGTTCACGGGCTGGCCCGCCTGGCTGCTCGCGCTTGCGGGCGCGAGCGCCCTGTTGGGCGGCGTCGCGCTGCGGCGCGCGCACCTGCTGAGCCGCTGACCGGACGCCGCAGGGCGCGCCGCGCGGCGCGCCCTGCGGCCCGACATGGCGTGTCGGGTGCGCCGCGCGCCTCTTAGCCTGGATCTCCGATTCTCGCGGCGCGAGACGCCCGGACGCCTTCGTCATACGGCTTCGGCCGCGGACCGAAGGGGTCGTCACCCTGCGGATGCGCGGCCGAAGCCGTCTGACTCGGCCTCCGGACCCCTCGCATCCACGATCTATCGGAGGTTGCAGGCTTAGGCGCCGTGGCACTTCTTGTACTTCTTGCCCGACCCGCACCAGCACGGGTCGTTGCGCCCGATCTGCTCGCTCTCGTCAACGCGCCGTTGCTGCACGACCGGTGCCGCCTCGAGCTCCTCGGCGGCGGCCTCGGCGGCCTCGCCGCCGGCCGCGGCCGCGATCGCCCCGGCGCCGAGCGCGGCGCCGCTGGAGTACGACACGCGCGCGTTGCCGGTCGACGACCCGCTCGGGCGGTACTGCTGGGCGGGCGCCGGCGCGGCGCCGTCGCCGTTGGCGCCCTGCACCTCGACCTGGACGTGGTAGATCATCCGCGCGAAGTCCGACCAGATGGTGTTCATCAGGTCCTGGAAGAGCGTGAACGCCTCGTTCTTGTACGCGACGAGCGGCTCGATCTGGGCGAACCCGCGCAGGTGGATGCCCTCGCGCAGGTAGTCCATGTCGTAGAGGTGCTCGCGCCAGCGGTTGTCGATGATCTGCAGCAGCAGGAACCGCTCGAGCGCGCGCATGAGCTCGTCGCCGAGCTCGGCCTCGCGCTCGTCATACAGCGCCCGGGCGCGCTCGGCGAGCCGCTCCTTGAGCTCCTCACGGTCGAGGCCCTCCATCTCCTCGCCGAGCTCGAGGTCCTCCGGGAAGACGTCGTGCAGCGCGACGAGCATGCCGTCGAGGTCCCAGTCCTCGATGAAGTCGCCGGGCGTGTGGTCGTCGACGATGCGCGCGACCACAGACGCGATCTCGTCGCGCGCCGGGCCGCCCATGTCCTTGCCCTCGAGGATCTCGTCGCGGTAGGCGTAGACGATCCGGCGCTGCTCGTTCATGACGTCGTCGTACTCGAGCACGCGCTTGCGGATGAGGAAGTTCTGCTCCTCGACCTTGCGCTGGGCCTTTTCGATCTGCTTGGAGAGCATCCCGGCCTCGATCGGCTCCTCGTTGCCCTCCTCGTCGTACGAACCGAGACGGTCGAGGATGCGGTAGATCCGGTCGCCGGCGAACAGGCGAACGAGGTCGTCCTCGGCCGACAGGAAGAAGCGCGATTCGCCGGGGTCGCCCTGGCGGCCGGCGCGGCCGCGCAGCTGGTTGTCGATGCGCCGTGACTCGTGACGCTCGGTGCCGCAGATGAACAGCCCGCCGGCCTCCATGACCACCTCGCGGTCGCGCGCGACGCGTTCCTCCATGCGCGGCAGGATGTCGTTGAAGCGCTCCTCGTAGTCCGGGTCGCCGGGCTCCAGGCCCAGCTTGCGCAGCTCGAGCTGGGTGAGGTGCTCGGGGTTGCCGCCGAGCTTGATGTCGACGCCGCGGCCCGCCATGTTCGTCGCGATGGTCACCGCGCCGGGCTGGCCGGCCTCGGCCACGATCTCGCCCTCGCGCTCCGCGTGCTCGGGCTTGGCGTTGAGCACGGTGTGCTTGACGCCGCGCCTGTCCAGCTGCGCGGACAACAGTTCGGAGACCTCGACCGAGATGGTGCCGACGAGGACCGGCTGCTGGCGCTCGTTGCGCGCCGCGATCTCGCGCCCGACTGCGCTCCACTTGCCGTCCTTGGTCTTGTAGACCTGATCGTTGCGGTCGTCGCGGACCATCGGCCGGTTCGTCGGGATCTGGACGACGCCGAGCTTGTAGATCTTCAGGAACTCCGTCGCCTCGGTGATCGCCGTGCCCGTCATCCCGGCGAGCTTGTCGTACATCCGGAAGTAGTTCTGCAGCGTGATCGTGGCGAGGGTCTGGTTCTCCTCCTGGATGCGGACGCCCTCCTTGGCCTCCACCGCCTGGTGCAGGCCCTCCGACCAGCGCCGGCCCTCGAGGATGCGGCCGGTGAACTCGTCGATGATCTTGACCTCGCCGTCGATCACCGCGTAGTCGACGTCGCGCTTGTACAGCGACTCGGCCTTCAGGGACTGGTTGAGGTGGTTGACGAGGTGGCCGTTCTCGGCGCGGTAGAGATGGTCGATGCCCAGGAAGCGCTCGGCCTTCTCGACGCCGCGCTCGGTGACCGACACCGTCTTGTGCTTCTCGTCGAACTCGAAGTCGAAGTCGGCGACGTACTCCTTCTTGGTCCGCGGGTCCATGCCCTCGGGCCGCTTGCCCGACGTCATCGTCCGCGCGAGCTTGGCGAAGCGCACGTAGAGGTCGGCCGCCTGCTCGGGGGCGCCCGAGATGATCAGCGGTGTGCGCGCCTCGTCGATGAGGATGTTGTCGACCTCGTCGACGATCGCGTAGGCGTGGGCGGTGACCGGCTTGCCGGTCTCCTCGTCGAAGCGGCCGCCGTTCTGGACCTTCTCTTCCAGCGAGGTGGCCATGTTGTCGCGCAGGTAGTCGAAGCCGAACTCGGAGTTCGTCCCGTACGTGATCGGCGCCGCGTACGCGCGCTGCTTGTCGTCGTAGGGCTGCATGTTCTGCAGCACGCCGACCTCGAGCCCGAGGAACGAGTAGATCGGGCTCATCCACTCGGCGTCGCGGCGGGCGAGGTAATCGTTGACCGTCACGAGGTGGACGCCCCTGCCCGAGAGGGCGTTGAGGACGACCGGCAGTGTCGCGGTCAGCGTCTTGCCCTCGCCCGTCTTCATCTCGGCGATGGTGCCGTCGTGGAGCACCATGCCGCCGATGAGCTGCACGTCGAAGTGGCGCATGCCCATCTTGCGCTTGCCCACCTCGCGGGTGATCGCGAACGACTCGGGAAGCAGGTCGTCGAGCGACTCGCCGTTGGCCGCGCGCTCGCGCAGCGCGTCGAAGCGCTGGCGAAGCTCCTCGTCTGATTCGAGCTCGAGCTCAGGCTCGAACGCGTTGATGCGGGCGACGCGCTTCTCGTAGGAGCGAAACAGCTTGGTCTCGCCGGCACGCAGCGCACGGTCAAGGAGGCGCATGGAAGTCAGACTAGCAATGGGTCGGGGGGCGAAATGGGGTGAGGGAACGGCCCGCCGAGGGGTCTTTCGGCGACCGCGAACGAGGCCCTGAGGCGGGGCGGCGAGGGAGCGCTCGCGCCCCGCCCGCGCGACCGGTCAGAGCGCCGGCCGAACGTCTGTCTCGACCGCGGCGGCGCGGGACTCGCGGCGCTTGCGGCGCTTGTCCCGGTGGCGCTTGACCTGGCGCGCAAGGTCCTCGGCGCACAGGTTCACCGCGTGCGGCATATCGCGCGCGCACTCCCTGGCGCGCAGGGTCACCCCCTTGAGGTAGAGCGTCGCCTCCGCGATCTGGTCCTCAGGGATGGCCGGGTTGCGCTCTTGGAAAACCTCGATCTCCAGCCGTGCCAGCTCGGACACCTGCTTGGCCACCTTGGCGAAGCGCTTCTCCACGCGTTCGCGGAGGTCGTCGGTCACGGTCAGGTTGCGGCCCTTGACGTCGATCTGCATCGCCGGGGACCCCTCCTGTCTGGTCGGTTGGTCCGATCAAGGTACGCCCGCGACCGGTCGCCTTCAACCTCGATCCCCCGATTCTCGCGGCGCGAGCCGCCCGGATGCCGTCGTCATACGGCGGATCGAGGTTCAAGGAAGCGTTCGCGTATACGTGATTGCCGTGACCTCCTCGGCGCCCGCCTCGCGCAGCGCACGGGCGCAGGCGTCCAGGGTCGCGCCGGTGGTGTGCACGTCGTCGACGAGCACGATCCGCGAGGGCACCCGGCCGCGCACCCGGATCGCGAGCCGGCCCGGCGCCCGCCGCCCGCTGCGCCCCGCGCCGAGCTGGCGCGAGGCCGGATCGGCGCGCGCGAGGCAGGTCGAGGCGACCGTCGGGCCGGAGCGGCGCCGCACGAGCATCCGCGCGAGGGCGTGCGCCTGGTCGTAGCCCCGCGCGCGGCGCCGCGACGGATGCGTGGGCACGGGCACGAGGACGCCGTGCTCGAGCACCCCCGGCGGCGCGTTGGCCGCGATCTGCGCGGCCATCAGCTCGGCGACGGCAAGTGTGCCGCGGAACTTCAGCTCGCGGACGAGCGCGCGCGCCGCGCCGTCGTGGGCCATCGGCGCCCACGCGCGCGTGAACGCCGCCCGCCGCGCCGGGCAGGCACCGCACGGACGCGGCAGCGCGCAGCGCGGGCACGTCTCCGGGCCGAGCCACGGCAGCTCGGCCCGGCAGCGCGCGCAGAGGTCGCGCCCCGCGCGCCCAAGCGGCGCCCGGCACGCCAGGCACGCGGGTGGGACGAGGAGCGAGAGCAGGCGTTCGAGCACGCCGGACACGCTGCCCGACGAGCTGTGCCGGCGCCACACCGCTCTGCCACGACTCTGCGCCGCGATCGCCACAATCCCGCCAATGCCTCTGGCCGGCGCCTCTCCCGACGCCTCCTGGAACCTCGAGCCGGGCGCCCTGGTGCTCGTCGTCATCGTCGGCTACGCCTACCTGCGCCGCTGGCGCGCCGTGCGCGCCGAGGCGGGCACGCTCGCCCTGAGCGGCTGGCGGGCCGCCGCCTTCCTGGCCGGCCTGGGCTGCGTGCTCGTCGCGCTCGTCTCCCCCGTCGACCGCCTCGCCGAGCAGATCTTGACCATGCACATGGTCCAGCACCTGCTGCTGCTCGACCTCGCGCCCGTCCTCTGCCTCCTCGGGCTGACACGCGTCCTGCTGCGCCCGGTCACGCGCCGCGTCCAGCCGGTCGAGCGGCGCGCCGGCCCGCTGGCCCACCCCGTCTTCGCCGCCGTCTTCTACGTGGCCACGATGTGGGCGTGGCACGTGCCGGCGCTCTACGACGCCGCGCTGCAGCACGCGGGCATCCACGTCCTCGAGCACTTCTGCTTCGCGACGGCCGGCGGGCTGTACTGGTGGCACCTGCTCGGCCCGATCCGCTCGCCCTTCCGCCTCTCCGGCCTCGCGCCGATCGGCTACATGGTCGCGACGAAGATCCTCGTCGGCCTGCTCGGCATCGGCCTGACCTTCTCGCCGAACGCGCTGTACGCGTTCTACGAGCACCAGCCGCGCTACTGGGGCCTGAGCGCCGCGACCGACCAGGCCGTCGCCGGGCTCGTGATGGCCCTCGAGCAGTCGATCGTGATGGGGATCGTGCTGGCCTGGCTCTTCATCCGCCTGCTGAGCGAGGCGGACACGCGCGACCTGCGCGCGGAGCGCTACGCGCGCCCCTGAGTGCGGCTGGGCCCCGCCACCCCGCCGACCAGCAGCGTCTCGCGCGGCACCGTCGACTCGGGGAGGATCACGCTGCCCCGCAGCTGCGCGCCGTCGCCGATCGTGGCGCCGTGCCCGATGACGAGGGGGCCCTTCAGGTGGGCGTGCTCGCCGATCTGCACGTCGTCGCCGATCCACACGGGCGGCTCGATCATCGCGATCCCGTCCAGCGACGATCCCTCGCCGAGCATCAGCCCGGGGGCGACCTCTTCCCCCGTCACCGGCAGCCGCACCCGGCCCTCGAGAAGATCGAACGCGCCTTCGCGCACGCGCGCGACCGAGTCGAGCGCGAGGCTGTAGCCGGGCACCTCGACCGCGCGGACGCGCTCCCCGAGCGCCGGGAACACGTCGGCCTCCCAGTCCGCAGCGCGATCGGCCGGGACGTGGTCGAGGACGGCCGGCTCGAGCACGTGGATGTCCCGGCCGGCCCACGTCGTGGCGAGCGCCCCGCCGGCGCGGTGGGTGTCGAGCAGGGCGGCGACGTCGAGGTCGGTCAGCATCTGGCCGGAGAGCACGAGGAACGGCTCGGCGCCGAGGTGGTGGCGAACGGCCAGCACGGTGCCCGCGGTGCCCAGCGGCCTGGGCTCGATCTCGTAGCCGAGCTCGGCGCCGAAGTGCCGCCGGACGGCCTGCGGGTGCCGGCGCAGGACGGCGACGATCTCCTCGACCCCCGCCCGGCGCAGCAGCCCAACCGTGTGCGCCATCACCGGCCGGTCGAGCACCGGCACCATCGCCGCCGGAATGTCCGCGGTCAGCGGCTCGAGGTCCCCCTCGCGGCCGGCGGCGAGGATGACCGCGCGCACTACATCTCGAGGACGGCGCCGTCCTCGATGCGCAGCTGGCCGTCGCCGTCGTGCTCGACGCGCACGCTGCCGCGGACGACGACCCCGCGCCCGAAGGCGACGTCCCCGGCGACCGCGAGGCGCTCGCACGCCACCAGCGACGGCGCGCCGGCGGCGAAGCGCGCCTCGAAGTCGCGCACGAGCTTGTAGAAGCGGGAGTCGAGGTCCACGAATGGCGGCGTGCCGTCGCGCTCGGCGGCGAGCTCGACGTTCGACTCCGGCGTGAGCACGTAGGCGTCGGAGCGCAGGGCGAGCAGGTCGCTGGTCGTCTTGACCGGCGCGAACCGCCGCCGCGACACGCGCAGCGCCCGGGTGCCCTCGAAGACGCCGATCGCCGCTCCCATCGCGCTCTCGAGCTGGATGACCGCGGGCGAGTCGGGATCGCCGGGGTCGACCGTCTTGCGGTTGACGATCATCGGCAGCCCCAGGACCCCGTCGCGCTCGCGCATGGCCTCGTCGAGCGTGCGGAGGTTGACCCACAGGTTGTTCGTGTTGAAGAAGCGGTGGCGCGCGACGTCCTGGAAGGCGTCGAGGTCCTCGTCGGGCGTCTGGGCGGTCTCGCGCAGCACCAGTCCGCCGTCGCGGCGCCGCGCGAGGTGCCCGCCCTTGCGGTCGGCTTCGGTGCGATCGGCGACCTCCATGGCGAACGGCAGCTGCTCGCGGGCGAACCAGGCGAGGATCCGCGGCTCGAGCACGGCGCCCAGGTTGTCGGCGTTGGAGACGAAGGCGTACTCGTAGCCGCGCTCGAGCAGCTGCTCGAGCATCCCCGAGACGACCAGCGCCGTGTAGAGATCGCCGTGCCCAGGCGGCGCCCACTCGAGCTCGGGGTCGTCGGGCCAAGTGACCGGCGTCAGGTCGTCGGCGCGCAGCTTGGGAACCTTGTCCTGGACGAAGTCGAGCGGCACGTCGGCGCCCAGCTCGGGATAGCGGTCGAGCGCCCTCAGCGAGTCGTCGCGCGTGTAGAAGCTGTTCATCAGGACGAGCGGGAGCCGGACGCCGTGGCGCTCGCGCGCCTGCAGCACCGCGCGCGCGATCACGTCCAGGAACGACAGCCCGTCCTTGACCTCGAGCAGCGACTTCGCGCGCGTCATGCCCATGCTCGTCCCCAGCCCGCCGTTGAGCTTGAGGACGATCGCGCGGTCCAGCGCGGCGCGCCCGTCGGCGTCGGGCTCGGGCAGCGCGTCGGCGTCGGGAACGTCCTCGACCGGCTCGATCTCGTCCTCGGGCAGCATCCCCTGCTCGCCCGCGACGAGCCGCTCGTAGAAGTCGGCGAAGGTGCGGATCGCGAGCTCCGCCACGCCGTCGCGGCGCATCTTCTCGATGCTGGCCTGAAGCCCCGTCGGCTGGACCGTCACGGCCGCCAGCTTGCCAGGTAGGACCTCTGCTCGGCGGTGAGGGTGTCGATCTCCACCCCGAGCGCGTCGAGCTTCAGGCGGGCGACGTCGCGGTCGAGCTCGGCGGGGACGGGGTGGACGCCCGGCCCGAGGTCGGCGCCGTGGCGGACGAGGTGCTCGGCGGCGAGCGCCTGCAGGGCGAAGGAGACGTCCATGACCTCGGCGGGGTGGCCCTGGGCGGCGGCCAGGTTGACCACGCGCCCGCTGGCGAGCAGGTGCAGGCGCCGGCCGTCGCCCATGTCGTGCTGCTCGACCAGCGGCAGGACCTCGCGCACGCCGCCGGTCGCGGCGGCGCGCAGGTCGCCGAGATCGATCTCCACGTCGAAGTGGCCCGCGTTGGCGAGCACCGCGCCGTCCTTCATGCGGGCGAAGTGCTCGGCGCGCAGCACCGCACGCCCACCCGTGACAGTGACGAAGATGTCGCCGCGCTCGGCCGCGGCGAGTGCCGGCATGACCTCGAAGCCCTCCATCCGCGCCTCGAGCGCGCGCAGCGGATCGACCTCGCAGACGATCACCGACGCGCCCGCGCCGCGCGCGCGCAGCGCGACGCCGCGGCCCGTCCAGCCGTAGCCGAGCACGACGAACGTGCGGCCGGCGAGGAGGACATTCGTCGCGCGCACGATCCCGTCGAGCGTCGACTGGCCCGTCCCGTAGCGGTCGTTGAACGCGCGCTCGCTCAGCGCCTCGTTGACGGCGAGCACGGGGCAGCGCACCTGCATGCCCCGCAGGCGCACGAGCCCGGTCGTCGTCTCCTCGGTCGCGCCGGCGAGGCGCTCGTGCGCCGCGGCGATCAGGTCGCCGCCGTCGTCGAGCGCGAGGTCGGGCGCGCCGGCCGCCAGCGCGTCGATGCCCGCCGCGTACGCCGCGGCGTCGTCGCCGCGCCGGCCGTGCACCTCGGCGACGTCCGCCAGCGCCCGGGCGACGTCGTCCTGCGTCGAGAGCGGGTTGGCCGCCGCCAGCGCCACCCGGGCGCCGCCGGCCGCCAGCGCGCGCGCGAGGTTGGCGGTCTCGGCGGTGACGTGAAGGCAGGCCGCCACGGCCACGCCCTCCAGCGGGCGCTCGCGGGCGAAGCGCTCGCGGATCGAGCGGAGGACGGGCATCTGTCCGTCCGCCCACTCGATCCGGGCTGAGCCTCTGCTAGTAGCGATAGTGGTCCGGCTTGAACGGGCCCTGGACCGGGACGCCGATGTACGCCGCCTGGTCGGGGGTGAGCATGGTCAGCTTCACGCCGAGCGCGCCGAGGTGCAGCGAGGCGACCTTCTCGTCGAGGTGCTTGGGCAGCACGTACACGCGCTTGGAGTACTCGTCGTTCTTCGTGAACAGCTCGATCTGGGCGATCGTCTGGTTGGAGAACGAGTTCGACATCACGAAGCTCGGGTGACCCGTCGCGTTGCCGAGGTTCAGCAGCCGCCCCTCGGACAGCACGATGATCGCGTGGCCGTCGGGGAAGACCCACTCGTCGACCTGCGGCTTGATGTTGATCTTCTGCACGCCCGGCAGCTTGGCCAGGCCGGCCATGTCGATCTCGTTGTCGAAGTGGCCGATGTTGCCGACGATCGCCTGGTGCTTCATCCGCGCCATGTGGTCGGCGGTGATGATGTCCTTGTTGCCGGTGGCCGTGATGAAGATGTCGGCCGTCTCGACGACGTCGTCGAGCGTGACGACCTGGTAGCCCTGCATCGCCGCCTGCAGCGCGCAGATCGGGTCGATCTCGGTGATCAGCACGCGCGCGCCCTGGCCGCGCAGCGACTCCGCGCAGCCCTTGCCGACGTCGCCGAACCCGCACACGACGGCGACCTTGCCGCCGATCATCACGTCGGTCGCGCGGTTGATGCCGTCGATGAGCGAGTGCCGGCAGCCGTAGAGGTTGTCGAACTTGCTCTTGGTCACCGAGTCGTTGACGTTGATCGCCGGGAACAGCAGCCGGCCGGCCTCGGCGAACTGGTAGAGGCGATGGACGCCGGTCGTCGTCTCCTCGGTCACGCCCTTGATCCCCTCGGCGATCCGGGTGAAGCGCTGGGGGTCTTCCTCGAGCGAGCGCTGCAGGGTCGCCAGGATCAGCGCGTACTCCTCGGAGTCCGTGCTCGACGGCGCGGGCACCGCGCCCGCCTTCTCGAACTCGACGCCCTTGTGGACGAGCAGCGTCACGTCGCCGCCGTCGTCGAGGATCATGTTCGGCCCGGCGCCGTCCGGCCAGCGCACCGTCTGCTCGAGACACCACCAGTACTCCTCGAGCGTCTCGCCCTTCCAGGCGAAGACCGGTACGCCCGCCTCCGCGATCGCCGCGGCGGCGTGGTCCTGCGTCGAGAAGATGTTGCAGCTCGCCCAGCGGACCTCGGCGCCCAGCGCCACCAGCGTCTCGATGAGCACGGCGGTCTGGATCGTCATGTGCAGCGAGCCCGTGATCCGCGCGCCCTTCAGCGGCTGGCGCTCCGCGTACTCGCGGCGGATGGCCATCAGGCCGGGCATCTCGTGCTCGGCCAGCTGAATCTCCTTGCGGCCGAAGGCCGCGAGCGAGAGGTCGGCGACCTTGAAGTCGCCGGTGGTGGGTCGGGTCGTCTCGATCGTCGTCATGCAGCCTCCGTGAGGGTCGCCAGCAGCTTGGAGTGCTTCTCCTGCTCCCAGCGCAGCCAGTCAGGCGCCGGGACGTTCTCGGGACGCGCCGGCTCGGCCTCGAACCACGCCTCCACCGCGCCTCGCAGCTCGGCGTCGCGGCGCAGGCGCAGCGCGAAGCCGACCTCCGCGAGGGCGATGCCGTGGCGCTCGAGCAGCTCGCGCAGGGTGCGCAGCCGCTGAAGCTCTTCGGGACCGTAGAGCCGGTAGCCCTTCGTCGAGCGGCGGGGCTCGACGAGCCCGAGCTGCTCGACGTAGCGCAGCATGCGGGGCGACCAGCCGGTCGTCTCGGCGGCCTCGTGGATGGTCAGCGCGTCCACGAGGCCAAACCTTATCAAGCTCGTGTCAAGGTTCGGTCGCGGCGAGGATGCTCTTGCGGTTCTTGGTGCTCTGCTCGTAGAGCCGCACCATCGCGCGGACCGTGTCGTTGGCGTCGCGCAGGCGCTCGACGATCTCGCCCGCCTTCATCGTGCCGTAGCCGTCCCACGGCGCCTCGATGTGGACTTCCGCGGCGGGCGCGGCGGGGCCCTCGCTCTCGACCGGGCGCTCGGCCTCGCGCTTTTCCTCGCGCAGACGGGCGGCCTGCGCGCGCGTCGGGCCCTCGGGGGTCTGGCCGGCCTCGCGGCGGGCCTCACGCAGCCGCGCGGCGCGGTCGGCGTACGGCGTCTCGGTCTCGGTCTCGGTGGGCACGGGACCGCCGTTGTGCCGGCCCGCGGGCTGGGGCTCCGGCTCGGGCTCGGGCGGGGCGCTCCGGGCGGATCCCGGCGCCGGCGCCGGCTGCGGCCGGGCGCCGCCGAGGCGCTCGCGCGCCACGCGGTCGGCCAGCGGCCCGAGCAGGGCGCGCAGCGTGTCGAGGTAGCGCTGCTCGTCGTCGCGGATCGCGCGGGCCAGCGACGCCGTCGTCGGGTCGCCGGCCG
Organism: Actinomycetota bacterium; assembly: GCA_005888335.1. The sequence continues at coordinate 22,324 of VAWY01000092.1, forward strand.
CCTCCGCCAGGCGCTCGAGCGCCTCGTAGGTGGCGACCTCGCGCGCCTCGGCGGCGATCTCGTCCTGGACGTTGCGCAGCAGGACGTCGGGGCGTGTGCGGCCGGTCAGCAGGTGCAGCGGGGCGAGCGCGGCGCCCGCGAGGCGGCCGGCGATCGCCTCGCCGAGCGTGACGACCGTTCCCACCGGCCCGCGGCTGGCGCCGAGGCTGGTCAGCCGCTCGGCCACCTGGTGGGCGTGGCGGCGCGTTTCGTCGAGGTGGCGGCGGGCGGCGGTGCGGTACGGGCCGGGGGGCGCGCCGCGCAGATGGCCCTGGAGGAGCGAGAGGCTGGACTGCTCGATCGCCTGCGCCTCGCGCAGCTGCTCGGTGATCAGGTCCGTGGCTGAGCTCATGGCGGCAACCTACCCGTCGCCGTCCTACCGCTTCGCCAGCCGCGCCTTGAGGTCGTCGATCACGCGGACCGGCGTGGGGTCGATCCCGCGCAGGACGGCGAGGTAGAGCGAGACGAGATCGCCGAGCAGCACGAGCGACATGACGCGCTCGACCGCGCCCTGCCCGCGCGTCGTCGCGCGGATGACGGTCGTCGCGTGCTCGGCGATGAGCTCGCTGGTCAGCTCGATGCGGTCGCCGATGCGCGGGTGCTGGTCGGCGTCCTCGAGGAAGACCGCGGCGAAGCTGCCGAGGCCGGCCGTGCCCTGCCAGCCCACGATCTCGTTGTGGTCGAGCTCGGGCAGCTCGCCGGCGAAGGCGGGCAGCTTGGCGTTCTCGTTGATCTGCGTCTTCCAGCGGTAGGCGACCGGCGCGGTCAGCCCGGCGCCGGCGATCACGGGCACCGAGCCGTTGAGCGCGAGGGCGACCTCCTTGGCGATGTTGCCGTCGTCGGCCTCCGGCCCCCACTCGGCGCAGAGCTGGTCGATGTGCGCGGCGGCGACGTCGATCTCGCTCGCCATCCGCGGGCCGGCGCCGCACGCCGCCGCGACCTCGAGCGCGGCGACGGTCATGTAGGCGACCGCCACGCGCGGCTGGAAGCCGCCGGGAAGCGGGATGACCGGCACGCTCTCGGCCCGGGCGAGCTCGGCGAGCTTGCCGCCGGTGGTGACCGCCACGCGTCGCGCGCCCAGCGCGCCCGCGGCGTCGAAGGCGGCGAGCGTCTCCTCGGTCTCGCCCGAGTAGGAGGCGCACAGGACCGTCGTGTCGGGCGTCGTCCAGCCCGGCAGGCCGTAGTCGCGCGCGGTGATGATCGGCCGCGAGGCGTGGTCGCCCAGCGCGACGCGCGCGAGGTCGCCGCCGATCGCCGAGCCGCCCATCCCGGCGACGACGAGCCCGTTGCGCGAGTCCCAGTCGCCGATGTCCGCCGAGCTGACACGCCACAGGGCGTCGCGCAGGTGCTCGGGGAGGTCGAGGATGTCCGCGAGCTGGTTGGCGGCGTCGACCCGCCCGACCGCCTCGTCGCCCAGGTCCCTCGCGGTCACGGTCAAAACTTGAGCCCTCCGTCCGGAATCTCGACGCCCGGGAAGACCCGGGCGCCCCGCGTCACCACGCAGTCGGCGCCGATCGTGACGCCCTCGCCGAGCACCGCGCCGCCGGTGATCTGGCTGTGCGCGCCGACGCGCGCGCCGGCGGCGACGATGGCGTCGCGCACGACGCAGCCCGCGCCGATCTCGGCCCCCTGCAGGACGACGGCGCGCTCCACGACGGCGCCCGCGCCGACCGACGCCCCCTGGCCGAGCACGACCAGCGGCCCCACGTGGGCGCCCGCGGCGACCAGGCACTGGCGCTCGATGACCGCCGGCGGCACGACGCGCCCGCCGATCGTGGCCGACGGCTCGATCGACCGGAAGCTGTCACCGAGGTCCTCGCGCACCGCGGTCTGCACGTTGCCCTCGATGATGTCGAACGTGCCCTGCAGGTAGCGCTGCGGGGTACCGATATCGAGCCAGTAGGCGTCGGCGGCGAAGCCGTAGAGGCCGTTGCCGACGAGCTGCGGCCAGATCTCGCGCTCGATCGAGACGTTCTTGTCCGGCGGCACGAGGTCGAGGATCGAGCGCTCGAGCACGTAGGCGCCCGCGGAGATGAGGTTGGTGTCGATCTGGTCGGGCGAGGGCTTCTCGACGAACTCGCGCACGGCGCCGTCCTCTTCGACACGGACGAGGCCGTAGGCGCTGGGGTCCTCGACCGGGACGAGCGCCAGCGTCGCCGTGGCCTTGGTGCTCTCGTGCTGGGCGATCTGCGCGGTCAGGTCGATGTCGGTGAGCACGTCGCCGTTGAGCATGAGGAAGCGCTCCTCGAGCAGCGACTCGGCGAACTTCAGCGCGCCGGCGGTGCCGCGCGGGTCGGGCTCCTCGACGTAGCGCAGGCGCAGCCCGTACGCCGAGCCGTCGCCGAGGACGTTGCGCACGGCCGTGGCCAGGTAGCCCATCGACATCACCACGTCGTCGACGCCGTGGACCTTCAGCCACTCGAGCATGTAGGCCAGGAACGGCCGGTCGACCAGCGGGACGACCGGTTTGGGGACCGTGGACGTCAGCGGCCGGAGCCGGGTCCCCTCGCCGCCGACGAGGATCACCGCCTGCATTCGTGGGCCTCCGTCACACCGGCAGCGAGACCCGGCTCTGGCGCCCGATCCCCTCGTAGTCCAGCCCGGCGGCGCGGATCGCGTCGGGGTCCAGGGCGTTGCGGCCGTCGACGATAAGCCGCCCGGCCATCGCCCCGGCGACCTCGCGCCAGTCGAGGTCCCTGAACTGTTGCCACTCCGTGACGAGGACGACGGCGTCGGCGCCGCGCACGCAGTCGAGCGGGTCGCTGGCGAACTCGACCCCGTGGATCAGCTTGCGCGCCTCGTCCTCGGCGACCGGGTCGAACGCGCGCACGATCGCGCCGTCGGACTGCAGCCGCGCGCTCAGCACCAGCGAGGACGCCTCGCGCATGTCGTCGGTGTTCGGTTTGAACGCGAGCCCGAGCAGCGCGATCCGCTTGCCGACCAGCGACCCCAGGTGCTTCTGCAGCTTCTGGATGACCTTGCGCTTCTGCAGGTCGTTGACCTCGAGGACCGAGGCGAGGAGCTGGAAGTGGTAGCCCGAGTTGCCGGCGAGCTGCTTGAGGGCGCTGACGTCCTTCGGGAAGCAGTTTTTTGCCACGACCCCGCCGGTCGTCACGAAGGTGTGCGCCCCGCCGACCTCGAGCGAGTACACGTCCCCCGCGTACGGACGCGGCTCGGCGCCGCAGACCCGAACCCATGCCGCGTTCCCCCGCTTGCGGTAGCCGGTCGGGGCAATCCGCTTGGACTGGCGGGCGATCGAGGCCAGGACGCCCGGCCGGTCGCGGTGCGGCACGAGGAACAGCGCGCGCTCGATCTGCTCGGCGCCGGCGACGCGCAGCCAGTGGGTGTCCTTCGTCGACTTGGCAGTGCGACCGATGCGCTGACCGGCGACGGTCCCGAGCTGCGCAAGGAGGCGCAGGACGCCGTCGGCCAGCTCCCGGCTGACGGTCCCGAACTCCAGGATGACGCTCGGGCCGCCGCTGACGAGCGACCATGAGCCGTCGCCCTCCCACAGGCCCGACAGCAACGCGCGTTGGCAGTTCTCCGAGAGGTCCCAAACGTAGTCGGGCAGGCGCTGCCCGTAGGCATTGCGCCCCAGCCCGAGGTGCTGCGTCCACCACGTGGCGAGCAGGCGCGACGAGACGACCACGCTCGCCGTCGTCGGCGTGCGTCGGACGTCGGCGCGCACGCCACGCGCACGCCAGAAGCCCGCGACCTCTTCGACGAGGTGCTCCTCGCGGGACGGGTGGAACGACCACTGCAGGCGATGCCGAGCGCCGTCGACGGCGCAATGGCCCTCGGCGATGTAGAGCCCCACGATCCGCCAGAACGCCTCGTTGCCGTCGACCACGAGCGGGATGCCGTTCTTCGCCGTCGCCACCGTCGCGCCCTCGAGCGGGATCTCCAACAGAGCGGCCTCGTCGTAGCGCAGGGCGCCGCTGCGGCGGATGTCCGCCGATCGCGCGGCCGCCCCGCGCGGGTGGTCGAGCACCGACGCCTGCTCCGCGAACACGCCGGCGAGGTGGCGCGCCGCCGGCCGAACGATGACATCCGACGCGGTGAGGCCGGCCAGCTCGAGCGCTGCGAGCGCGTGGAGCTTGACCTCGTCCTGCTCGGTCGGCGTCTCCCCCGGACCGATGGCGAGCGGCAGCCAGTCGCGCTCATCGAGGTCGCGTGCGAGCTTGATCTCCTCGTCGCCGCCCCAGCCGCCGCATGAGACGACGAACGGATGGTCCGGCGTGCAGACGACGCGGCGCCCCATCTTGGTCCGGACCTCGACGACCTCGTCAGCCGGCCGGCGGCTCACGCCGAGCACCGGCAGGAACTCGGGCGTCGGCATCCCCGGTCGCCAGGCCATGACCTCGAGCTCCTCGTCGGCCTCGAAGCGCGCGTAGAGGTCGTCCAGGCGGGTGATGCTCGTCCGGCCCGCACGGCGTGCCAGCACCGTCTCATCGCCGGCGAGGCAGGAACCCCCGAAGCCGATCCCCGCCTGCAGGAACTTCGGGCCGATGCGATCGTCGAGGCCGATCCCGCGCGCGACCTCGGTGACGTCGGCGCCGGTGACCTCGCAGACGTTGGCGATCTCGTTGATGAACGAGATCTTGGTCGCGAGGAACGCGTTGGCGGCGAGCTTGACCATCTCGGCCGACGGGATGTCGGTGCGGACGATCGGCGCGCGGAGCGGGGCGTAGAGCTCCTCGACGGCGTCGCCCGCCCAGTCGCCCTCGTCGCCGATGACGACGCGATCGGGACGCAGGAAGTCGTCGATCGCCGAGCCCTCCTTGAGGAACTCCGGGCACGAGACGTAGCGAAACCCGCTCTTCCCCTGCTCCTCGAAGATCCGGCGGATGTTGCGCCCGGTCCCGACCGGGACGGTCGATTTCATGACGAGCGCGTGGTGGTCGGACGGGGGCATCGAGTCGACCACGGCGTGGACGGCCGAGAGGTCGGCGTCGCCCGAGTACAGCGGCGGCGTGCCCACCGCGACGAAGAGCAGACGCGCATGCTCGAGCGCGTCGGCGAGCGTCGTCGAGAAGTGCATGCGGTCCTTGTGCTTGGCCAGGAGCTCCTCGAGCCCGGGCTCCCAGATGGGCACCACGCCGCGCTTGAGGCCATCGATCTTGGCCTCGTCGATGTCGATGCACCAGACGTCGGAGCCCAGCTCCGCGAAGCCGACCGCGGTGACGAGGCCCACGTAGCCGGTGCCGATGACGCCGATCGGTTCGCGCTCTGCCATGCGAGCGCGGAAGGCTACTAAGCAGTGCCGCTAGGCGGCCGATGCCGCCTAGGAGCCGATCCGGTTCAGCGACCGCGCGATGCCGAGCATCTGCTTGTTCGTCAGGCTCTCGGACAGCGTGTTGGAGACCCAGTAGACGGCGCGCGGCGTCCGCCAGGCGACGAGGCGCAGGTTGCGCCCGTCGTAGAAGAGCTGGTAGGTGCGGCCGCGCATCCGCCGCTCCTCGTCGGGATTGTCGATGATCGGCGGCGACATCCAGCTCGTGCCCTGGATGCCGTAGTACTGCCCGAAGCCGGGCGCCTC
>VAWY01000323.1:0-2277 GCA_005888335.1 Actinomycetota bacterium
CCTCCGGTCCAACGCGCTCCTCGCCCGCCAGACGAACGTCGGCACGGCCCGCACCGGCGGTGGCGTTTTCGAGAGGGCGTTCCTCTTCCTCCGGGTCTTCGGCGCCGACGGCCTCGTGACGCGCCTCGAGATGTTCGACGTCGACCGCGAGGACGAAGCGCTCGCCCGCTTCGACAAGCTGGCGCCAGTGCCGCAGGCGCGATCGGCCGTCGCGCCATCCCTGACCGTTGAGGAACACGGGCGGCGCGTGCGACCGAACGCCGCGACGGCGAACGCCGCCCGCTTCGAGGCCGCCCTTGCCGCGCGAGACCCGGACGCGATCGCCCATCTGCACTCCGACGGCGCACAGGTCACCCTCCACGGGCTGGGCGTCGTCATAGACCGGCAGGAGACCGCGGCCTGGTGGCGCCTGTTCTTCAGCGACCGGAACCCCGCGTTCCGGCTCGAGCCCGTCGCCACCCTCGGTGCATCGCTCGCGCTGCACCGCCGGTGCTGGTCCGGGAGCGCGAGCGGCGATGCGGTGTTCGATGTCGGCTCTTTCGAGAGTGAGACATTCGACTTGAGCGAAGTCGATGGCGGGAGCCGACTCGTGCGCATCGACACGTTCACCCCCGACCGCCTGGGCGACGCCGTCGCCCTCCTGTACGAACGCCACGCCGACCTCCTCCCCGACGGCGCCGCGCGCGCCCGCGCCGCGGCGACGGCACGCTCGGTCGTGGCGCTGCTGGGACCGCCCGACCGCTGGCCGTTCGCGCCGGACGCCGAGGCCACGGACCACCGCACCGTCGGGTTCGGGTCCGTGCGCGGAGGCGATGCGGTGCTCGAGGCCATCCGCGCCTTGCTTCAGCTCTCGGATGACTTCGCCGCTCGCATGGACGACGTCCTCGCTCTGCGATCCGATGCGCTCCTCGTGCGCTGGACGACCTCGGGCACCGTCCGCGTCAGCGGAGGCGCCTTCGAGCGGAACTGCCTCATGCTCTGGGTCTTCGGAGCCGACGGCCTCCTGACGCGCTGGGAGCAGTTCGACACCGAGCGCGAGGCCGAGGCGCTCGCCCGCCTCGACGAGCTGACGGCCGCGCCGACGGGGGCGCGACTCACGGGCGCGCCACTTCGGGCGGCGGAAAAGCACGAGCGCCGGATGCGACCGAATGCCGCGACCGCGAACGCCGCCCGCCTGGACGCCGCGATCGCCGTCCGGGACGCCGACGTGCTTCCCACCCTGACCGCCGACGTGTGCGAAGTCGTGGACCATACGACCGGCGCCACCTACGGCCGGCAGGGATCGCTCATCACATGGCGCACCTTGCTGAGCGCTCGAGATCCGACCTGGCGGCAGGAGCCGCTCGCGACCCTCGGCGATTCCCTCGCGCTGTTCCGCTTGTGGATGTCAGCGAGCGGGTTTGCCGGCGCGAGTTTCGATGTCGGCGCCTACGAGCGCGAGGGGATCGCTCTGATCGAGGTCGACGCCCAGGGACGACGGGCGCGGACCGAGGTCTTCGCCGTCGACCGGCTAGGCGACGCCGTCGCGCGGTTGTACGAGCGCTACGCCGATCTCCTCCCCGACGGCCCCGCGCGTGCCCGCGCCGCAGCAGCGGCGCGGTCGTTCGCGGAAATGAAAGGACCGTTCGACCTCGATCGTATCGCCGCGCTGGTCGCACCCGCCATCGAGGTCGTTGACCACCGGACCTTGGGAACCTGGTCCGCGCGTGGGGCGGAAGCGTACCTGGAGCACTTCCGCGCCGTGCTCGAGCTCACCGACGACACCGACACGCGCTCCGACGAAGTCCTCGGTCTGCATTCCGATGCCTTCGTCGTGCGCGCGACTCACTCTGGCACCGCCCGCGCTGGCGGGGGCGCCTATGAGAGGCAGTTCATCCTGCTCAATGTATTCGGAGCCGAGGGCCTGACGCGCGTCGAGTTCTTCGACACCGAGCGCGAGGACGAGGCGCTCGCCCGCTTCGACGAGCTGACAGCCGGGCCAGCGGCGGTGCGATTCACAGCGGAGCGGCACGGGCGCCGCGTGCGCTCGAACGCCGCGACCGCGCACGCCGCCCGCCTGGACGCCGCCATCATCGCCCGAGACTTCGACGCGCTCCCCACTCTGCTCGCCGACGAGTACGAAGTCGTGGACCATACGACCGGCGTCACCTACGACCGGCAGGGATCGCTCTCCTCGTATCGCGGCCTGCGGAGCGCGCAAGATCCGATGTTCCTACACGAACCGCTGGCGACCCTCGGCGACTCGCTCGCCCTTTGCCGCTTTTCGCAGTCAGCGAG
>VAWY01000323.1:2367-2933 GCA_005888335.1 Actinomycetota bacterium
GCGCTACGCCGACCTCCTCCCCGACGGCCCCGCGCGCGCCCGCGCCGCGGCGACGGCGCGCTCGGTGGCGGTGTTCGTGAGCCCAGACCCCGACTCCCTCGACGCGATCATCGCGCCGGACGGTGAGTACGTCGACCACCGGCCGCTCGGCTTTCCGACCCTCCGCGGAGCCGAGGCGATCCGACGCTGGATCCACTCCCTCTTCGAGGCCGCGGACGACCTCGTCTTTCGCCTCGACGACGTCCTCGGCCTGAGTTCCGACGCGTTCCTCGTGCGCATGACGAACCTCGGTACGGACCGTGCCAGCGGCGGCACCTTCGAGAGGCGCTTCATCGCGCTCATCGTCTTCGGCGTCGACGGTCTCGTGAGGCGCTGGGAGGTCTTCGACGCCGACCGCGGCGCCGAGGCGCTCGCCCGCTTCGAGGAGCTGACGGCCGAGCCGGCTGCGGCGCGACCCACGGCCGCGCCACCCCGAGGCGCGAAGAAGCGCCAGCACCGCGTACGCGCGAACGCCGCGACCGCGAGCACCCCCCGCTTCGAGGCTGTCTTCGCCGCACGGGACGCCG
>VAWY01000077.1 GCA_005888335.1 Actinomycetota bacterium
CACGCCGGCATACTCCACGGCCTTCGACCCGAAGCAGCTCGAGCTGTTGGAGGCGCTGCTCCCGATGGACGACATCACACCGGAGTGGGCGTGGGGCGGTGCAACCGGCCGGGGCGTCAAGGTCGCGGTCGTGGACAGCGGCATCGACGCGGACCATCCGGTCATCGCGGGCCGCGTCGCGGGGTACACCGCGATCACCGTCTCTCGCACCGACGAGCTCTCGTACGACGACGCCCCCCACGAAGACGCCTCTGGCCACGGCACCGCGTGCGCTGGGATCATCCTCGACATCGCCCCCGACTGCGAGCTGTACAGCGTCCGGGTGATGGGCAAGATGGGTGGGAAGGGCGCCGCGCTCGTCGCGGGGATCCGGTGGGTGATCGACCACGGGATCCACGTTGCGAACCTCAGCCTGGGGACGACGAAGCGCTACTTCTTCGGGGAGCTCCACGCGCTCACCGACGAGGCGTACTTCAATCACGTCACCCTGGTCACGGCAGCGAACAACTTTCCGATTCCGAGTTTTCCGTGCGAGTACGCCTCCGTCGTTTCGGTCGGCTCGCATGCGACGAACGACCCGTTCCTCTACTACTACAACCCCGCCCCGCCGACCGAGTTCGGAGCATTCGGGATCGATGTCCCGTGCGCGTGGAAGGGCGGGGGCATCTCGAAGGTCACCGGCAACAGCGTCGCCGCGCCACACATCACGGGCATCGTCGCGCGTGTCCTGGAGAAACATCCGTCGCTGACGGTCTTCCAGGTGAAGGCGATCCTCCGCGCCCTCGCCGCCAATGTGGCGCGGTCAGCCGCGTGAGCGTGCGACCATCGCCGTCAGCGAGCCGAGAGCGAGCGTCTCGCCGACGGCGAATCCCGCGTCCTCGAGCCAGGACGTATAGCTCGCACGGACGTGGACTCCGCCGCCGTCCGTTCGCAGCGCGAGGTGCAGGCTCTGCAACTGCGCTGCGAGGTCGTCGGCGTCCACGGGCATCGTGTCCACGACGACGGCGCTGCCTCCGGGACGGAGCGCATCGCGCATTCGCCGCAAGAGGCGCGGAACCTCGTCGGGCGCCTCGACGTGGCAGACGTTCGCGGCCAGCGCGACGTCGAAGACATGCGCAGGGAGGGGTGCGTCCCGCCAGTCGCCGGCGACTGCGTGGAAGCGTCCATCCAGTCCCGCCGCCTCGGCGTTCGCACGGGTTTCGTCGAGCACGAGCGGACGATCCAGAGCGGTGAGGCTGCCTCCTGGGACAGCGCCCGCGACTGCGATGCCCCAGACGCCCGAGCCTGCGCCGACGTCGAGCACACTCGCCCCTGCGGGCACGAGGCCGCGGTCGACGAGCAGGTCGGCCAGCTCGCGCGCGCTGGGCTCCGCCAGAATCCGCACCTGCGCGGCGGCCGCCGCGTAGAGAGCGCCGTCCGGGCGATCCATGTGCACGGGTGGATCGCCCGTCACCGCCCAGTCGGTCAGGCCACCCCAGAATGCCGCGGCCTGTTCTCACGCGTGACGAGACCTGCGGCCGCAAGGAGCTCGAGGAGGCGCACCGCAGGGCCTTCGGGAATGAGCCGCCCCGTGGCAAGCGCTGCGGCCGCGCCACAGTCCTCGAGCGCCAGGGGCGCGGCCGCTGGTGCAAACACGCGCATCGCGAGGTGTTCGGCGTCGTGGGAGGCGTGCGTCATCACCGCTGCCGACCGGCGCAACAGGACGCGGAGCGCGGCCCGTTCACGCTCGTCGAATGTCTCTGCGAACTGCTCCAGTCGCTCGGCTGCTCCCACGGCCGGACGGCAAGGCGCGCGCGAGTCGTCTGCGAGGCCGTCTGCCTGCACAGCCTCACGCAGGTCCGCCGCAAGCTCGGCGCCCGACGCATGCCGGTCGGCCGGAGCCTTGGCGAGGGCTCGCAGCAGAACCGCATCGAGAGCCGGGCCGGCGAGCGGCGCTCTCGTCGACGGCGGCGGCACGGGCACCCGCCGGTGCAGCTCGGCGAACGCCGGCGGTTCCACAGCCTCGAACGGCCAGGTGCCGGTCAGCGCATGGTAGAGCAGCGCACCGAGGCTGTAGAGGTCGGCGCGACCGTCGGCCGGTCCGTCATCCCAGATCTCGGGTGCGCTGACGTGCGGCGTGGCCACCACCGCTCCCCGGCGCTGGGCGCGCGCACCGATCCGGGCGCCGGAGCCTAGATCCGCCAGTACCGGCAGGCCGGCCGCCGTGAGGAGGACGTTGCCCGGGCTCACGTCACCGTGCCGCCAGCCGGTGCGGTGTAGTGCGTCCAGAGCGGCGCCGATTCCCTCGGCGAGGGCGATCGCCTGCGCGACCGAGACCGGACCGTCGAGCTCGCGAAGCGAGCCGCCGGCCAGCCAGGGCGCGACCAGGAGCGGGCCGGCTTCGCCGTCCACGAGGCGGAGAAGAGGGAGGACGCCCGGATGCACGACCAGCGCCCGCAGGCGAGCCTCGCGAAGCGCCTGCCCGCGCGCGAGCGCTGGATCGGCGCCGTCCTCGCGGACGGCCTTGACGGCGACCTCGCGTGACCCCTGGCGGCACCGGTAGACCACGCTGAGCATCCCTTCGTATGCGGCCTCGACGACCGCGTACGGGCCGATGCTCGTACGCATCACGACGGCCTAGTATCGCTCGCCGCAACGGCGGTGCCGAGCCCGCTGTACCTCAGCAGGCCCCTGTCCTATAGTCGCTGTCTGACCGGAGGATCGAGGAGGGAGCGCTATGAATAGTCCGAAGCGCACGCTTGCCGTGCTGGTGGTGCTGGCCGCGACGGCGGCGCTGTTGGCCGCGACTGCGGCGGCCGGCCCTGCGAAGCAGAGTGCGGCCTTCAAGGTGGCGTGGATCTACGTCGGCCCGCACAACGACGCCGGCTGGTCGCAGGCGCACGACGACGGCCGGAAGTACGTGCAGAAGATGCTGGGGAGCAAGGTCCAGACAACGTTCAAGGAGAACATCGCGGTTGGGGCGCAGCTCCAGCAGACCGTCTCCAGTCTCGTCAACCAGGGCTACAAGCTCATCTTCGGGACCTCTTACGGCTATTTCGACAAGAAGCTCGCCGCGAAGTACCCGAGCGTGCTCTTCGAGCAGGCGACCGGCACTGACCAGGCCAAGAACCTGTCCGAGTACTTCGGCGCGGGCGAGGACACGATCTTCCTCTCCGGCATGGCTGCGGGGGCGGCAACGAAGAACGGGACGATCGGCTACGTCGTGCCGTTCGCGATTCCCGAGGTGATCCGCCACGCGAACGCGTTCGCGCTCGGCGCGCAGGCGGCGCATCCGGGAGCGAAGATCAAGCTCGTGTGGACGAACTCGTGGTTCGATCCCGCCAAGGAGAAGAAGGCGGCCGAGAGCCTGCACGCCGCGGGCGCGGACGTGCTCGGCCAGAACGTCGACTCACCGGCGACCGGCCAGTTCGCCGAATCGGTCGGGATCCCGTGGGTCGGCTATGACGCGAACGCGAAGAAGTTCGCGCCGAAGTCGTGGCTGACCGCGGCGCTCTACAACTGGGGGCCCTACTACCTGCGGCGCGTACAGGCCGCGATGGACGGGACGTGGAAGTCGGGCTTCTACTACGGCAGCATCAAGGACGGCTTCACGAAGCTCGCGCCGTTCGGGCCCGGCGTCAGCGCCGGGACGAAAACCGCGATCGCGAAGAAGCTCCAGGCGCTGAAGAGCGGCACGTTCTACGAGTTCGCGGGACCGCTGTATGACCAGAGCGGCAAGCTGCGCGTCGCAAAGGGCAAGCGGTTGACCGTCAACGATCTCTACGCGATGAACTGGCTCGTGAAGGGCGTGATCGGCAGCTCGACCGGGAAGTGATCGCGACCGAGGACGACCGGAGGGGTGCCGACGGCGCCCCTCCGCCCCCCGCAGTCGCGATGCGCGGGATCACGAAGCGCTTTCCGGGCGTCCTCGCCAACGACGCCGTCGAGTTCGAGGCCGCAGCAGGCGAAGTGCACGCGCTCCTCGGCGAGAACGGCGCCGGCAAGAGCACGCTCTCGAACATCCTCACCGGCCTCTACCGGCCAGACGACGGCGAGATCTTCCTCGACGGCCGTCAGGTGCATTTCCACTCGCCGCGCGACGCGCTCGACGCTGGCATTTGCATGGTCCACCAGCACTTCCGGCTCGTGGAGCCGTTCACCGTGGCCGAGAACGTCGTTCTCGGCGATCATCGCGGGGAGGGGCGCACGTTCCGTCTGCGCCAGCGTGCAATCGAAGGCCGCGTCGCCGAGCTGTCGAAGCGCTACCGGCTCGCCGTCGAGCCGCGCGCTCGGATCTGGCAGCTCTCGCTCGGCGAGCAGCAGCGCGTCGAGATCCTGAAGGCGCTCTATCGCGAGGCGCGGATTCTCATTCTCGACGAGCCGACCGCCGTGCTGACGCCGCAGGAGGCGGACCTCCTGTTCGAGACCCTGCGAGAGATGGCGGCCGAAGGGCGAACCGTGATCTTCATCTCCCACAAGCTGCACGAGGTGAAGGCTGTGGCGGACCGCGTCACGGTGCTGCGCGGCGGACGCTCGCTCGGGACCGTGTCGGCGGCCGAGGCGACGCCGCGCTCCCTCGCGGCGCTGATGGTCGGGCGCGAGCTCGGCGGCGCGGGCGAGGCCCGGGCCCGGGCCGTCGGCGAGGCGGTACTCGAGCTCGAAGGCGTGTGGACGCCGGGCGACCGTGGCGAGGCAGCAGTCAGAGGCGCTTCGCTCGCCGTGGCCGCCGGCGAGATCGTCGCCGTCGCGGGAGTGGCGGGCAACGGCCAGCGTGAGCTCGCCGAGACGATCGCCGGGATTCGGACGCCGACGGAGGGCTCCGTTCGAGTCGACGGGAAGGCCTTGCGCGCGGACCCGCGCGCAGCGATCGCCGCCCGAGTCGCGTACGTGCCCGAAGATCGCCTCGGCACCGGCGTCGCCCCGAGCCTCAGCATCGCGTCCAACCTCGTGCTCAAGTCCTATCGCGGGCCGCACTCGTCCCGCGGGCCGCTGCTCCGCCTGCGCCGGATTCGTGCGAGCGCGGTCGAGCTGATCCATCGCTACCGGATCGCTGCACCGGGTCCGGCCGCACCGGCCCGGCTGCTCTCCGGGGGCAACCTGCAGAAGGTCGTGCTCGCGCGCGAGTTCTCGGGGCGGCCGCGGCTGCTCGTCGCCGCGTCTCCGACACGCGGGCTCGACGTCGGCGCGATCGAGACCGTGCACGCCTATCTCCGTGACGCGGCGGCGGACGGCGTCGCCGTTCTGTTGATCAGCGAGGACCTCGACGAGATCCTCTTGCTGGCCGACCGGATCGCGGTCCTGTACGAGGGTGCGATCGTCGGCTCGACGTCGCGCGCGGAGGCGAGCGTCGAGGAGCTCGGCCTGTTGATGGCGGGAGGGCACGATCCCCGTGCGGATTGAGCGCCGGCTTCGTCAGCCGCGCTGGCTGCTCGTTGCGGTGCCCGCGGGCTCGCTCGTGTTCGCGTTCTTCGCCTCCGGCCTCGTCCTCCTCGCCACCGGGCATGACGCGCTCTCGAGCTACCGGCAGATCATCGACGCTGCGTTTCTGAACACCGGCGCACTCGGCCAGACGCTGACCTCGGCCACCCCGCTCGCCTTCACCGGGCTCGCTGCAGCAGCGGCCTTTCGGATGCGGCTGTTCAACATCGGCGCCGAGGGCCAGCTCTACATCGGCGCGATCACTGCCGCGGCGACGGGGCTCTATCTGGGCGGCAACGGCGGCCCGTCCGCGTTCGTGATCGCGGCGATGGTCGTCGCGGGCTGTGCGGGGGGCGCTCTCTGGGGGCTGATTCCGGGGGTCCTCCGGGCGTTCTTCAAGACGAACGAGATCATCACGTCGCTGATGCTCAACTACGTCGCCGCGTACCTCCTCACCTACCTGATCTTCAACACCAACTCGTACTGGCGGGAGACCGAGGGGTTCAACGCGTCCGTCTTTCCCACCGCGAAGAACCTGCCGGACTCGGCGCTCTGGCCCGGCGCGACGATCCACGTGCGCGGCGGCATCGTGCTGCCGCTCGGAGCGGGCATCGCGGTCCTTGTCGCCGTCGTGCTCTGGGTGCTGTACACGCGAACGCGCTTCGGCTTCGAGGCGCAGGTGCTCGGCGACTCGCCGCGCGCCGCGCGCTACGCGGGCATGCGCACGCGCCGCAAGATCCTCGCCGTGATGGCGCTCTCCGGTGCGATCGCCGGCCTCGGCGGCGCGAGCCAGGACGGCGACTTCCGCCACACCCTCGACGCCGACCCCAACGGCCTGCAGAGGCAGTACTACGGCTACACCGGGATCGTCGTCGCCGCGCTCGCCCGCTACAACCCGTTTGCCGTCGTGCTCGTCGCGTTTCTGATCGGCGGCCTCCAGAACGCGGGCAACACGCTCCAGGGAGCCGACTTTCCGTCGGGGCTCGTCGGCGTGATGCAGGGGATCATCCTCTTCTCGGCCCTCGGCGGCGAGCTGCTCGTTCGCTACCGCTTCCGTCTCGGACGCGCGACCGAGGCGGCGGCGCCGGAGCCCGTCGCGTGAACAGCTCGCTGCTCGTGGTCGTGCTCGCCTCGGGCGTCGCGTACGGGACGCCGCTCCTCTATGCCGCGCTCGGCGAGCTGCTCGCAGAACGCACCGGTGTGCTCAACCTCGGCGTCGAGGGGATGATGCTCGTGGGCGCGGTGATGGGCTTCTGGGCGGTGCAGCGGCTGCACGTAGCCACAGGGCCTGCGCTAGCGGCGGCGATCGGCGTCGCCGCGCTCGCCGGGGCGGCCATGGCGCTGATCCACGCCTTTCTCGTGATCACGCTGCGCGCGAGCCAGATCGTGTCGGGGCTCGCGCTGACGATCTTCGCCGGCGCAGCCGGCCTCTCGTCGTATCTCGGGAACGATCTCAATCTGTCCACCGATCCGGCGCGGCACCAGTTTCACGCCGTCTTCCCGGCGAGCATGCAGGACTGGCCGGTCGTCGGCCCGATCCTGTTCGGGCAGAACGTGCTCGTCTACGCGTCGTGGCTCTGCGTCGTCGCAGTCTCGCTGTACCTCACGCGGACCCGGCCCGGCCTGAACGCGCGGGCGGTCGGCGAGTCGCCCGCCGCGGCGGATGCGATGGGCATCGACGTCGCGCGCTACCGGTACGCGCACACGCTCGTCGGTGGGGCCTTCGCGGGCGTCGCCGGCGCCACGTTCACGCTCGCGATCACGCCGCAGTGGGTGTCCGGCATCACCGGCGGGGCCGGGTGGATCGCGATCGCCCTCGTCATCTTCGCGTTCTGGCGGCCCGAGCTCTGCCTCGTCGGCGCGTACTTCTTCGGTGCGCTGCAGGCGCTCTCCCCGCAGCTCCAGGCACGCGAGATCCACCTGGGGCCGACCGTGCTCTGGACGAACTCGCTGCCCTACCTGATGACGATCCTCGTGCTCGTTCTCGCCTCCGCGAGCGGCGCCCGGCGCCGGCTCGGCGCCCCGGCCAGTCTCGGCCTCCCCTACGTGCGGGAGGAGCGGTAGGGGGTCGCGGTTTGATACACAATCCCCGAGGCGGTCCGGTTCGAAGAGGAGGAAGACGATGGCTTTGACGATTGGTGATACGGCCCCGGATTTCGAGGCGGAGACGACGGAGGGGACGATTCGGTTCCACGATTGGGTGGGTGACTCCTGGGCGGTGTTGTTTTCGCACCCGAAGGACTTCACGCCGGTCTGCACGACCGAGCTCGGCTACATGGCGAAGATCAAGCCGGAGTTCGACCGGCGGAACGTGAAGATCATCGGGTTGTCCGTGGATCCGGTGGACAAGCATTCGGCCTGGTCGAGCGATATCGAGGAGACGCAGGGGCAGGCGCCCAACTATCCGATGATCGGCGACTCGGATTTCAACGTCTCGAAGCTGTACGGGATGCTGCCGGCGGCGGTGTCGGGTGACCCGGCGGAGCGGACGCCGGCGGACAATCAGACGGTGCGGAACGTGTTCGTGGTCGGTCCCGACAAGAAGGTGAAGCTGGTGTTGGTGTATCCGATGACGACGGGCCGCAACTTCGATGAGGTGTTGCGGGTGATCGACTCGTTGCAGTTGACGGCAAAGCACAAGGTGGCGACACCCGTCAACTGGCAGCAGGGTGAGGACGTGATCATCGCCGGCTCGGTCTCCAACGACGAGGCCAAGGAGACCTATCCGGACGGCTGGAAGGAACCGAAGCCGTACATCCGGATCGTGCCGCAACCCAACTGAACGGCTAGT
The DNA here is from genome assembly GCA_005888335.1 of Actinomycetota bacterium. The sequence goes on from VAWY01000077.1 coordinate 8,189, forward strand.
ACCGGACGTCGAAGCCCGAGAGCCCCTCGGGTCGCTCCTCGACGGCCTCAACCTGAGTGACCGCTGCTCCTCTCGAGCCCTCGGCGCAGAAGCGGACGAGCGCCTCGACGGCCTCCGGCGCACCCTCGAAGACCGCCTCCACGGAGCCGTCAGCCCGATTGCGCACCCAGCCCGCGACCCGGCGGGTATCCGCCGCGCGGGCGACGGCGAACCGGAAGCCGACGCCTTGGACGCGGCCGTGGACGACGACCCTGCGGCGGACGGTCACCCGCGTAGGCTATGAAAGGCCCCCACAGGGTTGTGGCGGCGGGCAGGGGTGGCTAACGTGGGCGCCGCTGCGGCATTGTCGCTCGCCCAGGGAATCGCCAATGTCCGCCAACCGGTCACGACGCGCCCATTCCGTGCTCGCAATCGCGCTCCTCGCGTCGGCGGCGCTGTGCGCAAGCGCCGCGGCCTCGGGCACGGCAGCCGGAAAGCAAGACCCCGGCACGTGGTGCGGGGGCACCCTCTGGCGGCTGATGACGCTGAGCGACGAGGACCGGGCGTACGTGTCCCTCCACGGGGAGCAGACGACGATCGCCGAGATCGCGAAGCTCACGTCGCCGAACCGGATCGTGCCCGCGCGCACGACGATCTTCCGAAGTTGCGGGCAGTCGTCGACCGCTACCGGATCGCGTCGAACGGCGAGATCATCCTGATCCTCTACAGCATCGACACCGGGCAGTACATGGACGCGTATCTCCCGAACCCACACTGCCTCGGCGCGCGCGCGCGTGACCGCACGGGAATGATCGCGGCGAGGAAAGAGTTCACGTCTCACTGCGCGCGCGTCACGGCGGCGTGGGAGCTGCTCGGCACAACGCTCGAGGTCGCCGGTGTTGGATTCTGGAACCCGAGCAAGAGCACGCGCGGCGCGCTGCCGAACGGGGCAGAGCTCAGGCCGGTGACGAACCTGCGCGTCGTCTCCGGCTGCGGGGTTCGCTGAGGCCGGATGAGCGCCACGGTGACGGATTCGCAGCGCGAGCGGCTTGGCCGCCGCTTCTGGAACCGGACAACGGTACCGGCCGTCGCGGTCAAACGGCGCGTGCAGGTCTCGCTCCTCATGCTGTTGACGCTGCTCATCGCGGTGCTGGCGACCGGCGTCCTTGCGACCTACAACCTCTACCGCTCGGCAGAAGACCGCTACATCGGCGTCGTCTTGCCGCTTCGCGGGCTCACGCGTGACGTCCTCTTCCAGATGGAGAAGGAGCAGACCGGTGTTCGCGGCTACATCATCACCACGGATCGCGACAGCCTCGCCCCGTACAAAGCGGGGCGGAAGGCGGTGCTCGCAGATCTCACCCGGATCGCTGCGCTCACGCAGGGCCGCTCCCCTCTGGCAGAGCACATTCGCGAGGTCCGTGAGCGAGCGGTTGCGCTGCACGGGTTCTACGACTCGCTGATCGTGTTCGTCGCCGACGGGACCATCTCGAAGGACAAGGCCGGCCAGGAGCTCGCCACCCGTCAGGTGTTGAACGGCGCGGCTCTCACCGCACGGTTCTACCGCGCTGCGTCCCTGGTGCAGAATGACGTCAACAGTTTCGCCCAGGCGACGCGGGACAATCAGCGGAGAACGCTCCGGCGCACGCTCGCGGCACTCAGCGTCGCCGGCTTCCTCGCGCTCGCCGTCGCCGCCGCGCTCCTCGTCAAGGTGCCCGAGCAGCTTCGGCGCCTCTATGCGTCCGAGGAGGATGCGCGCCTGCGCGCCGAGCAGGGTGCCAATGCCGCTCGCGCCCTCGCGCACGTGTCGGACGCTGTGCTTCTCGTGGACGACGCCGGCGCCGTCCGGTTCTGGAACGGGGCGGGCGAGCAGCTCTTCGGCGTCCCGGCCCGTCTGGCGGTGGGGAGGCAGGTCGCCGCGGTCCTGCCGGACTACGACCGCCTGCTCGAGGCCGCGCACCGCCAGGACCCCTTCGTGCCGGTCCTGATCGAAGGCTCCGAACGCTGGCTCGCGCCCGCGCTCAGCACCTTCGACGGCGGCAGCGTGCTCGCGATCCGGGACGCGACCGAGGGGCACGTTCTCGAACGCGCGCGCGCGGATTTCGTCGCCACCGCCTCGCACGAGCTCCGGACGCCGCTGACGACCGTCTACGGAGGTGCGAGAACGCTGATCGCCCACGGCGACAAGCTCGGGCGCGGCCAGCAGGAGAGCCTGCTGCGGATGATCGAGCAGGAGTCGGAGCACCTCGTGCAGATCGTCGACCAGCTGCTCGTCAGCGCGCAGCTCGACCGCGGCGCGCTCAATCTCGACGAGTCGGAAACCAACCTCGAGGCGCTCTGTGCCAGCGTGGTGGAATCGGCGCGCATGCGTGCCGGACGGGGAATCACGTTGACCTTCGACGCGCCGAGTCCGGTCAGCCCGCTCCGCTGCGACGAGTCTCTGCTGCGGCAGGTCCTCGTGAACCTCGTCGAGAACGCTCTCAAGTATTCGCTCGTCGGCGGCCACATCGATGTACGCCTGCGCGAGGAGCGCGGCCGAGTCCGGATCGAGGTCGAGGATGAGGGCCTCGGCATTCCGCCGGCCGAACAGGAACGAATCTTCGAGAAGTTCTACCGGCTCGACGCCGCGATGAGCCGGGGCGTCGGCGGCTCGGGCCTCGGCCTCTTCATCTCTCGCGAGATCGTCACGCAGATGGGCGGTTCGCTCTCCGTCCGCTCGGGCGAGGATGCGGGCTCGACGTTCACCGTCACGCTGCCGCGCTACGCGTGAGCCCCGCGGCCGACGTGCGCCGGATCAGGCCGTAGGCGCTTCGACCAGACCCCGGTCCGCGATCTCCAGCTCGCGCATCTTGAACTTCTGGATCTTGCCGGTGACCGTCATCGGGAACGCATCGACGAAGCGGACGAGCGCCGGGATCTTGAACCGGGCGATCTTGTCGCGGCAGAACTCCTGCAACGCGAGCTCGTCGAGGCTTGCGCCCGGCTTCAGGACGATCCACGCGCAGACGATCTCCCCGTACCGCTCGTCCGGGACGCCGATCACCTGAGCATCCGCGATGTCGGGGTGTGTGTAGAGGAACTCTTCGATCTCTCGCGGGTAGATGTTCTCGCCGCCGCGGATGATCATGTCCTTGCTGCGGCCGACGATGTTGACGTAGCCGTCGTCGTCCATCGTCGCGAGGTCGCCGGTGTGCATCCAGCGCGCTCCGTCGATCGCCTCGCGGGTCGCCGCCTCGTCGCCCCAGTAGCCGAGCATGACCGAGTAGCCGCGTGTGCAGAGCTCGCCCGACTCGCCGCGCCGCACGACGCGGCCGGACGGGTCGACGATCTTCACCTCGACGTGCGGGTGCACTTGCCCGACCGTGCCGACCCGCTTGTCGAGCGGATCGTCGCGTTGTGTCTGCGCCGAAACCGGTGACGTCTCCGTCATTCCGTAGCAGATCGTGATCTCGTCCATGTGCATCTCGTTCTGCACGCGTTTCATCACCTCGACCGGGCACGGCGAGCCCGCCATGATCCCGGTGCGGAGCGTGGAGAGATCCCACGCATCGAACGACGGGTCGCCGAGCTCGGCGATGAACATCGTCGGCACGCCGTAGAGCGAGGTGCAGCGCTCCTCTGCGACGGCGGCCAGCGCTGCGCCGGCGTCGAACGCCTCGGACGGGATGACGATGCACGCGCCGTGCGTGACGATCGCGAGGTTGCCGAGCACCATTCCGAAGCAGTGGTAGAACGGCACCGGCACGCAGACACGGTCGGCCGGCGTGTAGCCGAGCGTTTGCCCGATGAAGAAGCCGTTGTTGAGGATGTTGTGGTGGGAGAGCGTCGCGCCCTTCGGGAATCCGGTCGTTCCCGACGTGTACTGGATGTTGATCGGCTCGTCGAAGTGCAGCCCGGCCTCTCGCTGCAGAAGCGTCTCGACCGAAACGCCGGCTGCGCGTGCGAGCAATGCCTCCCACTCCACGAGCGGGAGCAGCCGCCGGACGGACGGTGCATCGATGCTCTCGAGCAGCTCGCCGTAGTCCGCATCCTTGAACCCGGCGGCGTGAATCAGCACCGAGCAGCCGGACTGGCGCAGCGCGTATTCGAGCTCGTGCGCCCGGTACGACGGGTTGATGTTGACGAGGATCGCGCCGATGCGGGCGGTCGCGAACTGGACGACGACCCACTCGGCGTTGTTCGGCGACCAGATCCCGACCCGGTCGCCCTTCGCGACGCCCTCGGCGAGCAGCGCGCGAGCGCACCGCTCCACCTCTGCGTCGAGCTCGCGGTAGCTCCACCGGATCCCCTGGTGGCGGGCGACGAGCGCGTCCCTCGACCCGTGCTCGTCCACCGTAGTGCGCCAGGCCTCGCCGATCGTCTCGCCGCGGAGCGGAACGTCGGAGAGCCCATGCGCGTACGCCAAGCTCATGCCGCGGGTTCTACGCGCAACCGCGTTGCGCCGCAACCCGGTTGCAGAATCTAGCCCTCGGTAGCCCGGAGCACCGACGCGAGCAGTCCCGGAAAACGCCGGTCGAGCTCTGCCCGTCGCAGCTGGAAGTACTTGCACCTGCCCGCTTCGCGCTCGGCGATGATGCCGGCCCCGAGGAGCGTCTTGAAGTGGTGGCTCGCGGTCGACTTCTTCACCGGGACGTTGATGTCGCCGCACTTGAGCTCGCCGGCGTCGTCGCAGCCGGCGAGCTGGCGCACGATCTCGAGCCGAACGGGATCGGAGAGCGCCTGGAGCACGGTGACGCCGTCGACGGCGTCCAGGTCAGGGGCGGTGGCGGTCATTGTTTGACGAGCATCGAACAAATACTGTACGGTGACGATCGAACAATAGCAACGCGCCCAAAGGAGCCGAGCAGTGTCCTACGCCATACCGCAGTCCGAGCAGCTGAGCAGGCGCGCCTGGGGGGCGCTGCTGGTGCTCTGCGGCGCTCTCTTCCTCGACGCGCTCGACGTGTCGATGATCGGCGTCGCCCTGCCCTCGATCCGCACCGACCTCCACCTGTCGACGAGCTCGCTGCAATGGGTCGTGAGCGCCTACGTGCTCGGCTACGGCGGCTTCCTGCTGCTGGGCGGCCGCGCTGCCGACCTGCTCGGACGACGGCGGGTGTTCCTCATCGCCCTCGGCGTCTTCATCGTCGCCTCGGCACTGGGCGGCATCGCGAATGACGGCTCGCTCCTCATCGCGATGCGCTTCGTCAAGGGCGTGAGCGCGGCGTTCACGGCGCCGGCGGGCCTGTCGATCATCACCACGACGTTCGCCGAAGGGCCCGCGCGCAACAAGGCGCTCGCCGTCTACACGGCGACGGGCGCGACCGGCTTCTCGCTCGGCCTCGTCTTCGGCGGATTGCTGACGGAGATCGGCTGGCGGTGGGTGTTCTTCCTGCCTGCGCCGGTCGCCTTCGTTGCGCTGCTCGCGGGGATCCGGCTCGTGCCGCAGAGCACGCGCCCCCGCTTCTCGCGCGCGTTCGACCTCGCGGGCGCCGTGTCGATGACCGCCGGGATGCTGCTGCTCGTGTTCACGCTCGTCGAAGCTCCCGATGCGGGCTGGGGCTCGTTCCGGACGCTCGGCTCGTTCGTCGCCGTCGCTGCGATCTTCGCGGTGTTCGTCGCGCGCGAGCGGAGCACGCCGGCGCCGCTCGTGAGGCTCGGGATCCTTCGCAACGCGTCGCTCGTGCGCGCGAACCTTGGCGCCATGTCGCTCTTCGGCGGCTGGGTCGGCTTCCAGTTCATCGTCACGCTCTACTTGCAGCAGCTCCGCGGTTGGTCGTCGCTCGAGACCGGGCTCGCGATCTTCCCCGGCGGCGCCCTCGTGGCGGTGCTCTCCCCGCGGATTGCGCCGCTGATCATGCGCTTCGGCGTCACACGGCTGATCGTGGCCGGCCTGGTCTCGATCACCGGCGCGTACGCGCTCTTCCTTCCGATCGGGCTCGACTCGGGCTACGCAGCAGCAATGCTGCCGACGTTCATCCTCGCCGGGCTCGGCTTCGCGCTCGCCTTCGGCCCGCTCAACGTCGCGGCGACGAACGGCGTCGCACCGGAGGAGCAGGGACTCGCGGGCGGCCTCTTGAACACGTCGTTCCAGTTCGGCGGCGCGCTCGCACTGGCGATCGTCACCGCGGTGATCAACGCGAACGTCGGCGCCGGCGGCTCGCCGCAGGCGATCCTCGTCGGCTATCACGCCGCGCTCTACGTCTCGGTCGGCGCCGCCCTCCTCGGCCTCACGGCGATGCTCCAGCGCACCTCCCGTCGCGCGGCCGAGCCCGAGCCTGCGCTCGAGGAGATCTTGGACGAGGCCGCCTAGCGTTTTTGCGGCTTTCCGCGCTATCATGCGCGACGCTGCACGTTTATGCTTGAATAAGCGGCATGTTGACGGAGGAGCGGCGCCAGGCGATCCTCGAGCGGCTGCGGAGCGACGGCAAGGTCGTGGCGGCCGAGCTGAGCTCGTCGCTCGCCGTGTCCCCGGACACCGTGCGGCGCGATCTGCAGGAGCTCGCCGAGGCGGGGCTACTGCGGCGCGTGCACGGCGGGGCGCTTCCGCCGACCGTGGGCGCGCGTCCGTACGCGGTCCGGCGCGAGCAGGCGCCGGCCGCCAAGGCCGCGATCGCGCGCGCGACGAGCCGGCTGCTCCGGGACGGCCAGGTGATCCTGCTCGACTCCGGGACGACCACGCTCGAGGTCGCTCGTCACCTGCCGCCTGAGCTGCGGGCGACGGTGATCACGAACAGCCCGCCGATTGCGGTCGAGCTCGCCGAGCATCCGAGCGTCGACGTGACCGTGCTCGGCGGGGTGCTCGAGAAGGACGCCCGCGCGCTCGTCGGCGCGGCGACCATCGAGGCGCTGCGCGTGGTGCGCGCGGACGTGCTCGTCCTCGGCATCTGCAGCCTGCAGCCCGAGATCGGGATCACGGTGGACGATCTCGAGGAGTCGTACGTGAAGCGCGCGATGATCGCGAACGCCGCCGAGGTCGTCGCCGTATCGTCGGCGGACAAGCTCGGCTCGGCCGCGCCCTACGTCGTCGGGCCGCTCAGCGAGCTGACGCATCTGGTGACCGAACGCTCCTGCCCGCCCGAGCTGCTCGCTCCGTATCGCGCGCTCGGCGTCGAGATCGTGCTCGCCTGATGCGCGGCACGCGCGTCGCGATCGCGCTGGTCTTCTTCGGGGACGGCCTCCTGCTCGGCTCGTGGGCCGCCCGGATCCCGGCGGTGCAGCGGCACGCTGACCTGACGAACGCACGCCTCGGGCTCGCGCTCTTCGCTGCCTCGGTCGGCGCACTCGTCGCGATGCCACTGGCCGGATGGCTCTGCGGGCGCACCGGCAGCCGCGGCGTCGCGGTCGTAGGGCTGCTGGGCGGGGCCGCGTCTCTGCTCTGTGCCTCGCTCGCGGGAAACCTCGCCGAGCTCTCCGGTGCGCTCTTCGGCTTCGGTGCGGGCTTCGGCGCGATCAACGTCGCGGCGAATGCGCAGGGCCTCGCGCTCGAGCGGCGGTACGGACGTCCGATCCTCTCCTCGTTCCACGCCGCGTTTTCGAGCGGCGGTCTGGCGGGCGCGGGCCTCGGCGCGCTCATCGCCGGCCTCGGCGTGGGGCCGCGGGCCCATTTCGGGGCGCTGCTGCTCCTGCTGGCGCTCCTTGCAGCCGCGGCCGGGCCCCGGCTGCTGGCACGCGAGGCCGACGAGCTCGAACGTGCGGCGATCCTCGTCCGGCCGCCCCGGGCGCTGCTCGTGCTCGGTGCTGCGGCGTTCTGCACGATGCTCGCCGAAGGCGCTGCGGCCGACTGGAGTGCCGTCTATCTCTCGCGTTCGCTCGGCGCTGCCGCCGCGCTCGCCGCGCTCGGCTACACGGCGTTCTCGCTCGCGATGGTCGTCAGCCGCACGGTCGGCGACCGGCTGAACGTGCGTGTCGGCCCGGTGTCCCTCGTGCGCGGAGGCGGTCTGCTCGCTGCGATGGGCCTCGCGGCCGCGCTCGTCAACGGCTCGACCATCGCTGCGCTGGCGGGATTCGTCGCGATGGGCGCCGGCCTCGGCGTCGTCGTGCCCGTGTTGTTCCGCGCAGCCGGCTCGACGCCCGGCGTCTCGGCCGGCGTCGGCGTCGCCGCCGTGTCGACGATCGGCTGGCTGGGCTTCCTCTCCGGCCCGCCCGCGATCGGCTTCGCCGCCGGCGCGGTCGGGCTGCGCGGCGCGCTCGGTCTCGTCGTCCTCGCGACCCTCGTGCTCGCGCTGCTTGCTCGCAGCGCCCGCCCCAGACGCAGCGCTCTCGAGCTCGAGCACCTCGCCGTGCTCTCCGACCTCGACGGCGTGCTCGTCGACTCCGGCGCCGAGATCGAACGCACGTGGCGCACCTTCGCCGAGCGTCACGGGCTCGACGCCGCCTCCGTCCTCGCCGAGAGTCACGGGCGGCGCAGCGTCGACCTGATCCGCCTCGTCGCCCCGGACCTCGACGCCGCGGCAGAGGCGGCCGCGATCGAGCGGGAGGAGATCGAAAACGTCGACGGCCTGCTGCCGCTGCCCGGCGCACGCGAGCTCGTCTCGTCCGTCCCGGCCGACCGCTTCGCCGTCGTCACCTCAGGCTCGCGGGCGCTCGCCGTCGCGCGCCTGCGCGCCGCCGGGCTACCCGTGCCGGAGGTGCTCGTGACGGCCGAGCAGGTCGAGGCCGGGAAGCCGGACCCGGCCGGCTACCTGCGAGCCGCCGCGCTGCTCGGGGTCGATCCCTCCGACTGCCTCGTGCTCGAGGACGCTCCCGCCGGTGTCGCCGCGGGCCTCGCCGCCGGCATGACGGTGATCGCGGTGCTGACGACGAACGACGAGTCGGCGCTGCGCGCCGCTCATCGCCGCGTCCGGAATCTGCGGGCGCTGACAGCGCCGAGCGGTTAGCGCACCACCCAAACCGCGGCGGGTGCGAACGGCGCCTCGAAGGTTCTGGGCGCGAGCTCCCAGGTGAGGCTGTTGTTGCCGAGACGGAGGCGCGACGGGATCCGGATCCGCATCTCGAACTGCACGGTCTGCCGCGCCGGAATTGCTCCTGCCTCGTGACAGTTGAGGACGAACGGCTCCGCGCGGCTCGGTAGGAGCTGTTGCAGATAGACGGGGCAGCTCGTCGCGCCGAACTGAAACGGCGTCCGGCCGGTGTTCGTCAGCGCTACGCGGTAGTGCAGGACCTCGCCGCGATGCACGCGGAATGCCCGCAGCCCGGGTTTCACGAGAACGGGCTGCGGCCCGACGATGGCGACGCGCAGCGGCAGCCGCGAGCTCCGCGGCAGCCGCCGCTCTGTCGGCGCGAACGGCGTGACGGACACGATCGACGGCGCCTGCTTTGCATCGCACCGAGGCGCCTGCGCAACTGCGACGACGAGGTCGGTCCCGTTTGCGAGGCCGATGTCGATCCCGTCCGGTCGAGCTCCGCACCAGTTCGACCAGAACAAGGCGACGCGGGCGGACTTGCCGGGCTGCAGCGCGCGGAGCGATCCAGGCGGGTCGGCGAGCACGTCGGGCGGCTCCGGAGCGCGCGCGAGCTTCTTGACATGCCACCTCGTTGACGCGGCGGCAGCGCCGGTGAAGGCGATCTGCGGCCGGCCGAGCAGCGAGCACGCCGAACGGCCGCTGT
>VAWY01000018.1 GCA_005888335.1 Actinomycetota bacterium
TTCTTCTTGCCCTGCTCGGGGTCACGCGCGCCGAGATGCAGGTTCAGGAACTTCGCGGCGCTCGAGTCGACCTGCCGGCGGCCGGCCACGCCGTCGATCGTGTTGACGAACGCCTGCGTATCCACGTTGAACTTCAGCGGGCCGTCGGGCGAGGCGGCGATGTTGGGCAGGTAGGCCGTGTTGCCACGGATGACGATGCTTTGCAGCTGGTTGGGGAACGCCGACGTCGGGTCCGGCTGGCCGTCGTTCGTCGAGTCGATCGTGAACCCGGTCACGCGGGGACCGATCGCGATCTGCGCCGCCACCCGGTAGTCGCGGATGCGCGACGAGCTCCCGTTGACGTCCAGCCGGCAGACGACGCCCTGGCGCCCGTTATCGTCGCCCTGACGCCCGCCGGGGCGCGTGAACGCGAAGAAGCTCGTCACGTACAAATGGCGGCTGTTGGACGTCACGGCGAGCCCGCGCGGCTGGAAGTGGCGCAGCCGATCGGGGTCGTTGCAGCGGCTGTTGGCAAGGTCGACGCTGCCGAGGATTTTCGGCCGGGCCGTCGTGTCCAGGACGGTGATGGTGTCCTGGCTGCTGTTGGCGACGTAGACGCGCCGCCCGTCCGGGGCGGCGACGATGTTCCACGGCTCGGCGCCCGTCGTGATGGTCCGCGCGACCGCGGCGCGGAAGCGGGTCGGGCGCTGGTCGCTGATGGCAATCACGCTGACCGTACTCGCGGCGGCGTTCGCGACGTACGCGTAGCGGTTGACAGGGTCAAGCGCGACGGCGCGCGGCTCGTCGCCCACCTTGATGCTGCGCAACACGGTGTCGCGGCCGGCGCGGAGCACCGAGACCGTGTCGGCCTTGGGGTTGACGACCCACACCAACTTGCCGTCGCGGGAGATCGTCACCGGGCTCGACGTCGTCGGCCCCGGGAACTTCGGCGCCCCCTTGGCGGTGGCCACTCCAGGCGCGGCCACCGCCAACGTGGCGGCGAGGGCAGCACACCGGCGTCGTCGGTGAGCCATGGTGCGAGCCTCTTATGCGCAACGGATCCGCTCCAGGGGAAGTTCTTGCCGGACGGGGTAACGCCTACCGTTCAAGCCGCCGCCCACCGAGCGCGAGCGTCGCGGCGAGCACGGTCACGATGGCTCCCGAGACGAGCAGCGGGACGCGGCCGGTCCCGCCCCACGCGAGCCCGGCCCAGATCCCCGCCGTCAGCGCGCACGCGCCGGCGACACCCTGGTAGAGCCCGAGTCCCGTCCCGAGCGCCCCGGGCGGCAGCAGATTGGCGACCCACGCGCGGCCGACGCCGTCGGTCAGCGCGGTGTACGCGCCGTAGACGGCGAACAGCGGCCAGACCCAGGTCGACTCGCCCGCCAGCCCGAGGCCGAGGTAGGCGACGGCGAAGGCGGCCAGCCCGACGGCGAAGACCAGGCGGCGGGGGAGGCGGTCGGAGACGACGCCGGCGGGGTAGCTCAGCGCGGCGTAGACGGCGTTGTAGAGCGCGTACGCGGTGACGATGCCGACGAAGCCGAGCCCGAGCGCGTGGGCGCGCAGGATGAGCAGCGCGTCGGAGAAGTTGGCCAGGCCGAAGAGCGCCAGGAAGGCGACGACGCGTGCGTAGGGTCGCGGCAGGCGCCGCAGCGGCACGCCGGGCGGGCGGGCGGCGCCGGGCGGCGGCGGGTGCTCGCGGACGAGCGCGATCAGCGCGACGCTGACCACGGCGGGGATCGCGGCGACGAAGAACAGCGGCCGCAGCCGGTGGTCGAGCAGCTCGTAGAGCGCGAGGCCGAGCAGCGGGCCGACGACCGCGCCCGCTGTGTCCGCCGCGCGATGCAGCCCGAACGCGCGGCCGCGCATCGCCGGCGGCGTCTCCGCCGCGATCAGCGCGTCGCGCGGGCTCGTCCGCAGCCCCTTGCCGACCCGATCGATGAAGCGGGCGCCGAGCACCACCGGCCACCCGGAGGCCAGACCGATCAGCGGCTTGGCCACCGACGAGACGCCGTACCCCGCGGCGATCAGCGGGCGCCGCCGGAACCGGTCGGCCAGCCGCCCGGAGACCGCCTTGCCCACCGACGCCGTGCCCTCCGCGACGCCCTCGACCAGCCCGACGACCGACGCCGGCGCGCCGAGCGTCACCGTCAGGAAGAGCGGCAGCACCGGATACAGCAGCTCGGACGCGGCGTCCTGGAAGAAGCTCACCCAGGACAGGACGATCACGTTGCGCGGGAGCAGGCGCCGAGCCCCGATCCGCGTGGCGCGGGATCGGGGCTCGGGGACTGGGGAGGGTTCAGGCGTGCGGCTCAGTCGTCTCCACCGCGGTCGTCGAACCGGTCGTTGCCGCCGCGGTCATCGCCGCGGTCGTCGCCGCGCTCGTTGTCGTCGCGGTTCCGGTGCTTGACGGGCTTGCCCTGGGGGGCGGGCGCGGGGGCGTCCTGGGGGGCGGGCGCGGGAGCGCCCTGGTCGCCCGGCCCGGCGTTGCCCTGGCCGGCCGGCGCGGGGTCCGCGGGCGCCTGCGGCGCGATGGGGCCCGGATCCACGTACGGCTTGGGCTTGAGGGCGGCACCGATCGGGGTGTTGGGGTTCAGCACCACGACGTCCGTGAGCACGGGGGCATGCTCGGCGCACGCGGGGCACAGGTCCGGCGGGATCGGTGCCGCGGGCGCGACGGCCGGGACGGCGAGGGCGCCCGCGGCGAGCAGCGCGCCCGCGCCGAGACCGAGACGACGAGACGCGGCGGTAAGCGAAGAGAACTTCATGATGGGGCTCCTAACGGTGTCCGCTGCGGCGTCCATTCGCCACAGCGAGCGCCAGTCTCGGCCCGGACACGCCGGCGCCATACCCCCTTTGGGATGGAGCGCGCCACCCTTGCCTCGCGCCTGCGCGTCGAACGCGCCCTGCAGGATTCGAACCTGCGACCTTCGCAGACAGGACGGTGTCGATGGCCGCCGAGGCCGCGGGGGAGATCGTCAGCACGGGATTGCTCCTCTCGGGTCGCGACGCGTTGCGCCCCGGGTAGCCATCGCCGCGCGACCCGGACAACGCCCGGGACAGCCGTCACCCGCCGCGACGGCTGCGCGAGCCATCCCATCAGGGAGCCGGGTTCGGCGAATCCGCCTCGGGCGGCTGTGGTTCGAGCTCGTCGTCGAGCGTCGTCGGGACGCCGGCGGCTTGGGCGCGGCGCTCGAGCTCGTCGGCTTCGCGGGAGGCCTGCTCGTGCTTGCGTTGCGCCGCTTCCGAGTCAACCCGCGACGCGCCGGCCTGCCCGAGGAGCGGGCGCAGGATGTCGATCGGCAGTGGGATGACGACGGTGGAGCGATCGCCGCCACCGATCTCGAGCAGCGTCTGCAGGTAGCGCAGCTGGATGGTCACCGGGTTGCGGGCGATGACGTCGGCGGCGTCGCCGAGCTTGGCGGAGGCCTGGAACTCGCCTTGGGCGTTGATGATCTTCGCGCGCCGCTCGCGCTCGGCCTCGGCCTGGCGGGCGATCGCGCGCTGCATGCCGCCCGGGATCTCGACGTCCTTGATCTCGACCGTGGTCACCTTGATCCCCCACGGCTCGGTCTGTTCGTCGATGACCTGCTGGAGGTCGGCGTTGAGGCGCTCGCGCTCGGCCAGGAGCGTGTCGAGGTCGGCCTTGCCGAGGATCGAGCGCAGCGTCGTCTGCGCGATCTGCGAGGTGGCCTGCTCGAAGTCCTCGACCTCGACGACCGAGCGGTTGGCGTCGACGACGCGGAAGTAGGTCACCGCGTTGACGCGCACGGGCACGTTGTCGCGCGTGATGACCTCCTGCGGCGGGATGTTCAGCGTGACCGTCCGCAGGCCGACGCGGACCATGCGGTCCACGATCGGGATGAGCAGGATGAGCCCGGGCCCGCGTTCGTCCAGCAGGCGCCCCAGCCGGAACACGACGCCGCGCTCGTACTCGCGCAGGATCCGGATCGAGGAGCCGGCCAGCAGGACCGCCAGGACGGCGAGGACGACGAGGACGGTGATCAGCGCGGTCATCTCTCCATCTCCCACGGTTCAGCGCGGCGCACGGCGAGGGTCAGACCCTCGACCCCTTCGACGATGACGGAGTCGCCCGGCCGGGGCGGGTCCTCTTCGTCCTGCGGCCAGGCGAGGCGGGCCCGCCACAGCCCCCCGGCGACGGCGACCTGCCCCGCGCCGCGCTCCCAGGCGCGGACCGTGGCCTTGGCTCCGCGCAGCGCTTCGACGCCCGAGCCGGTCGGTCGCCGCCCCGCGGTGAGGACCTTGCGGCCGGCGAAGGTCAGCCCGACAGCTCCGGCGACAGCCACCGCCGCGGCCGCGGGCAGCGCGATCGCCAGGTCTGCGCCGCTGCCGGTGACCACGAGCCAGCATCCCGCCGCCAGTGCAGCAACGCCGGCCGCGCCCAGCGCGCCGGCGGTGGGCACGTGCGCCTCCGCGACGAGCAGGAGCACGCCTCCAAGGAGCAGGATCACCCCGAGCGCAACCATCAGACCAAGCCTTCCCCGCGCCACACGCGCGGATGCGCCTGAGCGCGTCGTCAGCCGGCCCGTGCCGGCTCCAGCAGGCGGAGGGCTTCCTCGACGGAGTCGACGACGGTCAGAAGCTGGTCGAGCGCGGTGATGGACAGCGACCGGGCGATGTCGGGATCGACGTTGACGACGACGAGGCGGCCACCGTGCGCGCGGGCGGCGCGCTGTCCGCCGACCAGTGCGACGAGGCCTGAAGAGTCGACAAAGGTCGCCGCGGTGAGGTCGAAGACCAGATCGGCGCCTTCGTGCTCGAACGCGCGCCTGACCGCCGCCTTGAGGTCGCCGATCGTGAGGAGATCGACCTCGCCGCGCACACAGACGACATAGAGCCCTTGCCCGCGCGACTGCTCGTGCAGCCCGAAGTTGGCCCCCATGACCCCTCGAGGCTAGCCGCGTCTGGCCGCCGGCCGGTGGGGACTGTTCTACCGTGCAGAGGCCCAACGGAAAAGGAGGTGGGCCCGATGCTCGCCATCACGCAGACCGCCGCCGACGCCCTGGACACGATCGCCGACTCGGCCTCCGCGCCGGAGACCGGCGGAGTTCGGATCGCGCACAGTGCGCGCGCCGACGGCGCGGTCGACCTGTCGCTGACGCTCGTCGATTCGCCCGAGCCGACCGATCAGGTGCTCGAGAGCGCCGGCCATCCGCTGTTCATCGAGGCGGAGGCGGCGTCGTACCTGGATGACAAGGTCCTGGACGCGCAGATTCAGGACGGCCAGGTCGGTTTCGTGCTGGGCGAGCAGGAGGCCTGACCGACGCTGGGCGGCGGGCGGGCGTCGCCGGGCAGCCGCCGAGAAATGGGCTGGCCCGTTGAGGAGGCCAGGTCGCCCGACGGTTCGCGCGCCGTCGTTCGTCCGCTCGCCCCTGGCGATCAGCGGCTCGTGCGGCCGATCGGCTGCCCGGCTTTCCCTCGGAGGATCCGTCCCACGGCTGATCGCGGCCTAGACCGGCGGTCGGCGCGCCCCGGGCGTCTTCGTCGTTATCGCCATGCCCCGTGGTGCTGTTGGCGCAGCCCATCGAGGGGTAGAGGCCAGGCGATGTCGAACGACCTCAGGCCGTGATCGGCGCCGCGATCCGACGAGAGGACGTCGCCGTGCCGCTCGCAGGTGCCGTCTTGGACGGCGATCTCGTCGTCCCTGCGAACGCCGGCGGGATCGTCGTGTTCGCCCACGGCAGCGGTTCAGGCCGGCACAGTCCGCGCAACCGGCTGGTCGCCGAGCGGCTCAACGCGGTTGGGCTCGGCACGCTGTTGTTCGACCTCCTGACCGCCGAGGAGGAGCGCGAAGACTTGAAGAGCGGCCGGCTGCGCTTCGACATCGACCTCCTCGGCGACCGTGTGACCGCCGGGCTGGACTGGTTGCGCGCCGAACTTGGTCCCCAGACCGCGCCGGTCGGCTGCTTCGGTGCCAGCACCGGCGCGGCCGCTGCGCTGATCGCCGCCGCCGAGCGCCCCGAGGTCGTGCGCGCGGTGGTCTCGCGTGGCGGGCGGCCCGATCTGGCGCCGGCCGCCCTGCTGGGCGAGGTGCGCGCGCCGACGCTGTTGATCGTGGGCGCCGACGACGCGCCGGTCATCGAGATGAATCGCGCCGCGCAGGGGGCCATGCGGGCCGAGACGAGGCTGGAGATCGTGCCGGGCGCGACGCATCTGTTCGAGGAGCCCGGCAAGCTCGAGCAGGTCGCCGACCTGGCCCGCGAGTGGTTCCTGCGACACCTGAGCAGCGAGGATCGGTGAACGGCGAGTTCTACGATCGGCGCGATGCCGGCCGGCGGCTTGCAGAGCGACTTTCGGCCGAGTTGGAGGGCGACGACGTCATCGTGCTGGGGCTGCCACGTGGCGGCGTCCCCGTCGCCGCCGAGGTCGCGGAGGCGCTTGGCGCGCCGCTGGAGGTCTTCCTCGTTCGCAAGCTCGGCGTTCCCGGGCACGAGGAACTGGCCATGGGCGCGATCGCCTCCGGCGGGGTGCGCGTGCTCAACGAGGACGTCGTCGGTGCACTGGGCATCGGCGACGAGGACATCGAGAGGGTGGCGGGGCGCGAGCTCACCGAGCTCGAGCGGCGCGAGCGCGCCTATCGCGAAGGGCGCGCGGCGGCCGAGTTGGGGGGCCGCACCGGTGTGCTCGTCGACGACGGCCTGGCGACCGGCGCCTCGATGCGCGCCGCGGTGCTGGCCGTGCGCCGAAGCGGTGCCAAGCGCGTGATAGTCGCCGTCCCCGTCGCGCCCCGAGCGGCCTGCGCGGCCCTCCAAAACGAGGCCGATCAGGTGATCTGCCTCCAGACGCCCGAGAAGTTCATAGCCGTCGGCGCCCACTACGACGACTTCGCCGAAATCTCGGACGACGAGGTCACCGAGCTCTTGCGTCGGACAACGGACGCATCGCGCCGACAGCACGTCAGGCAGACATCCTGAGCCGCGGCTCGAACGCTGGCCTCGGGGGAAGGGCGAAGCGATGCAGCTCAGCCGGGCCTGTTCGCCGCCTGCCGCGCGGCGCGGCTTGCCGGCGATCGGCGATCGGCGATGCGCGTGCGGTGGGGATCGCCGCCCGGCGCGCTCGCCTGGAGCCACGCGGCTTCTCACTCCTGTGACCACGAGGGCTGGCCGCCGGCCTTGCCGCGCGCCGGCTGGCGGAGTGGGCGATCGCGGACTGATTTGGGGCAATCTGCGCCCGGTGCGCCGAAGCTCCGTCCACTCGACTCACCGGCCTCGCCGCCGAGCCTGCGCGCTGACGCATACGACGTCGCGCTCGACCGTCATCGGCAGACGAGCGCGTCAGCCGCCTGCTCGTTCGGCGACTCGGGCTCCGGCGCCGGCTCGGGGTCGGGCGTAGTCGGCGTCGGGGGCTCTTGCGGTACAGGAACCGTCGCCGGCTCCTGCGGATGAGCCGGCGTCCCGGGATCCGGTACGGCGGGGGTCACCGGCGCGTTCGGGACCGCCGGCGTCGGCGGAACGCTCGGTTGGGGAACCTCGAGCCCGCTGCACCTCGCCGAGGTCGTCGCACAGGCGATCGGGTGATCAGGCGACGCCCCCGCGCAGGTACTCGCGCAGGATCTAGCGGGTCAGGTTCTCGGCGATTCGCCTCACTCGGCGGCCGGTCGGGCGGGAACCACCAGGACCGGGACGCTCGAACGATGGAGAACGGCGGTGGAGACGCTGCCCAGCAGTGCCGCGGCGATCGCGGAGCGACCATGCGAGCCGACCACGATCAACGACGCACCCGTCCTCTTCGCGGCGTCCACGATCGCGTCCGCGATTCCCGAGGTTCCGCTCGCAACGACCATTTCATTCGATGCCGAAAGCCCCGCGCGCTCGGCTTCCCGTGCGCCCTCCCGGGCAATTTCCCCGGCGCGGCTGCGGCCAACTTCGGCTGCTCGTTCTGCTTCCCGGTCAACACCCGGGCCGGGCGCAACCATCGCCACACCCACGGGCGCCGGGACTGGGACGACCGGCTCATGCACGTGCAGCACGACCGCTCTGTTGCCGCTCAGGAGCGCGCCGGCATGCCGGATGGCCTGCCGCGAGAGGTCCGAGCCGTCATAGGCGACAAGGAGGAGGTTCGCGCTGCGGGGTTCGGTCGCCATCGGAACTCGGATGCACGCTCTCCCTGGTGAGTACCCGCGTCAGTGGAGCCAAAAGCCGATCGCGGCGAAGCTCCGACCTGCACGAAGCCGCCGACCTTCCCGGTGATGTGGACGGGCGATCGACGAGCTGTTCGAAGCCAACTGCGAGGTCTGCGGCGCCCAGCCGACGACCATTGAGACCAGCCCAGCCGACGGCCCCCGCCCGCGCCAGCCGAGCACGAGCCCTAGCGCCGTTTGTCGACCTCCGAAGTGGGAAGCGAAGCGATCGTGCGCTTCTTCGTGGCTGCCTGCTGCGCCTTCTTGACGTTCTGGCGAGCGGCTCCCACCTGCTTTGCAGTTGCCACCGGCGATCCCTCCTTGCCACGCGCGGGTGCGACCGGCTGGCTGGCTGGGCGGCCCGCTGCCGGTGCCGGCAACCTGATGGCCGGCGCGCGCGCGAGCGGTGGGGGTGGCGGCGAGCACGGTGTTGCTCGCCGCCGCGCAGAGCGGTGACGAGCAGGCGTACGTCGGCCTCACCTCGCCGCACCGACGCTCGCTTCACATCCAGTGCTACCGCAGCCGGGCTCGGTACACGACGCCGACGACGCGCGGCAGGAGATCGCGCGCGGCGACATGATCGCCGGGATCACCGGCTTCCACCGAGGACACGGAGCTTTCGAGCAGGTCGGCGCGCCGCTCGTGCTCACCACGCGATAGATCCGCCTGACAATGGATCCGTATCGCGGCTCGTTGTCGTCGACCCCGTCGGCGATACTCGGCCCGTCGTCACACAGAGGAGCCCGGAATGCCGACGCGACTGGACATCAACGCACGTGTGGATGCGCCCATCGAGGAGCTCTTCGACCTGATGGCAGACCCGGAGACCGAGGTGGATTGGAATCCCGACGCGATCGAGGTGCGGCGCGTCGACCAGGGGGCGATCGGTCCCGGCGCCGAGTGGCAGGGCCGCTACAAGGGCATGGGATCGATGCAGATCAAGCTCGACGAGTACGAACGGCCGCACCGGCTGGCGTTCTCGATCAACGGCAACCGCATGGACATGCACTGGACGTTCACGTTCGCGCCCGACGGCACCGCGACGCGACTCGCCGCCGACGCCGAGCTGCAGCCGAAGGGCACGATGCGCCTGATGTCCCCGCTGTTCGGGCCGATGATGCGGCGCACGTTCTCCAAGCGCCCGGCTCAGCTCGCCGCAGGCGTGGCCGCACGGCGGTCCCGGCAGCCGCAGGCCTAGCGCCTACTCGCGTTGAGCGCTTCGACTCGATCACTCGTAGGCCAGGGCGCTGAGATAGATTCGCCGCGTCCCGATCAGCGATCGAAAGTGAGCAGTGAGATGGCCATCGGCATCTACTTCGCCGTGCAGGCGATGAGCCCCGAAAAGTACGACGACGTCATCCGGCAGCTTCAGGACGCCGGGCAGGGCGCTCCCGCCGGGCGGACGTATCACGTCGCGTTCGAGGGAGAGAACGGGCTGCAGGTCTTCGACGTGTGGGACTCGCAGGAAGCGTTCGACGCTTTCGGTGAGACGCTGATGCCGATCCTCGGCGCGGCCGGCATCGACCCGGGCGAGCCGATGATCTCCCCGGTCCACAACATCATCATCGGCTGACGCCGCGGCCGCCTCGTCCACGCGCCGCGCTGCGTGCCCCGTGTACGAGCTGACCGGGGAGGTCTGGCTGTCTCCGGGCAAAGGCGGCTGGCACTTCGTCACGCTGCCCGCGCAGCTCGTCGACGAGCTTCGCGTGCGGTACGCCGATGCTCACCGGGCGTTCGGCTCGCTGCGAGTCCGGTGCTCCTCCGCCTCGCGCCACATGACATCGTCGGCCTTACGTCGACCTCCGCGGACTCGCCCTCCGGCGAGGTCAGCCTGACCTTGGCCACCTTCGAGCGCCTACACGAGATAGTCAGGATGCGAGTGCCTCACGGACCCGTCACCGGGCCGGTGACGGTCGCCGGGCCGGTGACATAACGGCCTGAGAAGCCGAAGCGCTTATCGCGGATCCTGCGCTGCTCGCCCTGGCCGGCCCAGCGCACGTCGAAGCTCACGTGCGCGGGGAGCGGCCCCGGCCCTCCGCCCTGGACCGAGCTCAGGAAGTCATGGAAGTCGCGCACCGCGACGTTGCGGGCGTGGAAGCGCGCGCGGCCGGTCGCGGGCTCGACGCTGATCGCCGACGGCGCGACGGCGATCGTCCAGAACAGGCCCGACCGGGCTATCCCCGGCTCCCAGTCGTGCTGTCGGCGTCAACCAGCACGGCGCGGACGCGGCCGGCCAGCTGCTCGTCGTCGGCCACGTCAGTCCAGGGTCATCGGGAGCCCGAACAGCGCGAACACCTCGGGTCCGGGGAAGCCCGTGATCGCCGCGAGGCGGTCGCCGTCGATGGTGAGCACCATGATCCCGTAGGCGCGGTGCTCGCCGTCGTCGTGGTCGCGGAGGTAGGCGGCGAGCGCCGGTTGCCCGTTGGCGCGCGTCGGGCGCAGGCGGATCTCGTCGAGCCGGCCCTCGGCGGGTACCGAGCCGAAGAAGCCGGCGATCGCGTCCGCGCCGTCGATACGGACGTCCTCGGGCGGCATCGTCAGGACCGCTTCGCGCGTGAGCAGAGCGGCCAGTCCGGCGATGTCGACGTCGGCCCAGACGCGCATGAACTCGTCGACAAGCCGGCGTTCGGCCTCGTCGCTGGCCGGCCGGTGCCGTGGGAGGCCGTGGTGTTCGTCGAGCGTCGCCCGGGCGCGCTGCAGCGCGCTGTTGACCGCGGCCGCGGACGTGTCGAGCAGGCGCGCGATCTCGGCCGTCGAGCAGTCCAATGCCTCGCGCAGCACGAGCGCCGCTCGCTGACGCGGCGGGAGCCGCCGCAGCAGCGTCACGTACGCGAGCTCGACGGACTCGCGTTCTTCGACGGTGGCGTGCGGGTCGCCGTCGGTCGCGGAGGCGTCGGGTAGATCGTCCGGGTAGGGCAGCAGCGGCGGCGGACGTCGCTCGAGCGTACGCAGGCACGCGTTGGTGGCGATGCGGTACAGCCACGTGCGCAGCGTCGCGCGCTCCTCGAAGCGCGGCAGCTGCCGCCAGGCCCGGAGCATCGTCTCCTGCAGGGCGTCCTCGGCGTCATGCGGCGAGCCGAGCAGCCGGTAGCAGTGCACGTGCAACTCGTGTCGATACGGCCGTGTCAGGCGGGCGAACGCGCTCTCGTCGCCGCGCTGGGCAGCGGCGAGGAGCGAGGAGTCGACGGTAGCGGCCATCTGCGCACGTCCTACCGCGATGCCGGGACCGGCGGTGCCGCGCCGATCTCCGTCCACGCCGGCGCCGCGAACGCACCGGGGATCCCGCCGAGCGCGACGAAGCGCAGCCCACGCTCGCCGGGCACGATCCGGCGACGCTGCTCGGGCCCGACGCGGACGGCGACGCCGGGGCGCAACGCGTACTCGTGACCGTCGGCCAGCAGCATGCCGTCACCCTCCAGGGGGAGGTAGACCTCCTCCTGGCCGGGATCGGTGGCCGCCGGACCGTGGTCGTGGTCGGGATAGCCGGGCCAGCTCGGCGGCAGGGACATGATCTGCATGCCGAAGGAGCTGACGCCGAGCTCCGCGCGCGCCCGGCGGGCGATGTCCCCGTAGATGCCGTCCATCTCGTGGATGAGCTTGTAGCTGACGTCGGGCATGCCGGCCTCCTGTGGTGTTAATCATCGGTCGGCGCTGGAGCTCGTCCAGCGAGAGACCGTCGGTCGCGCTCATCGGTGGCTCGGTGGGGTGGCGTGTCGGATGGTCAACGGGTCAAGGCGAGCCGCTCGACGAGCCAGTCCGTCTGACGCGCGCGCTCGGCGCGATATGCCTCGGGGCCCGAACCCTCCTCGGCGATGCGCGCCGCCACGAAGCCGAGCAGCGCCGGGCCCTCGGCCACCGACGGCTCGATCGCCGCCTCCCACTGCTCCAACGGCGGCGACGCGGCGCGGGCGAGCTCGTGGCCGCGGTCGGCGCACATCCGCGTGTAGGCGTCACGCAGCCCGGCGTCCCACGCTTCGATGCGCCGTCGGAGCCGGCCACGCGACGCGATGACCTTCGTCGGCTCCTCGACGACCTCTCCGGCGAGCTCGACCTCGTACAGGTGCTGGCCTGCCCAGTACGGCAGGTCGGAGGCGCCAGGCGAAGCCCGTGAAGACGCTGGTGCCCTCCAGTCGCAGGAACTTGTAGGCGATCACGAGGCCCTCCAGTCGCGAAACGCCGTCAGCAGCCGCTCGCGCGCCTCCGGCGGCACGTCGTCCTCCGCTATGTGCCCGACCGTCTCGGTGGTCAGCCGCAGCTGGTCGACGTAGGTCACGCAGCCGTCGCAGAAGTTCAGGTGCTGCTCGAAGAGCGAGGTCTCATCGGCGTTCAGCGCGCCCTCGAGGTAGTCGGTGACGAGCTCGACGACCTCCCGGCACGTGATGTGCTGGTCGGATTCAGTCATCGACGTGCTGCTCGAGCGCGGCACGCAACCGAGAGCGGCCCCGGTGTAGCAGCACCCGCTGGTTGGCGGGGGAGACCTCGAGCGCCGTGCACACCTCTTCGGCGCTGCAGCCGTAGATGTCGCGCAGGGTGACGACGGTCCGCTGCGCCGCCGGGAGGTTCTCGAGCGCGCGCGCCAGCAGCTCGAGCGTCTCGCGTCCGAGCAGTGCGTGCTCGGGGAGCGAGCGCCAGTTGCGGGGATAGGCCTTCCAGTGGCCGGGGAAGCCGTCCTGCGGCCCGCGGAATCGCTCCATTTCGACCGCCGGCTCCTCGCCCTCCGGAGCGAGCGACGAGAACGGCATGCTGCGCGCCTCGCGCACGCCGCGCGTCATCGCGATGTTCGCGACGATGCGCATGATCCACGTCTTCAGCGACGAGCGACCCTCGAAGCGGTCCAGCCCCTTGAGGACCGCGACCCACGCGTCCTGCACGACTTCCTCAGCGACGGCGTGGGTCCTGACGTAACCCCGCGCGACCGCCAGCATCGTCGCGTAGTACCGGTTGACAAGCGTCTCGAACGCCCGCTCGTCGCCCTCGCGCAGCCGCGCCAGCAACGCGATCTCATCGGTGGCCGGCGGAATCCTCTGCTGCGCTTGGATCGGCATCGCTTGCGACCCGCCCGCGAGCCGAATCTAACCCGCCGCCGACCGCGGGTCCAGCCGGGCGGTCAGCGGTGCTCGGGATTGGCGGCGCTCGGGTGACAGCCGGCGTCCCATTTCGGGGAGCCCGCGGGAACGCACTCGCGTAACGCGGCGGCGCATCCGCGCGACCGATGAACCATGGCTACCGCCTCCTCCCGCGCTGCGCCGCGCGCCGGCGTCCGCTGGTTCGCCGCACCGGTCGTGGCCACCGCCTTCGTCGGCGGTGTCTGGCTGACCGGTGGCGTGATCGCCGGCACGTTCCGGACTGCCATGGGGCTGACAGCCCTGTGGTACCTGCTCGCCGCGGCGCTCTGCGTGGCGCTCGTGCGCCGCCGGAGAGCGCTGCGTGCGCCGGTCATCGCCGGCTACCTCGTCGCGGCGGGCGCGGTCGCCGCCTATCTCGCGGTCTCGACGCTGCACGAGCGCGTTGTCCACGAGCACGTCGCCGTCGGCGCGCCGGCCAGCCACGCGCCGACGCCGGCGGGCGGGCAGGCCGCGAACGTCCAGCTCGCCTCGGGCGTGTTCGCCTCCGGCGAGCACGAGACCACCGGCACCGCTCACGTCGTGCGGCTGGCCGGCGGGCGGCGCGTCGTCACGCTCACCGGGTTCTCGACCTCCCCTGGCCCGGACCTTCGCGTCCGCGTCGCGCCCGGCGGCGGCACGGACGGCTCCGCCGACGGTGTCGCCGACCTCGGCGCGTTGAAGGGCAATCGCGGTGACCAGCAGTACGACCTGCCGGCCGGGTTTGTTGTGCGCGGCGCCACGGTGCTGATCTGGTGCCGCGCCTTCAGCGCGCTGTTCGGCTCGGCCGCGCTGCGGGCGAGCTGACCGACATGACCGCGCTCCTCCTCGGCGTGACGCTGCTTGCCGTCGGCGGCGTCGTCGTGATCGCGCTCGCCGTGACGAGCGGCAGCGTCGCGGCGGCCCTTGTGGCCCTCGCTTTCGTCATCGCCGCCGCCGCGCTGATCAACGCCCGGGTGGCGCGATTGCTCGACGATTCGTCCGACCCGGAGGACGTCGACGTCGATGCGCGATAGGCGGGGCGTTCACGTCGTCGAGTGCTTCTGCGAGTTCGCGGGCACGGCGATCCAGCTCGGCGTCGGCTTCTCGGTCGTCGCGCTCGTGTCCGACCGCACCTCGCCGGCGAGGATCTCCGCCCCCGACCTGCGCTTCGCGATCATCGGACTGACGTTCGGGATCCTCGCGGCGCTGGTGGCCATCTCGCCGATCGGGCGCCGCAGCGGCGCCCACCTCAACCCGGCGGTCACGCTCGGCTTCTGGCTGCGAGGTCAGGTCCACCGTCACGACCTCGCCGCCTACGCCGCCAGCCAGGCGCTCGGCGCACTCGTCGCGACGAGCGCCTTCGTGTCGCTGTGGGGCTCGGGCGCCGCCGAGGTCAACGACGCGGTGACAATGCCGGCCGCGTCGGTCGGCGCGCTGGGCGCGGTGGCGATCGAGTCGGCGCTGACCGCGGTGCTCCTCGGCGTCCTCTTCGCCTTCCTGTCGTCCGCACGACTGGCGCGGTGGACGCCGCTCGCGGCGGTCGGCGCGCTCACCGTGCTGATCTGGGCGGCCGCGCGGCTGACGGGCGCGAGCTTCAACCCCGCCCGGAGCCTCGCGCCGGCGATCGTCGCCGGCGAGTTCGGCGGCCTCTGGATCTACCTGCTCGCACCTCCGCTCGGTGCGGTCATCGCCGCCGCCGCCTTCGGTGCCCTGATGCCGAGACAGCCGATGCTGACGCCGAAGCTCTGCGGGGAGGTCGGCTGATCACGTGAGCGATCGTGGTCCCGTCCCCCTCGGTGGGCTCTTCGAGACCCATCTCACCGTGGCGGATCTCGACAGGTCGGTCGCGTTCTATCGCGACGTCGTCGGGCTGCCGGTCGCCCTCGAGATGCCCGACCGTGGAGCGGCGTTCCTCTGGGTCGGGCCGCCCGGGCGGCCATGCTCTGGAGCATCGGCTCGGCGCCACTGGGCCTCACGCTGCACGTCGCCTTCGACGTCGCGCTCGAGGATCTCCTTTGCGCACATGACAACATGACACGCTGAAGCAGCACGGCGTCGCTCCGCTGTCGTTCTTCGGCGAGCCCGCCAATGAGCCCAGCGTCATCGGCTGGATGCCGGCCGCCGCGGTCTACTTTCGCGATCCCGACGGCCATCTGCTCGAGTATCTGGCCATGCTCCCGGACGTGCCGCGTCCCGGCCTCGGCATCGTCACCTGGTCAGAGTGGCAGTGAGCGGTCAGGCCGCGAGCGCGGGCCACGGCGAGCTGCGGCGCTCGGCGGCGGCGGCGTGCCACTCGACGAAGTGGGCGAGCTGGCGCGGCCGCTCGCGCTGGGGGTGATGGCCCATTCCAGGCCAGACCTGCACGGTCGCCTGGGGCGCTGCGGCGCGCAACCCGCGCGCGTGAGCTGGGGGAACGAGCGCGTCGTGCTCGCCCCAGAGGGCCGCGACCGGGCCGGCGAAGCGCCAGCGCTCGACGTTGAGGGACTCGAACGCCTCGACGACGTCGCCGGCGTAGGCGCTGATCTCCGGCCGCTCGGGATGGTCCGAGCGGCCGAATCCGGCCAGGTCGAAGGCGAGAAAGGGCCGCCGGGTGTGCCGGGCGAGATCGCTCCAGCCGTCCGCGCTGTCGAGCAGCCCGTGCAGCAGGACCAGCGGATCGCCCTCGCCCGGCCAGCGCCGCAGGCCCAGCCGCCGGCCCCCGGCGAGACGAACGACCGAGCATTGCGAGGCGGCCATGGGCAACAGTCCGCGCAGCCGGGGCTTTGTTGCGGCTTGCTCAGCCCACGAGGCTGATGATCGGGCAGTTGACGATGAACCCGGCCGCGTCGAAGGCCGCGCGACCCGGGCCGGTTACCTTGCCGGCGCGCGCGAGGTCGTGGACGTCGTCCCACTGGGTGATCCGCCGCGGGGCGGTCGTCCACGCGGCGAGGTGGACGTCCCACAACGGGCTGTAGCGGCCCTGCTGGGGCAGCCAGCGCAGGACGTTGAGCGGGTCGAGGCCGTCGAGCAGCGCGGAGTTGAGCCCTTGGCGCTGCGGGTTGTCCGGGCCGGTCGGGCCGTTGACGAAGGCGGCCAGGCTCGCGCGCGCCGAGTCGGTGCCGTCGCCGTCGAGCTTGGGCGCGTCGCCGAGCGCCGGCGCGTATGTCGCGTTCTCCAGCGCCGCCGCGACCGGGTCGGAGGCGTCGAAGGAGGCGTAGCGGACCGCGTGCGTGCGGGACTCGCCGTTCGTCTCGCGGTACAGGACCGTGCCGGTGGCACGGTCGAGCGCGACGACCTTGTCGGCCTGGCCGGTGTCGTTGGCGATCTGCGGCGCGTTGAGCACCGTGCCGTCGGGCAGCTCGATCAGCGGGCTGTAGCCGGGATCGCCGACCGCGCCTGGCGTCGCCAGGTCGGGCGGAAAGCCGGCAGGGCCGGGGACGACGGTGCGCTGTGGTGCGAAGTCGACGGTCGCGGGGAAGTCGACGACGCCGTCGCGCACGCTGACCTTCTGGACGGCGGCGGTGCCGCGCGCGTTGGCCAGCTTGTGCACGTCGTCCGAGGACTCGAGGACGACGTAGTAGACCGTGCGCCCGCCGCTCGTGCCCCGGTGGAGGGGAAGCTGGACGACATCGCCGGGCAGCTCGACGGCGGTGGAGACGAACTGCCGCTTCGCGGCTGGTGTGCCGGCGGCGAGCGCGGGCGGTGCGGTGACCGCGCCGAGCAGGGTCACGGCGAGCAGCGCGCTGTGGCGGGCGCGAATGGCCATGCAGACGACCTCCGTGTCGTGTCTATGTCGTCAAGACGCGTCGCGCGGCCTCTTCGTCACGCGGCGCGCCCGACGGCGGCAGCCGAGCGCGCCGCTTCGACCGCGGCGGTGAGCTCGGTCAGCGTCTCCAGGTAGGAGCACTCCCCGGCGACGAGCTCGCGCTCGATGATCGCCACGCGCAGACCGTGGCCGGCCAGCGCGCCGGCGCAGTGCTCGCCGGCAGGGCCGGCGCCGATGATGACGACGTCGTACTCGGAGGGGATCATGGCGGAGGGGTCTCGCCAGCTGCCGGCGCGTTACAGCCGCCGACGACGAAAGGGGGCCTGCTCGTCGACGCAGAGATCGAGCCAGACCCGGTCGCGCAGCTCGATGCCGTCCACCTGGAGGCGCGCCTCATAACCCGTCGCCTCGGTGAACGCGTCGCGCTCGATCGAGCGCATCCGGAAGCCCTGGCGCTGG
>VAWY01000019.1 GCA_005888335.1 Actinomycetota bacterium
ACGATCGCCAGGCCCAGGCCCGCGCCGCCCTTGCCGCGCTCGCGCCCGCCCTCCGCGCGCCAGAAGCGCTCGAAGAGCGCGTCCGCGTCGCCGGTCGGCAGCCCGGGGCCGTGATCGCGCACGGTCAGGACGACCTGATCGCCCGAGCGCTCGAGCGAGACGTCGATCGCCGTGCCCGCCGGCGTGTGCACGAGCGCGTTGCGCAGCAGGTTGGCGAGCACCTGGCGCAGCTGGTGGGGATCGCCCAGGACGGTGGCCTCCCCCACGACGCGCAGCTCGATCGCTCGCTCCGGCGCGGTGGCGCGCGCGTCGGAGACGGCGTCGCGCGCGAGCTGCGCCAGGTCGAGCGGCGCGCGCGGCGCGTCGGGGACCTCGTCGACGCGCGCGAGCGTCAGCAGGTCCTCGACGAGCGCCCCCATCCGCTGCGCCTCGTCCTCGATGCGGCGCATGGCCTTCTCGGTCTCGGCCGGCTGGCGCGCGGCGCCGATCCGGAACAGCTCGGCGTACCCGCGGATCGAGGCCAGCGGCGTACGCAGCTCGTGCGAGGCGTCGGCGATGAACTGGCGCAGGCGGTTCTCGCTGGCGCGCCGCTCGGCGAAGGCGCGCTCGAGGCGGTCGAGCATCGCGTTCAGCGCGATGCCCAGCCGCCCGACCTCGGTGCGCGGGTCGGTCGTCTCGACGCGGTGCGAGAGGTCGCCGCCGGCGATCGCGCCCGCGGTGTGGCCGATGCGGTCCAGCGGCAGCAGCCCGACGCGGACGACGAGCTCGGCGAGCACGCCGAGCAGGAGCAGCGCGCCCGCGATGACGAGCCCCTCGACGAGCAGCAGGCGATGGAGCGTCTGGTCGACCTCGCGCATCGGCACGGCGACGACCGTCGTGCCGCCGCCGAAGCGTTCGGGCACCGCGAGCACGCGGTAGCGCGTCTCGTGACCGTTGACGGTCAGCAGCCGGCCGGTGGGCAGCCGCGCGGGAAGCTTCGGCCTGTCGGTCTCGTTCGTGCCGTAGGCGATGACGGCCGAGCCGAGCACGCGGCCGGACGCGTCGCGGCGCTGGCCGAAGGTCCCGGGCGGCAGCAGGTTGCCCGGCGGGGGCCCGCCGCGGGGACCCGGCCCTTGGCCGCGGTCGTCGGAGTCCGCTGCGGGCCCGATGCCCTGGTCGGCGAGGGCGTGCTGGACCGCGCCCGGCGCGCTGCGGACCTGCTGATCGAGCCGGTCGAAGAGGAACGAGCGCTGCTCCGCGTAGGTGATCCCGCCGAGCAGCAGCAGCCCCGCGGCCGCCAGCGCCAGCAGGCCGGCGACCAGCCGGGCCCGCAGCGACGCCATCATGCCCGTGGCTGGCGGAGCGCGTAGCCGACGCCGCGCACGGTGTGGATGAGCGGCGGGCCGTGGACGTCGAGCTTCTTGCGCAGGTAGCTGACGTAGGTCTCCAGCACGCGCGCGTCGCCGCCGAAGTCGTAGTCCCAGACGTGCTCGAGCAGCTGACTGCGCGTGAGCACCCGGCGCGGGTTGAGCATCAGGTAGCGCAGCAGCCGGTACTCGGTCGCCGTCAGCTCGACGAGCTCGCCGCCGCGCAGCACCTCGTGCGCGTCCTCGTCGAGCTCGAGGTCCTCGAAGACCAGCCGGCTGGACTCCGCGTCGGCGAGACCGGCGCGGCGCAGGATCGTCCGGATCCGCGCGACGAGCTCCTCGAGGCTGAACGGCTTGGTGACGTAGTCGTCGCCGCCCAGCGTCAGCCCGCGGATCTTGTCCTCGGTGGCGTCGCGCGCGGTCAGGAAGATGATCGGCACGCGCGAGCGCTGGGCGCCGAGGCGGTTGGCGACGTCGAAGCCCTCCATGTCCGGCAGCATCACGTCGAGGACGATCAGGTGCGGCTTGAACGCCGACACCGCGGCGATCGCCTCGCCCCCGGTCCCGGCCGACTCCACGTCGAAGCCCTGGAAGCGCAGGGCCATGCTGATGACGTCGACGATGTTCGGCTCGTCGTCGACCACGAGGACTCGGTGCTGATCGCTCATTCGGGCACCAGTATCGGCCGCTTCCCTGTGGATTTCCTGAGAGGCGCCTGAGGCGCCGGTCAACGACTCGTGACCGTGGCGTACGGGAGACTTCCTTATGGTTAAAGGGACAGAGCATGACGACGGAGGGCAACGCCAGCCGGCGCCGGCGGCGCGGCGGGCGCGTGACACGCTGGAGCGGGGACTCGCTGTTCTTCCGCGCGCTCGAACCCGAGGAGGGCTGGGACGAGAGCCGGACCGCCGTGTGGGCCAACCAGCGCGCGCGGATGCTCGACGCGATGGCGCGCGCCGTGGCCGCCAAGGGTTACGCGCGGGTCTCCGTCGCCGACGTCGTCCAGCTCGCCGGCGTGTCGCGCCGCACGTTCTACGAGCAGTTCCGCGACAAGGAGGACTGCTTCCTCGTCGCCTACGAGACCGGCAGCGAGGCGCTGATCGGCGAGATGCTCGCCGCCGTCGCGCGCCTGGAGAACCCGGACTGGCGCACGCGACTGCGCGCCTCGATGGAGGTCTACACCGCCACGCTCGCCGCCGAGCCCGACCTCGCGCGCGTGTTTCTCATCGACGTGCTCGGGGCGGGCCCGAAAGCCGTCGAGCTCCGCCGGCGCGTCTACGAGCGCTACGTCGAGCAGTACCGCGTGCTCAGCGCCCTGGCCGCCGAGGAGGACCCCGGCATCGCGCCCGTCCCGGACCTGTTCCTGCGCGCTCTCGTCGGCGGCATCGGCGAGCTCGTCCAGGCCCAGGTCCTCGATCACGGCGCCGAGAAGGTGACCGACCTGACGGCCGACCTGCTCGCCCTGGTCACGGCGATCTTCGAGGGCACCGCTCGACTGCGCTGACTTTTGGCATCCTGCGGCCGGTGACCGCAGGCAACGACGAGCTGGGCCGGGCGGCCGCCGCGCTCGCCGCCCGGATCCCCGAGCCGCTCGCCGGGCTCGCCCGCCTCGCCTACAACTACCGCTGGAGCTGGCTGCCCGGGGGCACAGACGCCTTTCGCTCGATCGACGAGCGCCGCTGGCGCCTGTGCGGCAACAACCCGGTGCGGCTGCTGCAGGAGGCCTCGTGGGAGGCGCTGTCCCGGACGGCCGAGGACGGCGCCGCCCTGGAGCGCATCGCCGCATTCGAGCAGGCGGTGCAGGACGACCTCGCCCGGCCCGCCGCCGACGGGCCGGTCAGCCCCGAGCGCCCGGTCGCCTTCTTCTGCGCCGAGTACGCCATCCACTCGTCGCTGCCGATCTACTCGGGCGGCCTGGGCGCCCTGGCCGGCGACATCCTCAAGGAGGCCTCCGACCGCGCGCTGCCGCTGGTCGCCATCGGGCTCATGTACCGGCGCGGCTACTTCCGCCAGCGCATCGACGCCTCGGGCTGGCAGCAGGAGTACTGGGTGCCGACCGATCCCGAGCGCACGCCGGCCGTCCTCGTCAGCGGGAGCGACGGCGCGCCCCTGCGGATCACCATCCCCGTGCGCGACGCCGAGGTGCACGCCAACGTCTGGCGCGTCCAGGTCGGCCGCGTCCCGCTGTTCCTCCTCGACACCGAGCTGCCCGAGAACGACGGCGTGACGCGCTGGATCACCTCGCGTCTGTACGACGGCGACCCCGACACGCGGCTCGCGCAGTACGCCCTGCTCGGCCTCGGCGGCGTCGACGTGCTGCGCGAGCTGGGCATCACGCCCGGCGTCGTGCACCTCAACGAGGGGCACGCGGCCTTTGCGGCGCTGGCGCAGGCGCGCGACGCGGTCGCCGAGGGCGCGCCGTTGGAGGAGGCCCTCGAGGGCGTGCGCCGGCGCACGGTCTTCACCACCCACACGCCGGTCCCGGCGGGCAACGACACCTACCCGCCCGCCCAGATCACCGACGCCCTGCGCCGCACCATCGCCGAGCTCGGAACGGACCCCGACCTGATCATCCGCCTGGGGCGCACGCACCCCGAAGACGAGGCCGAGCCGTTCGGCGTGACGCAGTTCGCGCTGCGCACGAGCCGCGCCGCCAACGCCGTCAGCCGCCGCCACGGCGAGGTCGCGCGCGCGATGTGGCACGCGCTGTGGCCGGACCGCGCGGTCGAGGACGTGCCGATCACCCACGTCACCAACGGCGTGCACGTCCCGTCGTGGGTCGGCCCGCTGATGCGCGACCTGCTCAACCGGTACCTGGGCGAAGGCTGGATGGACCGCTGCGTCGATCCCGAGACGTGGGCCGCGGTCGACGCGATCCCCGACGAGGAGCTGTGGGCGGTGCGCCAGGAGCAGCGCCGCAAGCTCGTGGTGTGGGTGCGCGAGCGCAGCCTGCTCGACCGCGTCGCGCGCGGCGAGCCGCGCCACTACGTCGAGTCGGCCGCCCGCGCGTTCGACCCGGGCGCGCTGACGATCGGCTTCGCGCGGCGGCTGGCCACCTACAAGCGGCTGCACCTGCTGCTGCACGACGTCGGGCGCGCGCTCGGGCTCCTCGCCGGCGACCGCCCGGTCCAGATCCTCATCGCCGGCAAGGCCCATCCGCGCGACGACGAGGGCAAGCGCCTGGTCCAGAACCTCTTCGCCGTGCGCGACGCGCCGCACGTCGGCGAGCGCGTCGTCTTCCTCGAGGACTACGACCTGCAGGTCGGCGCGCGGCTCGTCCGCGGCTGCGACGTGTGGGTCAACTTGCCCCGCCCGCCGCTGGAGGCCAGCGGGACGAGCGGCATGAAGTCGGCGATGAACGGCGGGCTCCAGCTCAGCGTGCTCGACGGCTGGTGGGCCGAGGGCTACGACGGGCGCAACGGCTGGGGCTTCTCGGGCGAGGAGGACCACGACCACTGGGCCCAGGACGAGCGCGACGCCGACGATCTGTACCGGCTGCTCGAGCAGGAGCTCGTGCCGCAGTTCTACGACCGCGACGGCGACGGCCTGCCGCGCGCGTGGCTCGCGCGCGTCAAGGCGTCGCTGCGCACGATCGGCCCGGAGTTCTGCGCCGGGCGGATGATCCGCGACTACGAGGAGCGGATGTACGGCGGGTAGATGGCTGGTTCCGTCTAGTAGCCGCCGCCTCCGCCACCGCCTCCGCCACTGCCGCCCAGGACGACGAGCAGGATCAGCGCCACGGCGATGACAACGACCACGGCGAGCGCGATCACGAGCTTGCGGTTCTGCAAGAGGCCGTTGTTCATGCGGCACACCACCTCCGTGTAGCTGCAGACGCCTCTGCCCCACCATCCTTCCCCGGAAACCCGCACGGCATCCCGCCCGCCCCGAGCGCCCCGGGGCGGGCGGCACGCGATGTCGCTACCGGCGCAGGACGACGGCCTGGCGCGTCGCGCCGGCGACGAGCGTGAGCCGCACGAAGCGCGCGTTGCGCAGGTGCGCCCGCGCGGATCGCGTGAAGCGCACGCTTGGGCCGCAGGATGTCGGCGTGCAGCTGGACGCCGTCGGTGGACGGGATCGTCGCCTCGGTCCAGACCGCGCCCGCCGGGACGTCGGCAGCGGCGGCTACGCCGGGTGCCGACGCCAGGCAGGCGAGTGCGAGAGGGAGCGCATGGCGGAGATTCATGCGGGTTGGAACGCACCGGATCCCTGTTCCTTGCGGGCCGGGTGCGCCCAACCGAGCGAGCGGGCGATGCGGTGGACGGGACCGCCGGGCGCGAACGCAGCGGCGGCGAGAGCGATGCCGGCCGCGGCGCCGGGGATCGTGCCGAGCGTGGCGATGAGCCCGTGGGCGGCCACCGCGAGGCTCAGCGCGGCGCCGAAGACGAGCGCGAGATGCAGGGCGACGATCGCCGCCGCGCCCGGGCGCGGCTCGCCGTCAGCGGCCAGCGCGTAGCCCTGCCGCTGCCAGCGGACGAGCGCGGTGAAGAGCACGGGCAGCAGCACGGCGCCCATCGCCGCGAGCGTCAGCGCGACGTCGCTGGTCAGCCAGCGCGCCCAGTCGCCGTCCCACGCGCGGTAGTGCGCGGCGTCGGGCGAGAAGAAGCGCCGCCAGCCGGTGCCGTCCCAGCCGTGGACGAGGATGAAGAACATGCCGAGGTAGGCGAGCGGGACCTGGAGCAGCGCGGCGTAGCGCCGGCCGGCGACCATGAGGCGCTCGACGACCCAGAAGCCGAGCATCGCCTGCGTGACGTTGGTGATCGCGAAGCAGACGACGAGCCACGCGGGCAGGTCGCGCGTGCCCGCCTGCATCGTCTCCCAGTCGGGGAAGTTCCACAGCAGGTACGCCCCGCTCGGCGCGAAGAGGAGCGCCGCGTAGAGGATCGTCTTGAGGAAGAACGGGTTGCGCCAGAGGCTGCCCGGGTCCGCGGGATCGCCCGGCAGGCGATCGGCGGGCGGGGTGGCGGCCGCCTGCTCGCGGCGCGCCTTGAGCTGGCGTCCGGCGGCGAGCGCCATGCTCGCGCCGAGGCCGTAGGACCAGAAGACGTCGACCTGAACCATTGCTGCTCTTGACTCCTCTGTTTGATGAAAAGGTGCTCTTGACGAAAGTTCAAAATGAGCGAGCGCGGTACAGTAGCGCGCCTTGAACAAAAGTCAAGACGACCGGCGCGCCGAGCTGCTCGCCCTCGGGCGGCAGCTCTTCGCCCACCACGCCTACGACGAGCTGTCGATCGACGCCCTGGCCGAGCGCGCGGGCGTCGCGAAGGGGCTGCTCTACTACTACTTCGGGAGCAAGCGCGGCTACTACACGGCGGTCATCGAGCAGGCCGCGCGCGAGCTGCGCGAGCGCACGGCGACCGACCCCGGCCGGCCGCCCGCCGAGCGGCTCGCCACCGGGCTCGACGCCTACCTGGACTTCGTCGAGCAGCACCCCGAGGGCTACCGCGCGCTGATGGCCGGCGGGATCGGCTCGGACCCGAAGGTGCGCGGCATCGTCTCGCGCGAGCGCGCAGCGTTCGTCGAGCTCATCGTCGCCGGGCTGACCGGCGCGCGGCGCCCGCGCCCGGCGCTGCGCGCGTCGCTGGAGGGCTGGCTCAGCTACATCGAGGGCGTCTGCCTGGACTGGCTCGACCACGGCGACCTGCGCCGCGACGCGGTGCGCGACCTGCTGCTGCACGCGCTCGCGGGCGCGCTCGCCGCGGCTCGGGCGGTCGATCCGCGGGCGGTCGCCGACCCGTCCGCCTTTGGACTCTACCCCGGCTTCGGGTGAGCCAGCTCACCGGCGAAGTGTGAAAGTTCCCCACCAACGGTCCGTTCCGGCGGGGAACAACAGTCGGTGTTGCGGCGGATTCCGAGGCCGGAAACCGCCGCATCTCTACGGAGGGTGCGGAGGAAGTGGCCCGATGAGGATCCACTTCATGATTGCGCGGCGCGTGCCGGACGTGCCGAGTCCGCTACTGGCCGCCATCTATGACCGCCTACGCCGACGCGGCTTCGACGTCGACGCCACGATCGCTGAGGAGGAGGTGCGCCTCCTCAGCGGGATCGAGCCCGAGCACGACCTCTACGTGCTCAAGTCGCACACCGAGCTCTCGCTCAGCCTCGCCGGCGTGCTGCACGCGCGGGGCGCTCGGATCGTCAACCCCTACCCCGCGTCCGCCGTCGTCCAGAACAAGTTCATCGCCACGCGGCTGCTCGCCGACGCGGACCTGCCGACGCCGCGCACGTGGGTGATGGGCGAGGCCTCGGCGTTCGATCAGGTGCTCAGGAGGCGCCCGCTGGTCATCAAGCCCTACATGGGCTATCGCGGCCGGGGCGTGTGCCTCGTGCGCGACGTCGAGTCGCTCACCGAGAGCGCGTGCGCGCAGGCGCCGGTGCTCGTCCAGCAGTTCATCCCGGGGCCGGGCGAGGATCTGAAGATCTACGTCGTCGGCGACGAGGCCTTCGCGGTGCGCAAGCAGTTCACCGCGATGAGCTACTCGGTCCCCGGGCGGCCCGTTCCGGTCGACGAGGACGTCCGCGAGATCGCGCTGCGCGCCGGGCGCGCGCTGGGCCTCGGCATCTACGGCCTCGACGTGATCGAGTCGCCCGACGGCCCGGTGATCGTCGACGCCAACTACTTCCCGGGCTACAAGGGCGTCCCGGACGCCACCGAGCGGATCGCCGACTACATCGAGGCCTACGCGCTCGAGGAGGTCGAGCTCGTGCCGCCGCTCGCGACCGTCGGGTCGGTCGCCCTGGTCGCCGGATAGGCGATGCGTCC
Source organism: Actinomycetota bacterium (assembly GCA_005888335.1). The sequence goes on from VAWY01000019.1 coordinate 8,110, forward strand.
CCGCCTGGCACCCGTCGACCGCACGCTGCTCGCGATCCTCGCGGAGGGCTTCTTCTCGCGCCTGAGCTTCGCGCTGATCACGTTCGCGCTGCCGCTCTACGCCCATCGCAAGCTGGGCCTGAGCCTCAGCCAGGTCGGGCTGCTCGCCTCGCTGAACCTGATCGTCGCGATCCCGCTCAAGCCGCTCGGCGGCTCGCTGGCGGACCGCTTCGGCTACAAGCGCAGCCTCGGCGTCGCGATCGCCCTGCGCAGCGCGGTCTCGCTCGTCCTCGCCTTCGCCGCGGTGCCGTGGCAGCTCTTTGCCGCGCGCGCGCTGCACGGCGTGTCGATCTCGATGCGCGACCCGGCGATCGGCTCCCTGATCGCCGAGCACGGCGGCGAGCGCGCCGTCGCGTCGGCCTTCGCCTGGTACCAGACCGCG